>JBBQUB010000039.1:0-17201 GCA_038212865.1 Actinomycetales bacterium
TTCGGGGGCGGCGGTGGCGGTTTCGGGGGCGGCGGTGGGCGCGGAAGCGGCGGCCGCTTCTGAGATGCGGCTCCGCCGCCCGTGTGTGCGTAGTAGGGACTGGCTCCTACTACGCACACACGGGCGCGGAGCGCATCAAGCGCCGAGTAGACGCTGCCCCAGGTAAGCCTGGACCTGATCGAGTGCAACTCGCTCCTGCGCCATACTGTCTCGCTCACGAATCGTCACGGCGTGGTCGTCGAGAGTATCGAAATCGACGGTGATGCAGAACGGCGTGCCGATCTCATCCTGTCGACGGTAGCGGCGACCGATTGCACCGGCGTCGTCGAATTCGACGTTCCAGTACTGACGCAGTTGCTGCGCAAGATCTTTGGCCTTGGGTGTGAGGTCTGCGTTACGCGAGAGCGGAAGCACCGCGACCTTGACGGGAGCCAACCGGCGATCCAGCTTGAGCACGACGCGTTTGTCGACGCCGCCCTTGGCGTTAGGTGCCTCGTCCTCGGTATAAGCGTCGACGAGGAAAGCCATCAGCGAGCGAGTCAGACCGGCTGCGGGCTCGATGACGTAGGGCGTGTAGCGAGTATCGGTAGCTTGCTCGTAATAACTCAGATCCTGACCCGATGCTTTCGAGTGCACTGTCAGGTCGTAATCGGTGCGGTTGGCGACGCCCTCGAGTTCGCCCCAGGCACTGCCCTGGAAGCCGAAGCGGTACTCGATATCGACCGTTCGCTTGGAGTAGTGCGAGAGCTTCTCCTTGGCGTGCTCGAAGAGGCGCAGGTTGTCCTTGTTGATGCCCAGGTCGACATACCACTGGGTGCGCGCGTCGATCCAGTACTGGTGCCACCCCTCGTCAGTGCCGGGCACGACGAAGAACTCCATCTCCATCTGCTCGAACTCGCGGGTCCGGAAGATGAAGTTGCCGGGCGTGATCTCGTTTCGGAAGCTCTTGCCGATCTGGGCGATGCCGAACGGCGGCTTCTTGCGCGCAGAGTTCATGACGTTGGCGAAGTTCAAGAAGATGCCCTGCGCCGTCTCGGGCCGCAGGTAGTGCAGGCCCGACTCGTCCTGCGTGACACCCAGATAGGTCTTGAGCAGGCCGGAGAACTGCCGGGGCTCGGTCCATGAACCGCGGGTGCCGCAGTTGGGGCAGGCAATGGCCGACAGAGGTATGTCATCTGGGTTCACCGTGCTGTCCGTGCCGTCTTTGCTGGCTTTGCTCTTCTTCTCTGCCACCGCCTCCTGCAGGTGATCGGCGCGGAAACGCTTGTGGCACGACTGGCACTCGGTCAGCGGGTCGGTGAAGGTCGCGACGTGGCCGGATGCCTCCCACGTCTTGGTGGGCAGAATGACTGAGGAGTCCAGGCCCACCACATCGTCGCGCTGCTGGACCATGGACTTCCACCACTGCCGTTTGATGTTGTCCTTCAGCTCAACTCCGAGGGGCCCGTAGTCCCACGCGGAGCGGGTACCCCCATAGATCTCACCGCAAGGGAACACGAAACCCCTGCGCTTACAGAGACTGACAACGGTGTCGACGGTGGAGGTAACAGCCATGCGGCAAGGCTATCGGTGCGGCACCTTCACCGTTGCCTCCGATCACCCCGGTAACCTCATGGGGTGCCGAACACCTTGCGCCCGAGCATCGAACGCGCCAGCCTGCCCGTGATCACCAAGCTCAGCCAGCTACCCCGGGCGGTGCCCTTCCTGCTCATGCTCGCCCTGCTCGTTGCGGGGGTGGTGATCGCCGGTCCGGTCGGGTTCGTCCTCATGGGAGTGGCCGCCACGTTCGTCGGGTGGATCCTCTATCTCTCCTGGCCGCGACTGAGCGGAACGGAGCGGATCATGCGAGTTGCCGTGCTGCTGCTCGCGATCGCCCTCGCCGTGGTGCAGCTCTTCCCCCGCGCCTGAACGCGAGGGTCGCGGCCGGCATACGGGGTCGCCATCCGGAACCTTTTGACAATCATTCTCATTGAGACTGATAATCAGTATGTGAAGCCACCACAGCTAGCCGAAGCACTGGCCACCCCACTCGCCTGCATCGCCCTCGCGACCGTCGCCGCCCTCGCCCTGAGCGCCTGCGGATCGGGAGCCGCGGAGGCCGGGCCGGGGAGCAAACTGGGGGTCGTCGCTTCGTTCTACCCGCTGCAGTTCGCCGTCCAACAGATCGGCGGCGACCACGTCGCTGTCACGTCCCTGACCAAGCCGGGCGCCGAGCCGCATGATGTCGAGCTCACGCCACGGGAGGTTGCCACGGTCAGCAAGGCCAAGTTCGTGGTCTACCAGCGCGGCCTGCAGGGCGCGGTCGACCAAGCCGTCGACTCCCAGGGCGGCGACCGCGGTCTCGACGTCGCCCCCTCGGCCAACCTCGACCTCGCGACCGCCAGCGGCAGCAAGGACCCGCACTTCTGGCTCGACCCGCAACGCTACTCAGGCGTCGCCACGGCGATCTCAGCGCGGCTCTCCAGCGCCGACCCGGCCAACAAGGCTGACTACCAAAGGAACGCAAAGGCCTTCGAGGCCAAGCTCGCCGCTCTGTCGGCCGAGTTCACCACCGGCCTGGCCACCTGCCAGCGCAAGGAGATCGTCACCAGCCACGCCGCTTTCGGCTATCTCGCGCAGCGTTTTGGCATGGTGCAGATCGCCATTAGCGGTCTCTCGCCCGACCAGGAACCCAAGGCCGCCGACATCGCCGCAGTCAGCACCTACGCCAGGTCGCACGGGGTCACCACGATCTACGCCGAGACCCTGGTCAGCCCCGCCATCGCAGCGACCGTCGCCAAGGAGTCCGGTGCCAAGATGGTCACCCTCGACCCGATCGAGGGCCTGACCAAGGCATCGGCGGGTCAGGACTATTTTGGGGTCATGCGCTCGAACCTCAAGGCCCTGCAGGCTGGTCAGGGGTGCAGGTGAGCGCGCCCATCGTCTCACTGCAGTCAGCTTCCTTCGGGTATGCCGACCGGGCAGTCGTCTCCGAGGTCACCTTGGACATCTTCGCCGGTGAGGTCCTGGCCATCCTGGGCCCCAACGGCTCGGGCAAGTCGACGCTGGTCAAAGGTCTCCTCGGGCTGAACGACCATCTCGACGGTCAGGTATCGCTCTTCGGCACCCCGATCGACCGTTTCCGAGAACATGCGCGCCTGGGATACGTCCCGCAGCGGCACACTCTGTCCACCTCGGTGCGCGCCACCGCCGCCGAGATCGTCGCGATCGGCCGACTCCCCCACCAGAGCTGGCTGGGCCGCCCGAACCACAAGGACCGGGCCATCATCGACGAGTCGCTGGCCGTTGTCGGTCTGGCCGACCGCGCAGACGTCGATGTGAGCACGCTCTCCGGCGGCCAGCAACGGCGCGTGCTGATCGCCCGCGCGCTTGCCGCCCAACCGGACGTTCTGATCATGGACGAGCCCACGGCTGGGGTCGACCTGGCCAGCCAGGAGGTCCTGAGCCAGGTCCTTGCCCGACTGGCCGGGCGCGGCGCAACCATGCTGATTGTCACCCATGAGCTTCGGGCGCTGCGTGGCGTGCTCACCCGGATCGTCGGACTCGAGGCGGGCCGGGTCATCTTCGACGGCACCTCGGCCGAACACGACCTGTGGCATGGCGAACCGACCGATGGCGACCCGCACCAGCACGACGGACACCACGACGACGACGGGGGCCCTCCGACCTCGCGAGCAGCCGGACCTCTCGACCACATCTCCGGTGGCCACCGTGCCTGAGATTCTCACCTATGACTTCATGCAGCTCGCACTGCTGGCGGCGTTCTTCGTGGGCCTCGCGGCGCCGATGGTCGGGGTGTTCCTGGTCCAGCGCCGGCTGTCCCTCATCGGTGACGGCATGGGCCACGTCGCACTCGCCGGTGTAGCGGTGGGCGTGGTGACGAACCAGGCACCGGTGCTGACCGCCTTGGTGTTCGCCGTTCTGGCCGCTGTCGGGATCGAGCTGGTGCGTGCTCGTGGCCGGACCAGCGGGGACGTCGCCCTGGCCGTGATGTTCTATGGCGGCATCGCGCTCGGTGTCGTTGTCCTCGGCACGTCCGAGGCCGGCACGCCGACCAACCTCGACTCCTACCTGTTCGGAGCGATCTCCACGACGACCGACACCGACGTGCTGGTGTTCGCAGCGCTGGCCCTCGTCGTGGTCGCCATCACCTGGGCGCTGCGCCCACGTCTGTTCGCTGTCGCCAACGACGAGGAGTATGCGCGGGCCACGGGCATGGCGGTCACCGCCCTCAACATCACCTTGGCCGTGCTGACCGCGGTGACCGTGGTGGTCGCGATGCGCGTGGTCGGCCTGCTGCTGATCAGCGCCCTGATGATCGTGCCGAACGCCACCGCTCAGCTGGTCGCCGGCAGCTTCCGCTCGGCGATCCGGATAGCCGTGGTCATCGGAGTGGTCTGCAGCGTGGGCGGAGTGACGACGTCCTACTACGCCGACTCGCCCGCCGGGGCCACCATCGTCCTGATGGCCATCGCACTCTTCCTGGCGGCGTCGACATACAGCGCCTTGCGCGGCCGGATCGCGCGTAAGCGGCACCTCGAGGCCGAGCGGCACCAGCACGAGCTCGGCCCCGACTTCTGCCACCCAGCAGTGGAGCACGACCAACACCTCGACTACCTTCACGACGGTCACCGCCATGCCCCGCACCAAGGACATTACGACGAGCACGACCTCTTGCTCCGCGGGTCTCACCAACACCCCACGGACTCCAATCCCCCTGACCTGCCTCACGATCCGACGAGGACCTGATGACCGAAACCGTTCGCCGACCCACCCGGCAACGCGCTGCCGTCGAGGCCCTGCTCGTGGACATCAACGACTTCATCTCGGCCCAGAACCTGCACGCGCGCCTGCGTACCCAGGGCCAGAACGTGGGGCTGGCGACGGTGTACCGCACCCTCCAGGCGATGGCCGCCGACGGCGACGTGGACATGTTGCGGACCGCCGACGGTGAGGCTGTCTACAGACAGTGCAGCACCGGCCACCATCACCACCTGGTCTGTCGCTCCTGCGGGCGGACAGTTGAGGTCGAGGGACCGGCGGTCGAAGGCTGGGCCGACAAGATCGGTGCGGAGAAGGGGTTCAGCGACGTGCAGCACACCCTGGAGATTGTCGGCACCTGCGCCGACTGCCAGGCCTGACCATCGGTCCGTGAGAGGTCACAAATCTACGCAACTCGGCCCTGTTTAGGTCGATTACTGACCTTTCACAGTGATGCCGCAGCGGGTCCGCTGTCAGCTGGCGGGACTCTTGTCGGCCGGTGTGTTCACCGCGCCGCCGTAGCGTCGGTCGCGTTCGGCATAGATCTCGATGGCGCGCCAGAGATCGCGCCGGTCGAAGTCGGGCCATAGCGTGTCCAGGAAGACCATCTCGGCGTAGGCCGACTGCCACAGCAGGAAGTTACTGGTCCGCTGCTCACCCGAGGACCGCACGAACAGGTCGACATCGGGCATGGCTGGCTCGTCGAGGTAGCGCGCGATGGTGCGCTCGTCGATATGGGCGGCCTTGAGCCTGCCGTCCTGGACGAGCTGGGCGATCCGGCGGGTTGCATCGGCGATCTCGGCCCGCCCGCCGTAGTTGACGCACATGGTCAACGTCATCACGGTGTTGTTCCTGGTCAGCTCCTGGGCGATCTCGAGCTCCTTGACCACCGACCGCCACAGGCGTGGGCGCTGACCCATCCAGCGGACGCGGACACCCCAGTCGTTCAGGACATCACGCCGGCGACGGATCACGTCGCGGTTGAAGCCCATCAGGAAGCGGACTTCGTCCGGTGAGCGCTTCCAGTTCTCGGTGGAGAAGGCGTAGGCCGACACATTCTTGACGCCGATCTCGATGGCCCCCGCCACGACGTCGAGCAGCGAGGCCTCACCGGCCTCATGACCCTGGGTGCGCGGCAGGCCCCGAGTGTTGGCCCATCGACCGTTGCCGTCCATGACGATCGCGATGTGACCAGGCACCAACGCCGCAGGTATGACGGGTGGGCGGGCACCGGACGGATGCGGGAAGGGTTGCTGTGGGGAACGCGGCGGGGCGGGCACCGGACTGCTCCTCATCTGCGACCCGACGTCGACCTGGTCATACCCGCTCCACGAGACGCAGGGATCGCACGCCGCGCTCGAGGTGCCACTGCAGGAACGCCGTCACCAGGCCGCTGCCCTCACGACGATGCTGCGGCAGGCTCCGGTCGGCGATGTCCCAGTCACCCACGAGCAGGGCGCCCAGCAGCTCAAGAGTCGCCAGCGACGGGGACGCAGAGCCCGGAGTCCTGCACGAGGGACAGACGGTGCCGCCGCTAGCCAGGTTGAAGGCGCGCTGGGGCCCCTCGGCGCCACACTGCGCGCAGTCGTGGAAGCTCGGTGCCCAACCCGCGACGGCCAAGGACCGCAGCAGGTAGGAGTCCAGGACCAGCCCCGCCTCATGCTCACCACCGGCCAGAGAGCTCAGACCGCCGGCAAGCAGCTGAAACTGCTGCACCGCGGGCTCGCGTTCCTCGGTGAGCCGTTCGGCAGTCTCGAGCATGGCTGTCGCGGCCGTGTAGGCAACATAGTCGCGGGCGATCGGATCGCCATACGGGGCAAGGGTTTCGGCTTGGGTCACGGTGTCCAGCGAGCGTCCCTCGTAGAGCATGACGTCAACAACCATGAACGGCTCGAGGCGAGCACCGAAGCGCGACTTGGTCCGACGCACGCCCTTGGCAACGGCCCTGACCTTGCCGTGCTGGCGGGTCAGGAGCGTGACGATGCGGTCCGCCTCACCCAGCTTCTGGGCGCGCAGGACGATCGCGGCGTCGCGATACAGGGCCATGGGTTCATTGTCCTATGCCATGGGCCAAAACCGGGTATGCCGTGCCGTGGGCCCGACCTTGACCGGCGGTCCGGGTGGGCAGGAGCATGGGGACGTCGATCTGCCGCCTGCCTGTCCCTTTGCCCACGCGGCCCAATGACTCTCGTGGAAGGGAAACTGTGATGCCCGTTATTGAGGAGAGCGTGTTCATCGCCCGTCCACCCCAGGACGTCTTCGACTTCATCATCGCAACGGAGAACACAGCCGTGTGGGACGTCTCCATCATCAAGGCCGAGCAGGTCGGAACCGGTCCCGTCGGGCTCGGCACCCGTGCCCGCGGCACGAGCAAGATCATGGGCAGGCGTTTCGACTGGACCACCGAGACCACTGACTTCGAGCCCCCGAAGCGGATCATCAACACGTCAGTGGAAGGTCAGATCCACTTCACCGTGACGACTGTCCTCGAACCCGCACCCGGGGGCACGATGCTGATCTACCGCATCGACGCCGAGTCTGGTCTGGGTGACGTCTTCGGACGACTGGCGGACCCCTTCATCGAGAGAGCCCAGGCAAGGACCGTCCGGGCGAACCTCGAATCGCTGGCCGAGCTCCTTGTCCAGCAGATGGGTAGATGACTTAGCCCATGACGGAGCCCAGCGACGTGCCGCGCTCACCAGCCCTGGACTACCTGGACCACCTGGCCCGCGACTCGGCACGTTTCGTCGAGGCTCTGCGCCAGACCAATCCCGAGACACGGGTGCCGTCGTGCCCCGACTGGGACGCCGACGACCTCCTGTGGCACCTCGCTGAGGTCCAGTGGTTCTGGGGTGCGATCGCGGGTCGGGGGCTCACCCGTGGCGAGGACGTCGAGGCCCTCGACAACGGTGGCCGACCCAGCGACCGCGAAGGGCTGCTGGCCTACTTCGCTTCGGCCACCGCCGATCTGCACGGCGCCCTGAGCGCGTCCACACCAGAGACGCCAGCCTGGACCTGGTCCGACGAGCAGAGCATCGGGTTCATCCGTCGCCGCCAGGCGCATGAGGCGCTCATCCACCGGCTCGACGCCGAGCTGACTGCTGGCGACCGCACGGCGATGGACCCTGACCTCGCCACCGATGGCGTCGACGAGCTGCTGCACGTCATGTATGGCGGAACCCAACCCTGGGGTCGGTTCACCCCGGACCCGACGCAGACGGTTGCCGTCCACACCACCGACACCGACCGGTCCTGGCTGGTGACCCTGGGCCAGTTCACCGGGACAGGCCCTGACGGCACAACCTACGACGAGCCCGACCTCGCCGTCGCGTCCTCGGACGACGCCGCCTCAGACACTCGCGAACCGCCTGCTGCCACCCTCCGTGGGGTCGCCGCTGATCTCGACTGCTGGCTGTGGCACCGGCCACCCCTGGGCGAGGTCGAGCGAGGTGGCGACCCGTCGGTCCTCAGCCGCTTCGATGAGACGATCGCCCCGGGCATCAACTGACCTGGGCTGCGACTCACGTTCGCGGCTGCCGCTAGGACACTTGTTCGCCCTGGTGAGCTACCCTGAAGCCATGACGGTCGCTTTCCAGGGATCCCTGCTCGACACCGTCGACGAGGTCGGGCTCCGCACTCTCGGCCCGGCGATCCGGCGAACAGCTCTCGCGCGCGGCGCGTGGGTCGATCTTCGGCCCGGTTGGCTGACCGGGGCCGACCAGCTGTTCAGCCGGCTCGCTCGCGACGTCCCATGGCACGCCGAGCGCAGGCAGATGTATGAACGTGAGGTCGACGTCCCTCGACTGCTCAGCTTCTACGACGAAGCCGACCCCCTGCCCGATCTCGTTCTCACGCAGGCTCGGTCGGCACTGACCGCCCACTATGAGCTCGAGCTCGGAGAGCCGTTCCGAACTGCCGGGCTCTGCTTTTACCGCGACGGCCGCGACTCCGTGGCATGGCATGGGGACACCATCGGCCGAGGCTCCACCGAGGACACGATGGTCGCCATCATCTCGGTTGGTGCACCGAGGGCGCTGCTCCTTCGTCCTCGCGGTGGCGGCGGAGGGCAGACGGTCCGGCACGTCCTCGGCCATGGCGACCTGCTGGTCATGGGCGGGTCGTGCCAGCGCACGTGGGAGCACGCCATACCCAAGACGGCCAAGCCGGTCGGGCCCCGGATCAGCATCCAGTTTCGGCCTCGCGGCGTCCGCTGAACCCAGCCAGCGAACCATCGCACGGTCCAGCCCTCGCACGGTCGAGCCCAGGCACGGTCGAGCAAGGACTCGTCGCCGCGCCCAGGGATCAGAAAGACTGGGCTTCGATCTCCTTCTCGCGCTCGGAGCGGTTCACCGCTGAGATGATGGCCTTGAGCGAGGCGATCACGATGTTGGCATCGAGACCGACCCCCCACAGCACCCTCTCGCCGACGGCGCCCTCGACGTAGGCCGCAGCCCGCGCGTCACCACCGGCCGACAGTGCGTGCTCGGCATAGTCCAGGACGCGTACGTCGACATCGAGGGTCGACAGGGCTGAGACGAAGGCCGCGATCGGTCCGTTCCCGCTCCCCTCGATCGTGACCTCCTGGCCATAGTCGGTGAGTGTCACCGAGATCGTGTCAGCACCGTCAACCTTCGAGTCCGACCGCATGCTCAGCAGTGAGAATCGGCCCCATTGCTCGGTATTGGTCGCCAACGCCTCTGCAGCGGTGACCGGCAGGTACTCGTCCTGGAACGCCGACCACAGCGCCGACGGCAGGATCTCGCCGCCCTTGACGTCGGCACGCCTCTGGACCACACCGCTGAACTCGATCTGGAGCCGGCGGGGCAGGTCGAGCTGGTGCTCGCTCTTGAGGATGTAGGCCACGCCGCCCTTGCCCGACTGGCTGTTGACGCGAACGACGGCCTCATAGGACCGGCCGATGTCGTGCGGGTCGATGGGCAGGTACGGCACGCCCCAGACCAGGTCGTCCACGGAAGTGCCGGCTTCCTTGGCGTCGGACTCCATGACCTCGAAGCCCTTCTTGATGGCGTCCTGGTGCGATCCGGAGAAGGCGGTGAAGACAAGGTCACCGCCATAGGGATGGCGCTCGTTGACCGGCAGCTGGTTGCAGTGCTCGACCGTGCGCCGGATCTCGTCGAGGTCCGAGAAGTCGATCTGCGGGTCGATGCCCTGGGTGAACAGGTTCATCCCCAGTGTCACCAGGCAGACGTTGCCGGTGCGCTCGCCGTTGCCGAAGAGACAGCCCTCGATCCGGTCGGCGCCGGCCAGAAAACCCAGCTCGGCTGCGGCCACAGCGGTTCCGCGGTCGTTGTGCGGGTGCAACGACAGCACGATGGACTCGCGGCGGGTCAGGTGACGCGACATCCACTCGATCGAGTCCGCATAGACGTTGGGTGTTGCCATCTCGACGGTCGCCGGCAGGTTGATGATCACCTTGTGGTCGGGGCGGGCGTCGAGGACCTCGACCACCTCGTTGCAGATCCGCACCGCGAAGTCGAGCTCGGTGCCGGTAAAGGACTCCGGTGAGTACTCGTAGTAGAGCGTCGTCTCCGGGATGTTCTCTTCGAGCTTGCGGCACAGGCGGGCACCCTCAAGCGCGATATCGATGATGCCGTCCTGGTCCAAGCCGAAGACGACACGCCGCTGCAGCACCGAGGTTGAGTTGTAGAGATGGACTATCGCCTGCTTGGCCCCGCGGATCGAGTCATAGGTGCGCTCGATGAGGTGCTCACGGGCCTGGGTCAGCACCTGGATGGTCACGTCGTCCGGGATGTGCCCACCGTCGATCAGCATCCGCACGAAGTCGTAGTCGGTCTGGCTGGCCGAGGGGAACCCCACCTCGATCTCTTTGTAGCCCATCCGCACCAGCAGGTCGAACATGCGCTTCTTGCGATCAGGGGTCATCGGGTCGATTAGGGCCTGGTTGCCGTCCCGCAGGTCGACGGCGCACCAGCGCGGAGCCTTCGTCATGCGGGTGGCCGGCCAGGTGCGATCGGCGAGCTCAACCGAGATCTGCTGATCGAAGGGAACGTACTTGCCCACCGGCATACCGCTCGGCTGCTGGGGATTGATCATGTTCTCGCCTCTAAGGTCTGGTTGCATTCGGTAGGCCCGGCAACGCAAACTCCGCGGCGAGGGGCGGCCGTCTTAGAAGGCCCCGCCGCGGCAGCGAAGGAGGAGCATTGCTCCTGAAGCGATACGCACGCAAGCACCGTAAGCCGACGAGCAGCACGGCGTCCACCAACCGGGCATAAGTCCCGCATGGTGGACAGGCTAGAAACCGAGCCGCTGGAGCTGCTTGGGATCGCGCTGCCAGTCCTTCGCGATCTTGACGTGCAGGTCCAGATAGACCCTCTGGCCGAGCAGGGCCTCGATCGCGACGCGCGCATTGGTCCCAACCTCACGAAGGCGTGACCCGCCCCGGCCGATGATGATGGCCTTCTGGCTGGATCGTTCGACGAACACATTGACCCGGATGTCGAGCAGGGGGGAGCCAACGGGTCGGCCCTCGCGCGGGAGCATCTCGTCGACGACGACGGCCAGACTGTGCGGCATCTCGTCGCGAACGCCCTCCAGCGCCGCCTCGCGGACCAGCTCAGCGATCATGATGATGTTGGGCTCGTCGGTCAGCACGCCCGCGGGATAGAGCATCGGCGAGATCGGCAGGTAGGACGAGAGCACGTCGGCGACCTCGCTGACCTGGTCGCCGCGCACCGCCGAGCACGGGATGATGTCCGCCCAGTCACCGAGCTGGTCGATGGCGATGAGGTGCTCGGCCAGGCGCTGCTTGTCGACGAGGTCGATCTTGGTCGCGATCGCCACGACCGGGCGTCTCTTGGCCAGCTGCAGCTCCGTGAGCTCCCTGGCGATGAAGCTGTCGCCGGGTCCGACCCGCTGGTCCGCCGGGAGGCAGAAACCAATCGCATCGACGTCCAGCAGCGTCTCACGGACCAGCTCGTTGAGTCGCTGGCCCAGCAGGGTCCGGGGTTTGTGCAGCCCAGGGGTGTCGACCAGGATCAGCTGGGCCGTCTCAGAGGTCGCGATCCCCCGGATCGTGTGCCGGGTCGTCTGGGGCTTGCTCGAGATGATGGCGACCTTCTGGCCGACCAGGGCGTTGGTCAGTGAGGACTTGCCAGCGTTTGGCCGGCCGACCAGGCAGGCAAAACCGGCCCGGAACTCCTGCGTCACGACGCCTCCTCCTGGGTTCTCCCGCGCTCACTGGTCTCTGCCAAGCGTCGCACGACCACCGTGGCGATGCGATGGCGCCGGCCTGCCATCCGCTCGGCCGTCAGCGACAGGCCGGCGACCTCACCGCGAGAGCCAGGGATCGGGACCAGCCCAATGGTCTTTCCGAGCAGACCGCCCACAGTGTCAACCTCGTCCTCCTCGATGGTCACGTCAAAGAGCTCGGCAAGGTCATCGACGTGCATCGTGGCGGGTACGCGGGTCGAGCCGTCCTCGAGCTCCTCGACCCCCGGAGCCTCGCGGTCATACTCGTCGGCGATCTCTCCGACGATCTCCTCGAGGATGTCCTCGAGCGTGACCAGGCCCGCGGTGCCACCGTATTCGTCAATGACGACGGCAAAGTGGTTCTGGTCCCGCTGCATCTCACGGAGCAGGTCGTCAATCGGTTTGCTCTCGGGGACGTACTTCGCCGGGCGCATCTGGTGATGAGCCGGCAGCGCGGCTGCGCCGGCGTCGGCATAGACCCGGCGGGCCACATCCTTGAAGTAGAGCAGCCCCAGAACATCGTCCGGCCCGTCCCCGACCACGGGGATGCGCGAGAACCCTGATCGCAGGAACAAGGACATGGCCTGTCGCAGCGTCTTGTCCTCGTCCACCGTCACCATGTCGGTGCGCGGCACCATCACCTCGCGGGCCACGGTGTCACCGAGCTCGAAGACCGAGTGGATCATCTCGCGTTCTCCAGCCTCGATGAGCGAGGACTCCCCCGCCATGTCGACCAGGTCGCGCAGCTCGGCCTCGGACTCGAACGGTCCGTCGCGATAGCCGCGGCCAGGGGTCACGGCGTTGGCGAGGAGCACCAGCAGCCGGGACACCGGGCCAAGTACCCGGCGAAGGAGAACCAGCAGAGGCGCGGACAGCAACGCCACCCGGTCGGCGTGCTGGCGGCCCAGCGTGCGGGGTGACACCCCTACGACGACGAAGGAGACGACGGCCATCACCCCGATGGAGATCAGCAGATCCGGCCAGAAGCCGTCGACCAGCTCGACCACGGCCAGGGTGATCAGGACGGCTGCCGCTGCCTCGGCCGCCACCCGCACGAACGCCGCCACGGAGAGGTATGCCGCGCTGTCGGCGACGATCGTGGCCAGCTCCGATGCCCCTCGTCGGGACTCCTCCACCAGCTCACCAGCACGGTGGCGCGAGAGTCGCGACAGGGAGGACTCAGCCGCTGCGATCACGAACGCGATCAGGATGCTGACAAATGCTGCAAGGACGAGTTTGGTGACCATGTCAGGTGGGAGAGCGTCGAGAGCTCAGTGGACGGCGCGGCGGCCGCGACCCGCGAGGAAGGTCAGGAGCAGGGTGCGCTGCAGCTCGAACATCTCGCGTTTCTCGTCCGGCTCGGCATGGTCATAGCCGAGCAGATGCAAGATGCCGTGGGTCAGCAGCAACAGCAGCTCCTCCTGCGTCGCATGACCAGCCTCGACGGCTTGGCGTTCGGCCACCCTGGGGCACAACACGATGTCGCCGAGCACCCCATCGGCTGGTTCCTGGCCGTCGCGGCCGGGACGGAGCTCGTCCATCGGGAAGCTCATGACGTCGGTCGGGCCCGGCAGGTCCATCCACTGCACGTGCAGGACCTCCATCGCCTGCTCGTCGACGAGCTTGAGGCACAGGTCGGCCCGTGGGTGGACCTTCATCTCGCCCATGACGTATGTCGCGCACGATACGAGCTCCATCTCGTCGAGGGAGAAGTCGCTCTCGTTAAGAACGTCGATGCTCACGGGCACTCACCGCCAGGACCTCGGTGCGACTCCGCGGTGCCGCGGGCGAGCTGGTCACGTGATCCCAGCGCTCATAAGCCTCTACGATGGCGCCAACCAGGCGGTGGCGCACCACGTCGTGGGAGGTCAGCTCGGCGAAGTGCACGTCCTCGACGCTGGACAGGACCTCGCGGACCACCTTCAGACCCGACGGCGTGCCGCCAGGCAGGTCGATCTGGGTCACGTCGCCAGTGACGACCATCTTGGCGCCGAAGCCCAACCGGGTCAGGAACATCTTCATCTGCTCCGGCGAGGTGTTCTGCGCCTCGTCCAGGATGATGAAGGCGTCGCTGAGGGTGCGGCCTCGCATGTAGCCCAGCGGAGCCACCTCGATGGTGCCTGCAGCGAGCAACCGAGGGATGGACTCGGGGTCGACCATGTCGTGCAGGGCGTCATAGAGCGGCCGCAGGTAGGGGTCTATCTTGTCGTTGAGCGTGCCCGGCAGGAAGCCGAGCCGCTCGCCCGCCTCGACCGCCGGACGGGTCAGGATGATCCGGTTGACCTGCTTGTTCTGAAGTGCGGCAACAGCCTTGGCCACGGCCAGATAGGTCTTGCCAGTGCCGGCGGGGCCGATCGCGAACACGATGGTGTTGTTGTCGATCGCGTCCACATAGTGCTTCTGATTGACGGTCTTGGGCCGGATCGTTCGACCACGGTTGGACAGGATGTTCATCGTGAGCACGTCCGCGGGACGCTCCTTGGTCTGCGCGCGCAACATCGAGGCAGAACGCTCGACGGCATCGCGGTTGAGCTGCTGGCCGGTACCGAGGACGACGAGCAGCTCGTCGATCAGCCGCTCCAGCAGGGCCACCTCGGGGGCAGCACCCGAGACATGGAACTCGTTGCCCCGCACCAGCAGGTCCAGGTGCGGGAAGGAGTGCTCCATGGCGCGCAGCAACTCGTCGCTGGGCCCGAGCAACGTCACCATGGACAGCTCTGGTGGAAGGACGATGGTGTGCTTGGGCGAGTGTTCAGTCATGTTGAGCCCAGTCTACGTGGGTTCAACCCGGCGGCCATGTCATCTCCCGACCGCCAAGCACGTGCACATGGGCATGGAAGACCGTCTGCTGCGCCGCCGCGCCGGTGTTGAACACGCTGCGATACCCGGCCGCGAGGCCCTCCTGTGCGGCGACGGCACCGACGGCCTCGAACAGCTCGACCACCCTCTGGGGCGATGACACACCCAACGCCACGACGTCTGATCGGTGCTCCTTGGGAATCACGAGGACGTGAGTGGGGGCCTGGGGCTCGATGTCGCGAAACGCCAGTGTCGTGGGCGTCTCGTGGATGATGGTGGCCGGAATCTCACGGGCGACGATCTTGCAGAACAGGCAGTCGCTCGCCATCGGAGCGTGGTCTGTGCTCATCGGTCGAGCCTACGGCGAGTCAACCGCGCAATGCAGCAATGCGTCATACCAACGTGAGAATGTTGATCGTGACTGAACGTGGGGTGAGCAGCCCGGCCGGCAACGGTTGGGAAGCCGATGCGGCACTCACTGAGCTGTATGCCGCACACTGGCACTCGCTCGTGCGCCTCTCATGGCTGCTCCTCAGGGACCAGCACGTGGCTGAGGAGACGGTGCAGGACGCGTTCGTGGCGATGCACTCCCGTTGGTCCCAGCTCCGGGACCAGGATCTGGCGCTGGCCTACCTTCGCCGCAGCGTGATCAACGGCTCACGCTCGGTCCTGCGCCACCGCACGGTCGAAGACCGATATCTGGAGGCGGAGACCAGCGCGAGGACTGCTTATGGAATGACCACCGAGCCCAGCGCCGAGACCCGCGCCGTCCAGCACTCGACCAGCGACCGGTTGGTTGCCGCCCTGGGGCGACTGCCCCGACGACAGCGAGAGGTACTGACCCTGCGCTACTACCTTGACCTCAGTGAGGCCCAGATCGCCGACGCGCTGGGCATCTCTGCTGGCTCGGTCAAGGCTCATGCACATCGCGGCCTCATCGGCCTGCGATCCGATGTGGAAGGCACGCCATGACCGGCAACGACATCAACGGCAGCGACTTGGAGCGCCAGCTGCGCGAGAGCCTTCGCCGAGATGCCGAACGAATCAGCCCGCGCGACCGACGAACGGAGATCATGGCCATGGTCCACGACGAGACACGGGTGGCCGAGCCCCGGCGGCGCTGGCTGATCCCGGCGTCAGCGGCGGCTTCGGTGGCCCTCATCGGCGGCATCGCCTGGGGGCTCTCCAACACCGGCGACGGACCGCAGCCAAAGCCCGCTGCAACGGCCTTGTCGACGCAGACGCCGACCTCGAGCGTGTCGCCGAGCCCCTCGTCCCCGACGACGGGAGCCACCACCGAGGTGGCGCTGCCGGCATACTTCGTCGGCGCAAACTCGGGCGCCGGCGACCGCTTCGCCCTCTATCGGGAGTTCGTCAGCACCGCCGTTCCTGTTGGAGCGACGCCGGCACAGAAGGCCAAGGCCGCCGTTGCGGTGGCGATGAACGCCCAGCCGTTCACCAACTTCGAGCCCTACATCCAGCCGTGGTCAGGCACCTCGGTCCAGGACCTCACTGCGACGCCGAGCCTGATCACCATCACTTTGAGCGGCTCCGGCGCCAGCGGCTTCACCAAGGAGCAGACCAAGCTCGCGGTCCAGGAGCTGGTGTGGACCGCGCAGGGCGCAATCGGCAAAGGGACGATCCCGGTGAAGTTCGTGGTCGCCGACGGGTCGGAGACGTTGTTCGGGACCCACCCCACCGCGCAGACCTACAACCGCCCCGCAAAGGACCTGCAGTACGAGGACCTCGCACCGATCTGGATTACCTTCCCTGAGCGCGACCACGTGTTCAAGACCGGTGAGCCGGTGGTGGCCACCGGCGAGTCCTGTGCCTTCGAGGCCACGACCCAGTGGCAGCTCAAGAAGGGCGGCGCCGAGATCAGCGCCGGAACGACCACCGCCACCAGCGGGTGCCCGATCCGCGGCACCTGGAAGGTCGACCTGGGAGCCCTCGCCGCTGGTGACTACACCTTCCGGATGTACGAGGTCAGCATGCAAGATGGCACTGGCGTCATCGCCGAAACGTCAAAGCCCTTTACTGTCAGGTAGTTCGGCGCGCTCAGCGGTTGACCCTTTCAGCGCCAGCGACCGGCGGCACTCATGACCGCAAGTGCCGCCGGTCCAGCGCTGGATGAGCGCAGGACGCCTTGACCCAGCCGCACCGCCACCGCTCCCGCCGCGACGAAGGCGCTTAGCTCATCCGCAGTGATGCCGCCCTCAGGTCCGACGATGAGCAGGACGTCCCCTGACGGCGGCAGCTCGAGTCCGGCCAAAGGCAGCGTTGCCTCCTCGTGCAAGACCACCGAAAGCACGGCCCTCTCGATCCTTTGGATGACTGCCGTCTGGTTCGCGGGTGCGCTCACCAGCGGGATCCGAGCGCGTCGCGACTGCTTGGTGGCCGCCAGGACAACC
>JBBQUB010000040.1:0-16404 GCA_038212865.1 Actinomycetales bacterium
TGGTACCGGGGCAACCGTTCGTGGTGGGAGCAGCTGAAGGCCAACGCAGCCCTCGTCCGATGACGTTGTACGCCCGCAGTGCGACACCAGAGCTTGGGCATTCATGACTCTAGGATCTCAGCAGCGATTTGACGGACCACGGATCGACGAACCATGAGCACCATCGGTGTCGACCGATTCCGTCGTCGCGTCTCATCGATTCGCGGGGGCCTCCAAGAGGCGCTCATTGCTCGGCGGATGCGCGCGCGAATGGCTCAATGGGCTGCCGCCTGGCCCACCGTTCCCGAACTCGAACAAACCGACCTGACTACGACGACCGTTGTGGTGCCTTGTTTCAACCACGCCGCGTTTCTGCCGCACGCGGTTCAGAGCCTCCTTGACCAGACGCTGTCCCGGTTCGACTCTGTGCTGGTCGACGACGCCTCGTCTGATCAAACGGGTCATCTACTAAACGAACTGGCCAGCAGGCTTCGCGACCGCGGCAGCGTGACCGTCGTACGTCATGATTGGAACCAAGGACAAGCCGCTAGCCTCAACGAAGGCATCGGCCTGGCACGCACTCCGCTTGTGACCGTGCTGAATGACGATGACTCGCTCAGCGAGGACACGCTCAGTTCAGTGTTGCGGGTTTTCCGAAGTTCTCCGGAAGTCGCGCTCGTCGGGACTGGCTCGCGGTGGTTCACGGGACCTGGCCGACCACCAAGCACGGCACTCCCGAGTTCGAGCAGCGTCCTCATGCACAATCCGGTCGGCGTTCGCCTTATGCGACAACCTCAGAGCCTCAACATGACGCACTCGGGAATGACGTTGCTGCGGGCGGCTTGGCAGCTCGTCGGTGGATACCGCAGCCGGGTTGGCGATCGGTTGGTGCCATTCTCAGACCGTGACATGCAGTTGCGTGTGGGAGCGCTGTATCCTGTGGCCGTCATCGAGTCCCCCCTCGTATGGTGGCGGTCGGACAGTTCCGTCGATGGCGGGCTGAACTCGTGACCGAGCAGCCGCTTTCCCCCCCAGGCGCCCCGCCGGTGACCGACCAGATGCTGGGTTCTGAACGCTGGCGTCGGATCTGGCGCGCAGCCCTCGGTGCCGCAGCGTTCCGGGGCGTGTCTATGGCTGGAACGTTCGTCACTATCCCTCTGGTCCTAGGCGAACTCGGCGCAACCCGATTCGGCCTCTTCGTTCTCGTGACGCAGCTCGCGACTCTGCTGGTCTTCTCCGACCTGGGTTTGGGCAACGGGCTGATCACTGCCCTGGCCCGCTCCCGCGCGGATGGCGACCACAAGCGGTCGCGCGAGCTGGTCTCCAGCACGTGGGCGTTGCTCCTTCTCGTGGCGGCAGGAGGCGGCGCCCTGTTCGCCGTCGCCTTTCCGCTCGTTTCATGGGCCGCTGCGCTCGGGGTCGATGATGTCGGGTCGGGCTCTGTTGCTGCCTCGGTATTGGTGTTCGGAGTCCTGTTCCTCGTCGGGGTCCCGGCCAGCATCGCCCAGAAGGTGCACCTGGCTTGTCAGGAGGGTCTCCAAGCCAACGCATGGCAGACCTTGGGAGCGGTGCTGACGATTGCCGGGACCCTTGTTTGTGTGGCTAGGTCGGCTAGCGTGCCGTGGTTTGTGGCGGCTGCGGTTGGCGGATCAGTGGTCGCCGGGCTCGCGAATACGGCTTGGCTGTTCGGGCACCACCCGGAACTGAGGCCGAGCAACCGCTACGTCAATCGTGCCAGGACCTTATTCGTTGCCAATTCCGGGGTTCTGTTTCTGCTGCTCGGAGTCGCGGGCGCGGTCGCGTACCAGACTGACGCTCTTGTCATCTCTCATGTACTCGCACCTGCAGACGTCACGACGTACAGTCTTGCGTTGCGCCTGTTCGCGATTCCAGGTCTAGCCGTCTCCTTCGTCCTCGCGCCCCTCTGGCCGGCGTTTAGTGACGCCTTTGCTCGAGACGACTACGTATGGATCCGACGGTCGGTGCGACGGGCCGTTCTCTGGGGCGCGGGAGTGAACATTCCGGCCGCCCTCGTGTTGGTACTTCTTGGTCAGCGGCTGGTCGACCTATGGGTTGGTCCGGGGGAAGTCGCCATGCCGTCGATGCTTCTCCTGTCATTCGGACTGTGGACGGCCATCAACACGATCAGCGGTCCACTCGCGATGCTCCTCAACGGTGCCCACGTTGTGCGTTTCCAGGTCGTTTGTGCGATCTCGATGGCACTGGTGAACCTGCCCTTGTCGATCGTTTTGACGCAATGGGTGGGCGTTGCCGGTCCGATCCTGGGTAGCGCGATCGCCCAGAGCGCCTGCATCGTTGTGCCCTCGCTTGTGTACGCACGCCGACTGGTTAGTGCATGAGCGCAGTTGTCCATCTGGTCTATCCACACGGTGCGGGTATAGCGGCACCGGATGTTATCGGTCGGCGGTTGGCCGTCCATCTAGCGAGAACGCATGTGGTCCGTCTCTACGACTGGCACACGACGACGTCAATACGGCCTGCCCCGGGAGACCTTCTCGTGGGCCACCCGCACCCAGTTCCGGGGACGACCTTCCGGCGAAGCTTTCGACGTCCGGAGTGGAGTCGAAGGGTGGTGCTCAGCCCCTTCAACGGTGACCCGAGGCAGGTTGCTTTCCTGGATCCATTCGTCCGCGTGGCTGACGTCTACCTGGCGATCACTGGAAAGTGGTGGTTCGATGCCTTGCCACTCAGTGAGTTCGCCCACTGGGCGCCGCGGGTTGTGCATCTGGATCTAGCTGTCGATCGCAACGACTTTCCCCGGGTGAAGACTGACTTTGCGCCCCCGGGACGGCGTCGATTTCTCTACGTGGGTCACTCCGGCTGGCAAAAGAACGTCGGCTATCTATCGGCGATTGCACGCGCCCGTCCGGACTGGGAATTCGCCTGGCTTGGCCGGGGTGGTACGAATGACATCCCTGGTGTTGCTCATTTGGGGCTGCGGGACACCGCCCTGGCCAGCACTCGCGCGCTGGTCGCGGACTACGACTTCATGATCACTGTCGGGCGTGGCGACGCCAACCCAATGTCCGTGCTGGAGGCCATGGCCTGGGGTCTGGTTCCCGTCTGTACGCCGCAGAGCGGCTATATCGGCGAGCCAGGAGTGGTGAACGTTCCCCTCGATGATGTACCGGCGGCCGCCGCAGTGCTTGACCGACTACAAGCCATGCCAGGCAGCGAGTTGACCTCGACTCAAGAGCACAACGATCGACGACTCGCGGAGCACTTCACCTGGGAGCGCTTCGGCCGGCAGGTCGAGGCTGGATTGAGTGTCGATCTACCACCCACTGGTCGTCCCGGCGCTCTCAGGCGGATGCGGCTCGCCGCCGCGGCGGCAGGCTCGCCCGGAGGCCCGATGAGCCGACCTGGCCGTTTGCTGGTCGCACAAATGGTGCGTGAGCGGGTCATCGCTCGCCGGGCTGGCGTGCGCTTTCGATGAGCCGATCGTGCTTCACCATGCGAGCGACGAGATCCGCGAAGACCACGGTTGGCTTCCAACCAAGAAGCGCCGCCGCTTTGCTCGCATCGCCAACTAGAGCGGTGCCATCTGAGGGTCGAAGCAGTGACGGATCGTGCCGGACCAGGCCGGACCAGTCATCTACCCCGATGCACGCAAATGCGGTGGTCAGCAGATCGCGGATGCTGTGCGATATCCCGGTGGCGATGACGAAATCCTCCGGGCTGGGCTGCTGCAGCATCAGCCACATCGCGCGAACATAGTCGCCTGCGAAGCCCCAGTCGCGGGTCGAGTCCAGCGAACCAAGCTCAAGATGATCCTGAAGCCCGAGTGAGATGCGAGCGACAGCCGAGGTCACCTTCCGAGTGACGAACTCATGCCCCCGGCGTGTGGACTCGTGATTAAAAAGGATGCCGCAGCAAGCGAAGGCGCCGTAAGATTCGCGGTAGTTCACAGTCATGTTGTGCGCAAAGGCTTTCGCGACGCCGTAGGGCGATCTCGGGTGGAAAGACGTGTCCTCTGTCTGCGGCGACTCCCGGGGAGTTCCGAAAACCTCCGAGGTGGATGCCTGGTAGTAGCGGACGGACGCGAGATCATCACCGGTATGCATGCGCAGCGCCTCCAGCATGCGCAGCGCACCCATCGCAGTTGTCTCGGCGTTCAGCTCAGCCAGCTGCCAGGAGAGCCCGACAAAACTGGTAGCGGCGAGGTTGTACACCTCGTCCGGCCGTGCCAGGTCAAGGGCGCGGACCAGGCTCGGCAGGTCACATAGGTCACCGAAGACAACTTGCACGCCAGGCGCCTCACGACGGACGCGCTCCAATCTCGGGCTCTCAGCGCGGGCTAACCCATAAACGTCATATCCTTTGTCCAGCAGCAACTCGCTGAGGAACAGGCCGTCCTGGCCGGTAACTCCAGTTATCAAAGCGGTGGTCATGCCCACCAACCTAGCGAGCGGCCGGGGGCCCGTACCGTGGCTCCTGGTCATACGGCCCGAAGGAGGCAGCAAGTGCGGAAGGGGTGTTCCTCGTGAGGTGCGCCGTCTGCGGCGATCGAATGACGACAACTCACCAAGGCGTCGTTCTGGGACACCACGTGGTCAGTTACCACATTTGCAGCAGGTGCGACTACTGGTGCACAGACGAGCCGCACTGGCTGGAAGAGGCCTACTCCGCTGCCATCAGCGCCGCTGATACAGGTTTGGTGTTGCGCAACATCATGGTTGCCACCGATCTCACGACTGTCCTTGGTGGTCTGTTCCCGACCGGGCCGTATGTCGACTGGGCCGGCGGCTACGGGATGCTCGTGCGGCTGATGCGCGACGCCGGCTTCGACTTCTGGTGGCGCGATCCCTACGCCGAAAACCTCCTCGCGCGGGGCTTTGCATGGTCAGGAGCGAACTCGAGCGCAGTCACGGCGATCGAAGTTCTTGAGCACGTGTCTGACCCTCTGGGATTCCTCAGGGAAAGTCTGGAGGGGGCGGGAACCGACACAGTGATCTTTTCGCAGGAGCTGCACTCCGGCCCCGATCCCGAGTGGTGGTACCTCACGCCAGCCACTGGGCAGCACGTGTCCTTCTATTCGCTGCGAACTCTCGAGACCATCGCTCGCCTGCTCGGAATGACGTTGCACACCTCGCCGCGGCTGCACATGCTGACCACGCGGAAGATTCCCCCGAATCGATTTCGACGTCTGGTCCGTGCGTCGTCACTGACCGAGCGCTACTACCGTCGTGGCCGGCAGCCCCTCACACATGTGGACCACAGGGAGATGCTGCTGCGGCTCGCCGAACGGCGAGGCGATAGTGAGGGGATCGCCAATGAATCCGCTTGAACCGACGGACGCCCTGCGCTACTCGGCGGGCAGGCCGGAGCTAACGCCTTTCATCCCCCCGCACCCTGGAAGGGTCCTCGACATCGGTTGCGGCACAGGTGGTTTCGGAGCCACCCTGCGCAACAACCGCGACATAGGCGATCTCTGGGGCGTCGAGCCGGTGCCGGAGGCGGCGGCTGAGGCGCAATCTGTGTATGACAAGGTCGTCGTCGGCCTCTTCCCCGACGTTCTACCCGACCTGCGAGCGCGGGCTTACGACACAGTCTTCATGCTCGACGTGCTAGAGCACATGGTGGATCCTTCCGCAGCCCTTCGTGCCGTTGGTCCGCTGCTGACCGACGGTGGATGCGTCATCGCGTCCATCCCCAATGCGCGGCACTTCTCCGTCTGGTGGCCGTTGGTGCGGCACGGAACCTGGACCTACACGGAGACTGGCCTGATGGATCACACTCACTTGCGCTGGTTCACCAGTCGCTCCATGCGCGAGCTGTTCGAGGCCCAGAACTTTCGCGTCGACGGCCTCGACGCCATCAATGTTTCCGCACCAGAGGGATGGAAGGCTCGACTTCTCGCGCGGATGCCTGGCCAGCGGAAAGAGATGTTTGCGGTCCAGTTTGCAGTCACGGCTAGGCCGCACCGGGATTAGGTCCCGAGCGACCGATAGGCGGCTGCGGTGGCTGCCGCGGTTCGATCCCAGGTGAAGAGTGCGGCTCTTGCATGTCCTGCGGCCACCAGCTCGTTGCGTCGGTTGGGGCGGATCACTTCCGTTAGTCCATCGACGAGGGCCTCGACGTCGCCGGGATCGACCAAGACCGCGGCAGAATCGAGAACCTCCGGAATCGACCCGGCCCGAGCGGCAAGAACCGCGCATCCCCGAGCCATCGCCTCCAGCGGAGGGAGCCCGAACCCCTCGTACATGGACGGATAAACAAACGCGGTAGCTTCGCGGTAGCACGCATCCAGCAGGACGTTGTCCGCGTCGATCTGTTGCACTCTGGCTCCCAAGCTCAGGCCGTCCAGCAACTGCTTCTCTGCCTCGGTGAAGCCCGCTGCTCCGACACACAGCACGTCGAGGTGATCGACTGCTCGGCACGCGGCCACGGCACGAATAAAGCCCTCCCAATTCTTATAGCCGTACCGAAGTCCGACGTAAAGCAGGAAGGGTCGCGGGCGCCCCGCGGTCGTCGGCGGCGTGACGGAAGGAGGTGCCACACCCAGGGGCGTGACGGCGATCTTGCTCGCGGGAACGCCGAGCATCTCTTGTAGGTCCTCGGCAGTCCGTTGCGATATCGCCAGCACGAGGTCAGCTCGAGAGAATGCGGCGACTTGCTGATCCACCGTCGCGTCGTCCGGTGGAAAATAGGCCGGAAACTTGGCATGGATGAGGTCGTAGGCCGTTACCACGAGTGGTCCCCGGTGGGCGCCGCTCGGACCTCCCGCGTAGTAGGTCTGGTGATAGAGGGCGGGCCGTCTGTTTGTCCGAAGCCAGCTGGCTATCAGGGCGCGGTTGACGCGCTCTTCCAAGGGTCGCAGCCGCGCCTTCTGTGCCCGCTCGGGCACGTGGAACCCGCGGACCCCGGAGATCTCGGGCAGGTACGCGTTGCGATGCAGTCCAGCGAGCACAGTGCTACGCACGCCCAGATTCGGCAGCCGGCGCAGCAACTCGACGTAGTACCTGCTGATGCCGCCGTAGCGTTGCCCGAAGACCTCGGGTCCGAAGACGACATGCACGCAATGCCCCCGCTCTCCTGAGGCGGGTGATCCCGCGACCTAGAACTAGAATAGGCGCGACCCCTTCGCGCGACGATGTGAGGAGCCTGTCCTGCCTGCGTTGATTTCCGTGGTCGTTCCCAGTTTCAATCAGGCCGAGTTCCTGCCCTCGACCCTCGATTCCGTGCTGGCTTACAGCGGCCCCTGCGAGGTCATCGTCATGGACGGGGGTAGCGATGATGGGTCTGTCCAGACCCTCGAACGCTACGGATCGCGGCTCACCCACTGGCAGAGCGCACCCGATGGTGGGCAGGCGGAGGCTATCAATGAGGGGTTCACAAGGGCTACTGGCGACGTCCTGTGCTGGTTGAACAGCGACGATATGCACCTCCCCGGGACCTTGAGCAGGGTCGCGGCGGCCGCCGGGGACCACCCTCGCCGATTCTTCCGCTACGGGTCGGCCGTGCACCTGCGTGAGACGCCTTACCTGCAGGTGGATCTGGCCGCAGCCCACCCCGACGAGAACGATCGACTGCTTCACGACGCAGTGGTGGTCCAACCCAGTGCTTTCTGGTCGCGGGATGTCTGGGAGGCCACTGGTCCTCTCGATGCAGATATGCACTATGCGTTCGATTGGGAGTGGTTCATCCGAGCTCGTTCCCACGCCCACTTCGAGCACGTCAACGAGGTCTATTCGGTCTATCGATTGCACGAGGGCCACAAGACTGGCTCCGGAGGCGCCCGTCGACGAGCCGAGATCTGTGAGGTTGTGCGTCGACATGGACGCCAGCCTTGGGTGAGCCGCTACCGGCGACTGCTTGAACTGGTCACCGCCGAAGAGATCACGATCCTCCGGCTTCAGCGGCATGGCATGAGCTTCCATCGCGCGGCCCTGCTGGCAGCGGCTCGCCGGGGCCTGTTCCCCAATTCAGCAGAAGCCGCTCGTGCATGGTCGTTCATACTTCGCATGTACAGCTGATGCGAGTCGGGGGCGGCAGCCACGGCTAGGGTCAGCACATGAAATGGGTCGTCACCGGAGCAACGGGGATGCTCGGGTTCGACGTGGTCTCCGTCTTGCGCTCCTCCGGGCACACCGTGATGGCGTTGGGGAGCGCCGATCTGGACATTCGCGACGCGACCGCCTGCTCGGACGCCTTTCGTCAGGTCGACGCGGTCGTCAACGCGGCGGCCTGGACAGATGTCGACGGGGCGGAGTCCCAGGAAGGCGCCGCCTTCGCCGTCAACGCGATAGGTGCCGCGAACGTCGCTCGCGCCTGCGCGCAGAGCGGCACGGCACTCGTGCATGTGTCGACCGACTACGTCTTCAACGGGACCGCGACCCAGCCCTACTCGGTTGAGACGCCGTTGGTCCCGGTGAACGCCTACGGACGAACAAAAGCGGCCGGCGAATGGGCGGTGCGGGCCGAGCATCCCGAGGCTCACGTTGTGCGAACAGCGTGGTTGTACGGCGAGCACGGGACAAACTTCGTGAGCATGATGCTGCGCCTGGCCCGGGACCGCGAGACCGTCGAAGTGGTCGACGATCAGCGCGGCCAACCCACGTGGACCCGCGACCTCGCCGGTCTGCTGCGTGATCTGGTGGTCCAGCGTGCCGACCCAGGAGTGCACCATGGAACGAGCTCGGGCGACGGGAGCTGGTTCGAGTTGGCTCGGGAGACCTTCCGGCTGGCGGGGCTCGAGCCGGGACGGGTCAGGCCGGTGAGCTCCGTGATGTTCCCCCGCCCTGCGGCGCGACCGGCGTACAGCGTGCTGGACAACGCAGGTGCCTTGCCGGACTGGCGCGATGCGCTGCGCCGGGCGCTTCCGTCACTCATAGCGGGAACTACGTAAGGGACCGGTGCACCGTGTCCGTGCTTCGACTTTGCCTGAGTTGCCGTGCGGCGTGAAAGACAAAGGCCACGTTGCCGAAGAGGTATCGCCGCCACAGTCGGCGTGGTTCGACGGCAAGGCGATACATCCATTCGAGCCCGGTCCGATGCAGCACCTGCGGGGCCTCGGCCTTGTGCCCGGAGAGGAAGTCGAAGGCTGCCCCCACTCCTACGGCCACGCCGCCGATGTCTCCGGCCAGCTGGGCGATCACCCTGTCCTGACGCGGAGTGCCTAGCCCGACCCAGAGCACGTGCGCACCGCTCTCGCGCACCTTCTTGGCCCACTGTTTGATGTCAGCTTCGGTCGGGTCGCCAAACGGAGGCGCGAACCGACCGACGATCTCGGCAGCCGGAAAGTCGTGGGCTATGAGAGCCACGAGATCGTCGAGCAGCTCGTCGGTCCCACCGAGGAGGTAGTGGCACAGGCCCGGCTGGGCGAGGGTTGCCTTCATCAGACCCGGGCCTCGTACCGGGCCGCGCGTGGGTTGCCTGGTCGCGAACCGATGAAACCAGGCGACCGGTGTGCCATCCGGCAGGTTCACCGCTCCGGGGTGCCTCAGGACGGCACAGTACGAAGGGTCACGCATGGCCAGGGCGAGGGTGTAGGCATTGCACAGGTGGAGGCCATGTGCCTC
The DNA here is from genome assembly GCA_038212865.1 of Actinomycetales bacterium. Lineage (GTDB taxonomy): Bacteria > Actinomycetota > Actinomycetes > Actinomycetales > Dermatophilaceae > UBA4719. The sequence continues at coordinate 9,522 of JBBQUB010000040.1, forward strand.
CCCCGCCAGGGCTGCCGAGCTCAGGGATGCCACGGCTCCCTCGAGGTCGGTGTCGAGAAGTTGGACGTCCCCGAAGCTGAATAGGTGTGCTTGCGTCCAATAGGCGGGGGGCGACGGCACCTGCGAGATGGTACCCGCGGTCTGAGCGCCTGTGCTCCTTGCGTCGGCTTCGCGTAGTGGACGGTAGGCTTTCAGCCCGTGACGACGAAGACGGCTCTCATCACGGGCATCACCGGCCAGGACGGGTCCTATCTGGCTGAGCTGTTGCTCGCCAAGGGGTACGAGGTTCACGGCATCATCCGGCGGGCCTCGACGTTCAACACGGATCGAATCGATCACATCTATCAGGACCCACACGATCAGAACCCCCGCCTGCTGCTTCATCATGGGGATCTCGCCGATGGCGTAATGCTGGTGAACCTCATGCGTGACATTGAACCGACCGAGGTCTACCACCTCGGCGCTCAAAGTCACGTAAAGGTGTCCTTCGAGATGCCCGAGTACACCGGCGATGTCACCGGGGTCGGAACCATTCGGTTGCTGGAGGCCATTCGCGCGTCGGGGGTGGACACGCGCTTCTACCAGGCGAGCTCCTCGGAAATGTTCGGTTCGACGCCGCCGCCGCAGGACGAGACCACGCCGTTTCATCCGCGCAGTCCGTACGGGTGCGCAAAGGTCTACGCCTACTGGGCGACGGTCAACTACCGCGAGGCCTACGGTTTGCACGCGACGAACGGAATTCTTTTCAACCATGAGAGCCCCCGGCGCGGTGAGACCTTCGTTACGCGCAAGATCACACGTGCGGTAGCACGGATCGCCGCAGGCATCCAGGACGCCTTGTACCTCGGCAACCTCGATGCGGTCCGCGACTGGGGCTATGCCAAGGAGTACGTCGAAGCTCAGTGGATGATGTTGCAGCAGCCAGAAGGTGATGACTTCGTTGTGGCCACAGGAGCGGCCGCGTCAGTCCGCGATTTCTGTGTCGCAGCCTTCGCCCGCGCCGATCTGGACTGGGAAAGGTTTGTCCAAACCGACCCGCGGTACGAGCGTCCTAGCGAGGTCGACTCCCTGATTGGAGACGCGAGCAAGGCTCATCGCCAACTGGGTTGGAAGGCAACCACACATTGGCGCGAGTTGGCCGAACTGATGGTCGATGCTGACCGAACGCTGCTGGAGGATCAACTGTCTGGCAAGCTCGTACGCGTCGATCGGTGATCAGGTGAGCGCTTTTCATCATGAGCTCCGCCCTGACGAACCGTTCTACGTGGCAGGGCACTCGGGCCTTGTCGGATCTGCGGTGTGGCGCCATCTGGCGGAACGCGGGCACACCGCTCTCATAGGTCGGAGAAGCAGCGAGCTGGACCTGCGCGACCGGGGAGCGGTGGACGCGTTCTTTGACGACCAGCGGCCGACTTACGTTGTGCTGGCCGCGGCAAAGGTGGGGGGGATCGTCGCCAACGACACTTATCCCGCTGATTTCCTCAGTGAGAACCTGCGCATCCAGGTCAACGTTCTCGACGCTGCGGCCCGATCCGGTGTCCAGCGGCTGCTGTTCCTGGGCTCGAGTTGCATCTATCCCAAGTTCGCCGACCAGCCGATCCGCGAAGACAGCCTCCTGACGGGCACTCTTGAGCCCACCAACGACGCCTACGCCATCGCGAAGATCGCCGGCGTCCTCCACGTGCAGGCGCTGCGCCGCCAACATGGGTCGTCCTTCGTCTCCGCGATGCCGACCAATCTTTACGGCTCCCATGACAATTTCGATCTCGAGTCCTCGCATGTCCTACCAGCCCTGGTGCGCAAGGTGTCCGATGCGAAGCGGACCGGGTCGGCGACGGTCGAGCTCTGGGGGACGGGCACTCCGCGTCGAGAGTTCCTCTGGGCCGACGATCTGGCCCGCGCCTGCGTGACCCTTCTGGAACGCTACGACGATCCGGCGCCGATCAACATTGGAGTCGGAGAGGACATCACCATTAAGGATCTCGCGCTCCTCATCGCGGATGTCGTCGGTTATGAAGGAGGTCTCACCTTCGACACCTCGCGCCCGGACGGGACCCCGCGCAAGCTGCTCGACGTCTCCCGGATCAATGCGCTGGGCTGGAAGGCTGAGGTGCGACTCCGGGAGGGGATCGAGCGGATCTATTCCTGGTTCCAAGCTCTACCGGATGCTGGCTGACCCGCTGCAGGCTGCTGGTCCGCCTCCCAGGCACATCGCGCCAAGTGGCCGACTGCCCAGAAGTAGGGAATCGCCCCGAATGGGGACTCCAGGACGACGCCGAGCAAGGCGGTCACGGGAAGCACCAGGACCAGGACGGCTGCGAATGCGGTGACCGTTCCCGTCGGCCGAGCGAGAGTCCGCGAGGCCAGAACGCCCGCAGCAAGGATGAGTAGCCCCGCAATCAGGGAGCCGAAAACGCCCAGGCGGGCAAAGGTCCCTATCAGGTAGTTGTGGGGCGAACGGACGTTCTCGTACTCATCTCCTTCGAGGGCGGTGACGGTGCCGCTGTTGGCGAGGAAGTCCGTCCCGAAGCCCACGCCCACTGCCGTACGCACCGGGTTGGCCAGGACGTACCGGCTGACCCCCGACCAGGTGAACTGGCGCGCCTGCAAGGTCCCCTGGGACTGGCTATCGCTGCCGGTCACCGAGCTGACCAGGCGCTGGCCGGGCGGGCTCACCGCCGCCAGACTGAGCAGCACGAGGACAGCGACGACCGCCGCCCCCTCGCGTTTTATGAGGACATCTCGACTGCGCAGGCCGGGAAGGCCCCATGTCAGGCCGACGACTAGGACCCCGAGCAGGCCCGCGAGAAGACCGGCTCGGGTGAGCAGGCTGGCCAACGCAAAACTGTTCGCGACGACGAACACCAGACCGGCCGTCCACTCCGGTGCGGATTTGCCGCGACGACCGTGCAGGACGTCGTACAGCGCGAGAGCCAAGGCAGCCCCGCAAATGGCTGCGTCGAAGTCCGGTCGCGGCACCAGCACGACAGCCTCATCCAGCCGGAGAGACACCCCCGGCCAGCCGGGGACGAGAATGGCTCCCACCACCCAGGCGACGTGTGCCCAGAGAATGCCGTAGACCCAACGACGCTGGCGCGGGCCGTCCCGGTTGGGCAGGACGAATGCCACCAGCCCGGCAACGGCGTAGCCGTACGGCGCGAGATCCCGGAGACCGTTGAGCGGGTCTGACATTAGGGTAGGAAGGCCGATCACAGTGCGCACCGCTGCCCAGCCGAGCAGAGTCATCGACAACAGCAGGGCTAGCGGGGCGGTGCTGACCGCCTGAATGACTGAGCGCCATCTAAGGTTTGCCCTACGCACGACTCGAAGGGCCTGCATCAGCGCAGCCGCGAGCGTCAAGTCTCCGATGTAGAGCGGCAGCCCCGGCACTCCAACATGGCTGCCCCACCGACTGGTGACGCTGAGGTAGAGGACCGCCATCAGAAGGATCGACGTCGCGGTCGGCGATGGCAACCGAGCCGGACCAGCACGCTCCGGCTGAGCAGTCGAGGTCTCTCGGTTCCTTGTCCTCATTGGGTGCTCAGACGGCGGCAGGTGTCATCCTCGGCACATCGTTGTGCCGTTCGCGCCTTGTCGAAATCTTCGGCCAGGAATCGAGCGTAGCCGGACAGGACGCCATCGCCGGTGATCTGGGCCAGGGCGGCGATCTGGTCGGTGATGTACACGTGGTCACTGGGATCCTTGGCGCCGGATCCCAGGCTGGAGGTCGCGAAACCCCCCGGGGTGCGGATGAACCTCGGCAAGGCGTCGCGCACTGACTTCAACCCGCCGTCGAAATAGAACCGCGCGGCGGGGTCATTTGTCATGCCCCCGTAGTCGTAGATCCCGATGAGCGCGTCGAGGTGGCCGCGCAGCAGCCGCGAAGGTCGTGGGGCGTCAGGATATTGCTCGAACCACAGGTAGCCGGAGAAGTCGAGGAACGCCAACCATGGTTGTGGAGACGGATAGCCGTAGTCGCGCACCACCGTGAGCGCCTGGTAGGTCTCGTCCGCCAGTTTGAGCCATCGGGCCTCCCCCGTCTCGTCGTAGAGCCGGGTGAGTGCGCTGAGCAGCAGTCCCTGCCCCTCGGCCGAGTGCCAGGGCCGATGTAGTGGTTCCCCGAAGGCGTTGAGTTTGTCGTAGTCGTAGGTCAGGAACCCATCCCGGGCCGCGCTCGTGGCGGCGATCACCGCGGTCTCGGCACGCACCAGCCATTTTCGGTCGCTCGAGGACCGGAACCGCTCGATGGCGGCCAGGGCAAATGCGGCGTCACTCGTCGGGTCGTTGGTTCCCCGGCCGGCGGTTGGAAGGCCGGCCGCAGTGACCCTGAGCGGACGTGTCCTGTCCGCGAGGCGAGCCAGGCTCGCGGGAAGTGGGTTGTAGGCGTCCACCCCCCGCTCGACGTCGAATCTGCGCAGGTTGAAGTACGGCACGTTGTCGTCGCTGTCGAACAGTCGACTGAAGCGGCTGAACTCGGGCGAGCCACTGGTGCGGCCCAACATGCGCAATTGCGTGGCCGCCACCTGGTGGTCGCGGATCCCGACGTTTCCGGCTGCCAAGCTCGTGAAGGACAGCCGGCCAGCGACGCGGTACCGAGGGAGGAAGTGTTCCAGCGTGGCAAACGAGCCCGCGAGCAGCGTCTCGGCCTTCCTCCGCTGGCCCGAACCGGCGAGGGCGCGTCGATAGTCGTAGATGCCGAAAATGGTCGTGAGCTGTTCATTCAGGATGCCGACCGTGGCGTCTCCCGTGCTGTAGCGGTCGAACCAGAGATATCCGGAGGGGTCGACGCTGGTGAGCCAGTAGACCGGGGCGGGCCGGTCACTCGAGAAGAACCCGCGGAACGCGTACAGCCGGGCGAACACCTCGTCGGCCGGTTCGCGCCAGCGGGCCTGACCGGTGATCTCGTGCATCCGAGCCAGCGCGCTGAGCATCAGGCCCTGCGTCGAGGCGCTGTACCAAGGTGGGTCGACAGTTCGCCCGAGGGCATCGATCACGCCGACCCCGTGGGCCAGCAAGCCCGACCTCGAGCGTGCGACCGTCTGATCCAGGACGATGCCGGCGTTGCGCACCCATTGGCGATCCTGGTCCTTGTCGTACTGCGCGAGAGCGCCCATGACGTACCGGAGGGCGACATCGGGATCGACCGGACCTCCCCGGCTGTGCAGCTTTCCTCGCCCGTCCCGTCGCACCGACGGGGGCAGGATGGGGGTGAAGTCGAGGATTGGCGGGGAATCGGCGTACGTGTCGATGGTCCAATCGATGCCCGCGAGAGAGGCGTGCCGGAAGTCCGGCACCAATTTCTCGTTGAGCCGGTCGACCCATACAGCCGCGGAGGCGGTCACGTCGATGGTCATCGCGATGACGACGATGAGGGCCAGCCTTCCGATCGAGCTGCGCGGCACGCGCGCACGGACGGCCGACAGGCGGTCCACGAACGCACGGCGGTGGCTCGGTGCTGTGGTCATGTCCTCTTCTGCTGCGACGGCGGCCGTCCGCCGACGATACCTGCCGATCGCCAAGACCCTTGCCGTCGCGCTCGGGGATCGGCCCTCCGGGTAGCGTCGGCGTCCGGACCCCCACCTGCCAGGAGACGTAGTGCCAGCCTTGGATCTGCTCGTGGTCGCAGACAGCGTCGAGGGGGGCCTCGGCGCCTCGGCTGTCGCCCACGCCGAGTGGTTTGCTTCACACGGATGGATGGTGGGGCTGGTGGCGCCGGACCAGGCCGAAGGTGAGACGTGCGGGGTGCATCGGCTGTCGGTGGGGGCCGTGGCCAGCGCGCTGGATGTCGCCGACGTTCGCGCGGCCGCGCGTTCACTCCGGAGGTTGTTGAGCAGCTCGCGCCCCTCGGTGGTGCACGCCCACGGCACCCGGGCTCAGCTGCTCTGCCTGCTCGCGGGCCGGCGCCCTTTCGTCACCATGCATGGCGGTGGTGGACGAGTGCCTGGCCAGAGCTCGGTGGGGACTTGGTCGCGTCAGTTGGGTCGAAGCCTTGCCCCACTGCTCGCTCAGCAGAGTTACAGCGCCGCCCCCGCGGGTCGCGGGTGGGACACGGTTCTGCACGCTAGCCCCCGGCTCGGCCGGCTGGACCATGTCGCGAGTTCCCCGTCCGCCCAAACGCCCGAGTTCCTCTGGCTGGGACGCCTCGACGAGCCCAAGCAGCCCCTGACGTTCGTGCGCGCCTGCGCCCTGGCGGCGCAGAGCAGTGACGTCACGGGCGTCGTCGTGGGGGATGGGCCGCAGCGGTCGATGCTGGAGGCGGAGGCGGCACGCCTGGGTGCACCGGTGAAGTTTGCCGGCGAGACCGCGGATGTGGCCGGCTACCTCGAGCGCGCCTGGGCTGTCTGTCTCTTCAGCGGCTTTGAGGGGGTCCCATTCTCCATGCAGGAGGCGATGTGGGCTGGACGCCCGGTCGTCCTGTCGCCACTTCCGAGCCTGCGCTGGTTCGCCGGCTCGGCCGCGACCTATGCCGGGAGCGCTGACGAGGTAGCCGAAGTCCTGCTGAGCCTGACCTCGCCGGAGGTCGTGAGTCAGCTGGGCGCGCGGGCGAAGGAGCGGATCCATAAGCTCCTCACCCCGCAGGACCCCTTTCCCCGTTACCTGACCGACTACGGGCCTCGATGACGTCCCGGTAGATCGCCAGCTGAGCCCGGATCACGACGTCCGGGGAGTACGTGTCCTCATACGCCTTTCGGGCTCGCACAGCCCGGCCGGAGGGGTCGCTCGTTGCGGCTGCAGTCAGCCCCGATGCCAACCCGTCCACGGTCGGGTCGGCCAGCCACCCGACGGTGTCCGTCACCACCGCGTCCAGCCCACGGCCCTGACTTGCGATCACCGGGCGACCATGGGCGAACGCTTCCAGCACAACCAACGGCTGCGCCTCAGT
>JBBQUB010000041.1:0-16260 GCA_038212865.1 Actinomycetales bacterium
GCCGCGCGCTGATCGCCGGTTGAAGGTATCCCGCGAAGTCGCGCAGATGGTTCCAAACTGTCACCCTGCGACAGGAGCCTTCTCTGCGACTTCACGGTGACTGAGCCGCACGCTGAGCCTTCGTTGTCCACAGGGGTATGCCGTAACACCCCGTTGCCCACAGGGCAGTCTCGCCCGCTGTTCCTCTGGGGTCCGAACAGGGACCGTCGGCTTATGCGGCTCCTGTCTACCGCGGCCTCGGCCGCCTTGGTCGCTGCCGTGGCGTTGACCGCCACCGCAGCCGTCCCCGCTGCTCGCCCCCGGTCACCGCTCAGTTCGGCGAAGGTCAGCTCGCCGAAGGTCAGCTCGGCTCAGCCCAGCACGGCTCAGCCCAGCACGGCGCAGGCCGACCGCATCCCGATCACCGTCGCCAATCCGGCTGCGGCAGCCACCACCCGGGTCGCGCCTCGCGGTGCCTTTGCCTGGCCGCTGTCACCTCGGCCGGCCATCCATCGCCGATTCGAGCCGCCCCGACAGCAGTGGTCCTCCGGGCACCGCGGCGTCGACTTGTTGGCCGCCCTGGCCCAACCCGTACTCAGCTCCGGCGACGGTGTGGTGGCCTTCTCAGGAGTGATCGCCGGCCGTGGGGTGATCACAGTTCGGCATTCCAGCGGGCTGCGCACGACCTACGAGCCGGTCGACGACCGGCTGGCGTCCGGCACGCTCGTTCAGCGGAGCACCCGGATCGGCATCCTCTCCCCCGCACCCGGACATTGCGTGCCCCGTCACTGCCTTCACTGGGGTGCCATCTCCGGACATACCTACCGAGATCCCCTGTCACTGTTGGGGCTCGGCCGGCCGATTCTCCTGCCACTGGGCTGAGACCCGAGCGCCTCGACTCAGGCCCGAGGATGGGCGAGGAGGTACGAGCGCCTCAAACGGTCCACCGACACGTGCGTGTAGATCTGCGTCGTGGCCAGGCTCGCGTGGCCGAGTATCTCCTGGACCGCGCGAAGATCGGCACCACCCTCGAGCAGATGAGTGGCCGCACTGTGCCTGAGACCGTGGGGCCCAACGTCCGGTGCGTCCGGCACGTGCTGAAGCAGCTGGTGGACCGCGCTGCGGACCTGCCGTGGGTCGACCCGGCCCCCTCGTCGACCCAGGAAAAGGGCCGGACCACTACCGGCCCGGCCAATGCCCGCCGCAACGACCTGTCCGCGGCCTAGATGCAGCCAGCCCTGCAGCGCGGCGGCCGCAGGCCCACCGAAAGGAACCGTCCTTTCCTTGGCTCCCTTGCCCAGGACCCGGACAACGTTCGAACCGAAGTCGACGTCATCGACGTCAAGGCCCACCAGCTCACCGACCCGAATACCGGTGGCATACAACAGCTCCAACATCGCGCGGTCCCGAAGATGTACCGCGTCCTGGTCGTCCGCGGCAACAGCGGCCACCGCAAGCAGCGTGTTCACCTCGTCCTGTTTGAGAACGCCGGGGAGCGTTTTCAGCCGTCGCGGTGCCACGAGGCGCAAGGAGGGATCAGTTGCGATCACCCCCTTCCTGGCTGCCCAACGCAAGAAGGCGCGGGCCGATGCGGCCCGACGCGCGATGGTCGCTCGGGACGCCCCGTTCTCGGACTGGTGGGCCAACCAGGACCGCAGATCCGAGAGCCTGACATCGGCGAGGTCGTTGATCCCGCGCTCGCGAGCGAAGGCCATCAGGTTGCGCAGGTCACCAAGGTAAGCGCGTTGGGTGTGCTCGGACCTACCCCGCTCGAGGCGAAGGTGTCGGGCAAAGGCCTCGAGGTGGCCGAGGGAATCTGCGTGCACAACCCTCACGCTGACAAAACATTGCTCAGACGGCAAGGACATCCGCACCCCGGCCCTGCGTGTCCTCGGGTTCGAGCAACGTCAGTCGAGTGGCGATGCCAAGCGCGGGGCGGCAACACAAAGGACAGGGGGCCGGGACGATGACCCGACCCCCTGACGGGGCTTCGGGACGAGGCCACTGAGATCGCGGCCCTGCGACTACCGCTACGCGGCCCGGTTCCGACTCAGCGGTTGACCCGGGCAATGCAGACCTCGCGGGAGCGCGGGTTGGTGGCAACACCTACGAAGTGGTCGAGACCGGCCCGGTTGGCCACCCGCCTGTCGACTTCGAACGACCCGCTCGGCGCCACGGTGGTTCTGGCGCCGGTAAAGACCAGGTGGCGGTTGTCGCTGATACGGACATTCCACCGCTGCCCGTTCCGGTTGCTGTCGACCTCGAGCTCGATCTCCATCCGACCATCGTCGGGCTTGGCCTTCATCTTCCAGTGCGACCCCATGGAGCATCGGCCACTCGCCTCAGTTGCGACCGTCTTGGCCGAGGCAGCTGGCGCCGTCGCAACCACCCCACCGAGCGCGAACGGGATGATCATTCCGACTGTCCAAAGCTTCTTGTTCATGGCTTCCTCCGATCATCGGCGCGCCGGTTGTTCGGCGCCTGCTTGCTGATCTCACTGTCCGGCCAAGGCGGTAGAGGTATCCATATGGCGTTAGTCGTACTACCCGTACTTCCTGTTGGACCTGTACTTCCTGTTGGAGCCGCCGGAACTGTTGGGCCTGGGCCGTGGTGGACTCAGGTCCTGCGAGTAGCTGAGCCCTTTCGCCAACCCTCACCGTGACGTTCCGCAAAGCCAGCCAGGTCCAGCCGCCCGAGCACCGAACGGACCTCGGCCACCGAGAGTCCGGCCGAGACAGCCAGTCGCTCGACCGGGACGCCCTTGCGGACCGGAAGGGCTGCCAACACCCGAGTCGCCAGCTCATCGAGCTCGTCCCCCGCCGTGGTCGGGCCTCTGCGAGCAGGCGCGAGATCGCTGCCATAGTCCCCGATGGCTTCGGCCGCCTCCGCAGCATCCGTCACCAGCTGGGCCATTCCGGACCGTATCGCCTCGTGGCAGCCGGCGGACATCATGGACGTCACCGGACCTGGCACGGCCACCACGACCCGCCCATATTCAGCGGCGGCTCCAGCGGTGTTGAGCGACCCGGACCGCAAGCCCGCTTCAACCACTACGGTCCCGCGACCCATCGTCGCGATCATCCGATTGCGTTGCAGGAAGCGGGTTTTGGTGGGCGCCGACCCCGGGGCTACCTCGCTGACGACCGCACCGACCTCGACGATGCGCGCGATCAGAGCGGCGTGCGATGAAGGATAGGGACGCTCAACGCCCCCGGCCAGCACGGCAATCGTGGTGGCGCCAGTGGCCAGCGCACCGCGGTGAGCTGCGGCGTCGATGCCGAAAGCTGCACCCGAGATAATCGTGAACCCACGCTCACCCAGCCCGGCCGCCATCTCGGTGGCGACCATCTCGCCATACGCGGTGGCGCTTCGGGCTCCGACAATGGCCGTACTGCGCTGACAGGACGCCGCAAGGTCAATCGGCCCGCGAACCCAGAGGCAGTAGGGCGGTGCCGCGAGATCGTCCAGGCCGGGCGGCCACTCGGGGTCTCCAGGGCAGACGACGCGGACGGCAAACTTGGCGCCGACCTCCAGGTCTCGTTCGACGTCGAGCACCTCGAGCCGGGGCAGGAAGCGTTGGGTGCCCTGCTCGGCGCCCAAAGCTGCCAACGCCAGAGCGGAAACCGGGCCATGGGTCCGTATCAGGCGGGCGGCCACCGGGTCCCCGGGCTCTGCGACCCGGCTCCATGCCGCGCGGGCAAAGCGATCCTGGGACAATAGGCCGCTACGCAGGCGAGCGCTCACGCTGCCACCGCCGAACGGGCGCGCAAGGTCAGGGCAAGCCCGACATCGTCCCTGTTGGGCGCTCCCCCCCCGGCAAGGTCGGTCACGGTCCAGGCAAGCTTCAGGACCCGGTCATAGCCGCGAAGCGTCAAGATCCCTCGTTCCAGTGCACGCTCCAGATCGACGGTGGCCGCCACAGGCAGCTTCAGGAAACCCTCACGCATCATCGGCCCCGGAATGTCGCCGTTGAGCCGCCACGGCGTGCTGGTCAGGCGCTCTGCCTGCAGACTCCTCGCCGTGGCCACCCTCGCGGCAACCTGGGCGCTGGTCTCCCCCATCGGCGCGAACAGGCCCACCCGGGACACGGCACGCATCTGCAGCTGGAGGTCGACACGATCGAGCAGCGGCCCCACGAGCTTGCCCATATAGTCGCGTCGCGCGCGGGGCGAACAGGAACAGTCGATGCCTTTGCCAACGCCGCGACCGCAAGGGCATGGGTTGGCCGCCAGGACAAGCTGAAAACGGGCCGGGTACCGCACGACCCCTGACGCTCGCGCCACGACCACTTCGCCAGACTCCACAGGCTGGCGCAGGGCCTGCAGTACGCCAGGCTTGAACTCGGGAGCCTCATCCAAGAACAACACGCCGTGATGGGCAGCTGAGATCGCACCCGGCCGGATGAAACCACTTCCGCCTCCTACGATCGCGGGCATGGACGCCCCGTGGTGAGGTGCTACGAAGGGCGGCCGCTCGACAAGTCCCCCCGACTTGGGAAGTGCGCCAAGCACCGAGTGGATCGCCGTTACCTCAAGGGCCTGCTCTGGCTCGAGATCGGGCAACAGTGAAGGCAGTCGCTCGGCGAGCATCGTCTTGCCGGCGCCGGGCGGTCCCGACAGGAACAGGTGATGTCGACCCGCGGCCGCAATCTCCAGGGCCAGCCGCGCTTCATCCTGACCGACCACGTCACGCAGGTCAGGCACGACGGCGCCATCGTGCGGCGTTGCGGGGTCGATCAATACGTCCTCAGGTGTCTCTCCTCGGCCTATGGCCCGGTAGCGCGCCACCAAGTCACGAAGGTGACGCGCCGGCACAACCGAGATCCCGGGCACTAGAGCAGCCTCAGCCGCATTCGCGGCCGGGACGACGATCTGAGCCACGCCCAGACGCGCGGCCGTCAGCGCCACAGGCAGTATGCCGCGTACGGGGCGGATCGAGCCATCGAGGCCCAGCTCACCGATGTGCACGATCCCGTCAACGACCTGCGCCTTGAAGACCTCTGCAGCCGCGAGAACGGCGATCGCGATGGGCAGGTCCCAACCGCTACCGACCTTGGGTATGGAAGCCGGCGAGAGGTTGACCGTCAGACGCCGCTTCGGAATCGGGACACCGGAGTTCATCGCCGCGGCCGTGATCCGGTCCGGCGCCTGCCGGCAGGCCGCATCCGGCAGACCACTGAACATGATCTTCGGCAGTCCTTGTTCAAGATCGGCCTCAACGTCGACCAGCGCACCCTCGATCCCTTGTAGGGCAACGCCTTTCGTACGACCCAGACTCATGCGGTCACCGCAACCAGATGTTCGATCTGGGCCGGCCCCCGCGGCGGACGTAGCACACCGATGACGTCGATCCGGATGTCGGCAACGGAGTCGACCAAGGATCGGTGATCGTCTAACCAGCACCCGGCCAGCCGACGCAGTCGAGCGGCCTTGACCGGCGTGACCGCCTCAACCGGCGAGCCGAACTGCAGGCTTCGCCTGGTCTTGACCTCGACGATCACCAGACACGTGCCATCCATGGCCACTACGTCGATCTCCCCCTGGTCACAGCGCCAGTTGCGGTCCAGGATCTGCATCCCGGTCTCTGTGAGATATCGCGCTGCGAGCCGCTCGCCATAGGCCCCAACGGCATTGGCAAACCCAGCCTTTGCCACGACCGCCGTAGACACCCATCGAGACCTCCCCGGAACGGGAACTGAATCGGTCACCTTGACCACCTCCGTGGTCGACTTTGGCAACCCTGCGGCCCACCAAACAACCCACTGACTGATCCTGTGGACGGTGGGAACAACGCTGAACCCCCTGTGGACGGCCGGTGCGAAACGAGCAGCGAGGCCACGTTTCAGGCACTCGGTCGCCCTGGGCCCACCACCGTTCTAAGAGATCGCCTCTTGGCGCGGTGGACGGTCGGTCGTTCAGACTCTCCGCGCCCTGAGCACCGCGTCGTGGATCGTGGTCGGGTGGCCGTCAGGGTCGAGGGTCTGGCGTTCACGGGCTTCGTCGACTTGGGTGACCCACTGATCAGCATCGAGCGATGCCACGACGTCCGAGGCTGCGAATAACAGCCCGGGCAACGATGGCCGTGGGACGGTGGTCTGAAGGTCCGAGGGGTGGTGCCCGACGACGAGCAGCGTGCCGCCCGGCGCCACCGACTCCGCGAGCCGGCGGTGGAGCCGCTCGCGCTGTTCTTTGGGCAGGTGCAGGAACTGGGCCGACACCAAGTCGTAGGACGCCGGGGAGGGAACCCATTCGGTGAGGTCCGTGTGAAGCCAGGTGATCCGTTGTGCAACTTCGGCGCTGACCTCCTTCGCGTGGGCGGCGCCGCGTCCCAGGGCAACGGTGGACACGTCGAGGGCAGTGACCTGCCAACCCTGCTCGGCCAGCCAGATGGCGTCTGCACCTTCGCCGCAACCAACATCCAGCGCGGAGCCAAGGGCGAGATCAGCTGATTCAGTGACCAAGATGGGGTTGACTTGGCCGCTCCACAGGTTGCTGCTGGAGCGGTACCTCTCATCCCAGAAGGCTTCGCTCGTGCCGACGCTGTCGGCTGAAACCTCCCCTTGGTGGGCGTGGCCTTGGCCGTGGTGCCCTTGTCCTTGCTGGTGACCGGACACCCTAGAAACCACCCTCCTTGGGCAGTTCAAGCTCGGTCTTGGCCAGCTCCTCGACGTTGACGTCCTTGAAGGTCACCACGCGCACATTCTTGACGAACCGAGCGGGACGGTAGACATCCCAGACCCAGGCGTCGGCCATGGTGACTTCGAAATAGACCTCGCCACCCTCTCCCCGAACCTTCACGTCCACGGAGTTGGCCAGGTAGAAACGACGCTCGGTCTCGACGACGTGGGAGAACAGCCCGACGACGTCGCGATACTCGCGATAGAGCTGCAGCTCCATCTCGGTCTCGTACTTCTCAAGATCCTCAGAGCTCATTGCCCACCTCCGTGTTCGGTCCGCCCGCGCCAACACCATCATCCAACACCGCGTCCGCCATCAATCCGGGCAAATGCCACGACCGACGGTGATGCACGCTTGAACCCCGGCACTTCAGCGCCGCGAAGTGCTCAGGCGCGGAGTAGCCCTTGTTCAGCTCCCATGCATAACCCGGCACCTCGGCCGCGAGCGCGACCATCATGGCGTCCCTCTCGACCTTGGCCAGCACGCTCGCCGCCGCAACCGACGAGCAGAACAGGTCGGCCTTGACCATCGTCATGACCGGGACACAGGGTGTGTGAGCGGAATCGGCGAAGCCCAACAGGCCCACCCGCTCAGGATCAGTGAGCCAGTCATAGTTCCCGTCCAGAATGACCAGATCGGGTATGACGGGCAGCGCAGCGAGTGCGCGGTTTCCAGCCAGACGAAGGGCCACCATGATGCCAAACGCATCGATCTCACCAGGTGAAGCATGTCCGACCGCATAGGCCGTCGCCCACTTCTGGATCTTGGGCACCATCCGCTCGCGCTTATGGTGCGAGAGCAGCTTGGAGTCCTTGACGCCAACCGGCGCGGAGCGGCATACGTCATCGATGACCACGACGCCGACCGACACCGGACCGGCGAGGGCTCCACGACCGACCTCGTCCATGCCGGCGAGCAGCCGGTGACCCTCACGCTGCAGCGCGCGCTCAACCCTCAGTGAGGGTTTGCGCGACGTAGTGCCTGCGGTCATCTCGCCGTTGCCGCAGGGACCTTGGCAAACGTGTCGCCGTAGTTGGGAAGCCACGAGAGGTGGTCAAGAGGCCAGACGACGGTGACCGCGCGACCGACGATCAGGTTCTCGGGGACCGTGCCCTTGGCGCCGCCCGAACCCTGGTCGTGGGGGCGTGAGTCCGCGGACTCGGAGCGGTGGTCACCCATCACCCAGACCCGACCTGGGGGGACGGTGATGTCAAATGGCGTCTGGCTCGGCACGTCGCCTGCGAAGACATAGGGCTCGGTCAATGGCACGCCGTTGACCGTGAGTTTCTTGTTGCTGTCGCAGCAGACGACGTGGTCGCCAGGCGTCCCGATGACCCGCTTGATCAGATGGTTGCCCTCATCGGTGGGCAGCAACCCGACGAAGGTCAATGCGCTGCGCAGGGCAGAGGCAACGGGGGTGCGCTCAGCCGGGACCACGGCCGGCAACCAGTGGTCAGGGTCCTGGAAGACAATGACGTCACCGCGCTTGATGTCGATCCGCGAGGGGACCAGCTTGTTGACGATCACCCGATCACCCTTGAGCAGGGTGGACTCCATCGACTCCGAAGGGATGTAGAACGCCTGCATCAGCCAGGTCTTGACCACCAACGACAAGAACAGCGCCAGGACGATGACAATCGCCGACTCGCGAAAGAGCATCAAAAGAGTGCCTCGCGGGGGTTCGCTCCCGTCGCTTCCCGACCGTTCGACGGTCACCTCGGTGCCATCTGGCAGGCTGCGATCCGGCTCGGTCACGCTCAATTGTGCCTCTCCCCCGAAGTGCCGGCAGGTATGTTCTGCAACCCTTCGGCCGGGACCGTGACATCGACGGTCAAGACGTTGGGCTCTTGAGCCAGATAGCGACAACCTTCTTTGGCCGCGACGCCGACTGCGTTGAAACGGCTCGCTGCCGTCTGGTGTCCAGGGCTCATCACGTCCGAGCCTAGTGCCGGCAGCTGCAAAGGTCGCGCTGGTTCAGCGAACGCGCGTCACGTCGCGCTTCTCCTTGATCTTGGCAGCCTTGCCGCGCAGGTCGCGCAGGTAGTAGAGCTTGGCGCGTCGCACGTCACCGCGGGTCACGACCTCGATCTTCTCGATGACCGGGCTGTGCAGCGGAAAGGTGCGCTCGACGCCGACGCCGAAACTGACCTTGCGAACCGTGTAGGTCTCGCCGATGCCGCCGCCATGCCGACGGATGACCACACCCTGGAAGACCTGCACACGCGCGCGTGTGCCTTCAATGACCTTGACGTGAACCTTGACGTTGTCACCGGCGCGGAATGCCGGGATGTCGTCGCGCAGGCTGGCCGCATCGACGTCGTCGAGCTTGTGCATGTTGGCTTCGCTTTCTCGTCAGCGCCACAGGTCGCTCACGGTTCAGGTGCTCGTCCCGGGTCGTGCCGGACGGGCAGTTCGTATGGGGTGGTCCTGCGAGCCGTCACTCGTTGCTCTCCCCCTGTGGCAGGGGCACGAAATCGGTTGCAGGACGCGAGGAGTCAGTCTGCCACAGCAGGGGGTGCAGGCTGAAATTGGGCCAGCACCTCGCGGTCCCGGGCGTCCAGGTCAGTCGGGTCCAGCCGCGCGATCATGTCCGGCCTGCGCTGCGCGGTGCGCCGAAGCCGTTCGTCCCGGCGCCAGCGCGCGATCTGCCCGTGGTGACCGGAGAGCAGGACCTCGGGTATGCCGTGGCCGCGCCACTGCGGCGGCTTGGTGAATACCGGGTACTCCAACAGACCATCCTCGTGGGACTCCTCGACCAGGGACTCGGCGTTGCCGATGACCCCGGGCAGTAGTCGCCCTATCGCCTCGACCATGACAAGAACGGCGACCTCGCCGCCGCCCAGGACGTAGTCACCCAGCGAGACCACTGTGACGGGCAGGAGCGACTCGGCATGCTCGATGACTCGCTCGTCGATGCCCTCGTAGCGACCGCAGGCGAACGCCAGCCAGGGCTGGGCCGCGAGCTCATGGGCAAGGGCCTGGGTGAACAGAACACCGCCCGGTCCGGGCACCAGCAGATGAGGGACGTCCCCAGGCGACCCCGAAGAGATGATCTGCTCCAGCGCCTCCCCCCACGGCTCTGGGCGCATGACCATACCGGCGCCGCCGCCATACGGAGTGTCATCGACGCTGCGATGACGGTCGTGGGTGAAGTCGCGCAGATCGTGGATCTGCAGGTCGATCAGACCCTGCTCGCGGGCCTTGCCGATCAGCGAAAGATCCAGCGGCGAGAGGTACTCCGGGAAGATGGTGACGACGTCCAGTCTCATGACCGGGCCTTCACGACTGGTCCAGGTCCAGTAGGCCTGCGGGCGGGTCGAGAACCACGCGGCCACCCTCGAGATCGACCTCCGGCACGATCGCCGCCACGAACGGGACCAGGGCCTCGCGGCCGTCGGTCAACCGAAGGACCAAGAGGTCCTGGGTCGGTCGGGACTGCAAAGAGATCACTTCGCCGACGACGTCACCGCTCACGGTCACGGCTTTGAGCCCGACGAGATCCCTTTCGTACCAAGTGTCCTCGTGGTCATCATCCTCGAGGACAACGTCCAGCAACCTGATCCCCCGCAGCTCTTCGGCCCCGGTTCGGTCGTCGGTGTCCTCGAAGCTGAGCAGCAGGACGCCGTTGTGGTCGCGGGCGGTGTTTATCACGAGGGGGCCGGCAAACTCGGGGTCGGTGATAAAGCTCGCGCCGGGCACGAATCGCTGGTCCGGCGAGTCGGTAAGAACCTGCACGGTCACTTCACCACGCAGGCCGTGCGCCTTGCCGATGCGAGCGACGACAACCTGTTGCATGGGGCCAGTCCCTCGGACTATCGCTGCCGATCCGTGTCCACGATGTCGACCCGCACAGATTGGCCGCCCGCAAGGGCGACCATGACGGTGCGAAGGGCGCTGGCGGTCCGTCCGGAGCGACCGATGACACGACCGAGGTCATCGGGATGAACCCGGACCTCGAGGATCTCGCCGTGACGCAGCTCCTTGCGACGAACAGCGACATCCTCGTCGTGATCGACGATCCCCTTGACCAGGTGCTCCAGCGCCTCTTCGAGCACGATCAGGCCTCGGCCTTGTCAGGCTTGTCGGCCTTCTCAGCCTTGGGCGGGTCAGCCTTCTCAGCCTTCGACTCAGCCTTCTCAGCCTTGGGCCCGTCAACCTTGTCAGTCTCAGCCTTCGGCCCGGCCTTCACAGCCTTGGGCGCGTCAGCCTTGTCAGCCTTCGGCTCAGCCTTCTCGGCCTTGGCCGCGTCAGCCTTCTCAGTCTCAGCCTTCGGCTCGGCCTTCTTCCGCCTCGCCGTGGTGGCACCGTCCTTGGACTCTGCCATCGCGGAGTTGGCGGCTGCGTCATACAGCGCCCGCTTGTCGGCCTTCGGCGCGGCAAAGCGCATGGTGCCCTCGGTGCCCGGAAGACCCTTGAACTTCTGCCAGTCACCGGTGATCTTCAACAGCGCGGCGACCTGCTCGGTCGGCTGCGCGCCGACTCCGAGCCAGTACTGCACGCGCTCGGAGTTGATCTCGATGATCGAGGGGTCCTCGGTCGGGTGGTACTTGCCGATCTCCTCGATCGCCCGACCATCGCGCTTGGTGCGCGAGTTCATGATGACGACGCGGTAGTACGGTGCGTGGATCTTGCCTATGCGCTTTAAACGAATCTTGACGGCCACGTTTGTGGTGACTCCTGTTTCTGGTCTGGGTTGAGTCGGCACGGCATCCGCGTGGGGACACGGCTCGTGACACTCGAAGGACACGCCCGAAGCGGAGAGAGGGGCCGCAGACAGGCGAGTACGCCAGTCATTGTGCCAGACCCGCCGCGCTCTTTCGAACCCGCCGCCCTGCCCGGTCCGGTCGCTCTCCGGATCGGGCCGCCAAGGGCTCGCCCTGTTCGAGCCGGTAAAGTCCGGGACGCCGGCTGTCGCTTCCCGGCCATCACCCGAGACCACTGAGGACCCATGCTCTACCTGCTGACCAGAACCGTTCTGGCTCCGGTCGCCCGGCTGATCTATCGTCCGGTCATCGAAGGCCGGGAGAATATCCCCCGCACCGGACCCCTTCTGCTGGCCAGCAATCATCTCTCCTTCATCGACAGCTTCGTCATCCCTCTGGTTGCTCCACGCCGGGTCGTGTTCCTTGCCAAGTCCGACTACTTCACCGGCGACGGCATACGCGGCCTGTGGGTGCGGTGGCTCTTCACGGCCATGGGCGCCGTTCCCGTTCAGCGCGGAACCCTTGGCGCTGCGCAGGAAGGGCTGGACTCGGCCCTGGAGGTCCTGCGGGACGGACTCGCCTTCGGTATCTACCCGGAGGGGACGCGCTCCCGCGATGGCCGCCTGTACCGCGGTCGCACGGGCGTGGCCTGGTTGGCGCTGACAGCTGGCTGCCCGGTCGTGCCTGTGGCGCTCTCGGGCACGCAGGACATCCAGCCGGTAGGCGCTCGGGTCCCGCGGATCCGCAAGGTCACCGTCCGCTTCGGGAAGCCGCTGGACTTCAGCCATCTGCAGGACGCCAAACCCGGCCCGGCCCGACGCGAGGCCACCGACGCCGTCATGGCTGCCATTGCGCAGCTGTCCGGTCAGGAGCTCGTCCCGCGATACAACCAGCCACGGTCGCGCTGACCGGCGAGGGTGTCCGAACAGTATTCCGGGAACAGGGTCTTCACGGAACCTTCATCGAATCGCCGCGGGAAACCGGGGGGTTCGCAGCGGAGGGTGAGGGACGTGACCCTGACTCGCAGTATCGGGACCCGCACCATCGTGGCGTCCTTCATCGGACTGATCGTTGCCACCGCAGTTGTCGCCGTCGTGGTGCTCACGTCCAGGCCGACCTCATCCGCGCACACCTCCGAGTCGCTGGCCAGCTCCAGCGTTGGGTCCGGGATGGACCACGGCTCTGAGGACATGGGCGGGATGACGGACCACGACGGCGGCGACGTACCCGCGACCAGCCCCACCGTCGAACCGAGCGCCGATCACACCCACGGCTCCGGCGACGTGCCTCGGATGACGAACCACGACGCCGCCGACGTGCCAGCGACCAGCCCCAGGATCGACCCCGGCCACGCAGGGGCTACTGCTGACCGGCCCCTCGCGCCCGTACTCGGTACCTTCGGCGGGGGGGCATCGGCCGTGATGCTCAGCGCCGGCTTCTTGCGCCGTCGAGACAAAGCCCGCGCCGCCGCCAAGCAAGCCGCCCGCGCCGCTCGTAAGGCCCAGTCATGAGCCTGGACGTCAGGACCAAGCCGGAGCACTCGTCGCCATCCGATCGCGTCAGCAGCACCTTGACCGGCCCGGACAACGAGCGGTTCGAGAAGCTCCCGGGCGAACCCTTGGGACACGATCTGCTCAAGTACCCGCTGGTGTCCGCCGTGATGCGCAGCCGGTGGTACCCCGGGGTGATCCAGATCCCGATCGCAGCCGTGTTCGGACTCGTTGCCTACCAGCTGCTGGCCGGGCCTCAAGAGCCGGGATGGTCACCCTGCGCGCTGACACCGATGTCTGAGCGACGTGCACGGCCAAAGCCGCCTGCTACAACGGCACCGACAAGGTCGACCCCTGTCCGCTGTTCACCTTCCCCCGCACGATGGAGGACAGCGCCAACTGCAACCTGTGCGCGAACTGCGTCAAGTCCTGCCCCAACGACGCGATCAGCCTCACCGTCCGCAGACCGACCAAGGAACTGTGGTTCCTGCGCAACCCCAAGATCGAAGAGTCGTTCCTGGCGATGGCGATCATGGGCATCGTCATCATCCAGAACGTGACCATGCTGCAGGTTTGGGAGGACTTGCTCGCCTCCGTCACCCGGGTCACCGGAATCACCAGCTACCCGGTCATCTTCACCGCCGTGTTCGCGGTCGGGGTGTCCGTCCCGGTCGCATTGCTTGCCCTGGCGGCCAAGGCCGCGGCCCGGGGCAACATCGAGAGCACCTTCAAGAACTTCGCCCGGTTCGGCTACGCGCTGATCCCGCTCGACGTCGCGGCCCACGTCGCACACAACCTGTTCCACCTGCTCGCCGAGGGCAAGTCGGTGTTCTATACCGTCGGGGCGTTGTTCGGACAGCACGCCGAAGGCTCCCCGGCGCTGGTCGGCAACGGGACGATCCAGGTGCTGCAGTTCGCCATCCTGGGCCTCGGTCTTACCGGGTCCGTGTACACGGCCCGGCGGATCACACACCGCAGGTACCTCAACCTTGCTCGCCGACGCTCGACCCTGATCCCCTTCACCGTCCTGATCGGGGTGCTGGCAGCACTCAACGTGGGCCATGTTCATGTTCCCCATGGCCCACCGGATGTGACCTGCTCACTTCAGGCCGCTTTGCTCAGTTCAGGCCGCTCCGGTGTCCAAAAATCCGCCCCGGAAGCGGCCTGAACTGAGCAAGCGTCGAGAACGGCGGCACAGAACGAGAACGCCCCTGCTTGAGACCAGACTTGTTTTGTCAGGTTGTATCAGTCAATCCACTCATCGCGATGTCTCGGACGGTGGAGGCGACCCTCCGGCCATCACCTGCAGCGCGATCCGCACGACCTGCGATCGCCCGACTGTGTGGCCGGTGTCGACGGCAAACGTCGGACCCAGCGCCAGTGCCCGCGCGGATGCCGGGGCGTTCACCGAGAAACACCAGACCTCCGGGACCATTGCTGGATCCATTCCGCAACGCCACATGCCCTCAGCCACGAACCGAACCTCTTCCGGGACGAACCAGCTCTCAACCACCCCGCCGACCGGCGAGCCCTCGAGGGTCTGCCACAGAGCGTCGGTCAGGCTCTCCTTCATCAAGCCCCTGGAGAACAACGGGATCTGCAGCTCCTCAGCAAGCTGCCGCGCCAGAGCATTTCTTCCCGAGTCCGGCGGGCCATTGACCAGAACGACGACCTTTCGGCCGCGGGCCGTCGCGTAGGGCTCGGCTGGCCAGTCCTCTCGGGTCACGACGTAAGAGGCATGGTCCTGCCATGCATCGCCGCCGTCCGCGCCTGGCAGCCAGAGCATTCGACGTGAGTAGCCTTCGCACTGAAACCCCAATGACCGCAACAGTCCTGCAGAGGTCACGTTCCCGGGCTGGACCGCCGCCACGATCCGGTGCAGACCCATGCCACCGGCATGCTCCGGCGCGAAAACTAGACCCACCACCAATCGCAGGCCTTCGGCGAACAGCCCGCGACCGGCATACGGGTCGTAGTACTACAGTTGCACTTATTTCGAGTTTGACGGTGTGTCTGCGCAGGTGAGGTGGGTCGTTGCCGGATCGTCTTGGGGATGGGTGATGATCTGTGTGTGGCCGAGGTGCAGGCGTGGGCTGACGGGCTGGCGGAGTTGCATGCCCTGATCGGGCGGCGTTTTTCCAGATCGGAGCCCCGGGAGCGGGTGATGGAGTACGTCCGCGGGCTGCTCTCAGCCCAGGAGCGGAAGAACTCATGGACGCTGTCGGAATGGGCCGGTGAGGCCACCCCGGACGGCATGCAACGACTGTTGTCGACCACTGACTGGGACCCTGATCTGGTCCGCGACGACCTGCAGCGTTACGTCGTTGAACACCTCGCGGATCCGGGCGGCATCCTGGTCGTCGACGAGACCGGTTTTCTGAAGAAGGGCACGCGGTCGGCGGGGGTGGCCCGGCAGTACTCGGGAACCGCGGGACGGATCGAGAACAGCCAGATCGGAGTGTTCCTGACCTACACCACCGCGGGCGGGCGCACGTTCCTGGACCGAGATCTGTATCTGCCCAAGGCATGGACCGACGACCGGGGTCGCTGCCGGCAGGCCGGAATCGGCGACCACGTCGAGTTCGCCACCAAACCCGAACTGGCGATCAGGATGCTGCGACGGGCCCGCGGCGCCGGAGTGCCGGCCCGTTGGGTGACCGGCGACGCGGTCTATGGCCAGCACTTCGGCCTGCGGGCGGCGATCGAGGAACTCGGATTGTCTTACGTGCTGGCGGTTCCGGTCAGTCAACACGTCATCGCCGATGGCCCGAAGCTGGCCGGGGAGCATCGGGCCGGTGACCTCATCGCCGCGCTGCCCGCCCAAGCCTGGCGGACCCGTTCGGCCGGGAGCGGGACCAAAGGCCAGCGGCGCTACCACTGGGCCCGCATCCGCATCCACGGCATCAACTACCCCAACTCGATCTACTACCTGATGGCCCGACGCAGCCTCACCGATCCGACCGACCTGGCCTACTACCTGTGCCACACCACCAGGGCGACCACCCTGACGGAGCTGGCCACCGTAGCCGGAAGTCGTTGGGCCATCGAGGAAACCTTCCAAACCGCCAAAGGCGAAACCGGACTGGACCACTACCAGGTCAGGCAGTGGACCGGCTGGTACCGGCACATCACCCTGTCGATGCTCGCCCACGCCTTCCTGACCGTCACCCGGTCAAAAAAAGGGGCCAACGATCCACCGACACCACCGACACCACCGGCGACGACGAGTTGATCGCGCTGACCCTCCCCGAAATCCGACACCTGATCACCGCACTGATCTGGGCAGACATTCCCGAACCCGGACGCACCCTGCACCGCTCCACCTGGCGACGACGACACCAACACCGCGCCAAACAATGCCACTACCGGCGACGAGGACATCTACCCTAAGTGCGACTGTAGTACTAGGCG
>JBBQUB010000042.1:0-16142 GCA_038212865.1 Actinomycetales bacterium
AGAGTTACGGCGGTCATAGCGAAGGGGAAACGCCCGGACCCATTCCGAACCCGGAAGCTAAGCCCTTCAGCGCCGATGGTACTGCACTGGTGACGGTGTGGGAGAGTAGGACGCCGCCGGACATACATTGTGAAAGAGCCCTCACCACCACCGGTGAGGGCTCTTTTGCGTTCGCGGCATGTTGCGAGAGCCAGCGAACTAGCGGACCATTGCAGAGCGCACTCAAGATGAGATGAATGGAGCCAGACCCCGTGTCTGATGACCAAACCGCCCGCCCCGAGCGAGAGCAACGCCCCCGCCGAGACGATCCGTCCGGCCGGCCCGAACGTCGGCCCCAACGCCGCAGTGCGGACCGTGGTACCGATCGAGGCGCAGACCGAGGCGCAGACCGAGGCACGCCGGGCGGCACCGATCGCGAGGGGCAGCGCCGTGGTGGTTCGATGCTGGCGCCGAAGAAGCCGAGACTGCCCGAGCCAGCGATCCCGGAAGGCGTGACCGGGTTCGAGCTGGACCGATCAGTCAAGAACCAGTTGCGAACTCTGAGCAAAGAGAACGCCGTTGGCGTGGGTCAGCATCTGGTGATGGTGGCGACCTTCCTGGATACCGACATCGAGGCGGCACAGGCTCATGCTGAGACCGCAGTGCGCCGTGCGGGTCGAGTTCCTGCCGCTCGTGAGGCCTTGGGACTGGTTCACTACCGCAAGGGGGAGTGGGCCAAGGCGCTGAGCGAGTTCCGCACCGCCCGGCGGCTTTCCGGTTCGTCGCACCTGCTGCCATACATGGTCGACGCCGAGAGAGGCCTTGGCCGAGCCGAGCGAGCCCTTGATCTTGCGGCCTCGCCCGAGGCCGCAACACTGGGTCAGGACGAACGCATTGAGCTGGCCATCGTGGTGTCAGGGATTCGTCGAGATCTGGGTCAATATGAGGCTGCCGCTGTTGAGCTTCAGCTGCCCGAGCTCAAGGTTGGTTCGCACCAGCCCTGGGCGCCGCGGTTGTTCTACGCCTATGCCGAGGCGCTCTTGGCCAAGGGCGACGAAGCTGGAGCTTTGACTTGGTTCGGCCACGCTGCAAACGCCGACGTCGAGGGCGGGACAGACGCTGACGAGCGGATATCCGAGCTCGACGGAATGGTGATGACCGACCTGCTCGAAGAGGAGGACATGGACGGGGGCTGGCCCGATCGGCCTTAGCCGGCTCTTCGTCCACAGGGGGAGGGCCTGCTGCCCCGTCGTCCACAGGTAGTTCGACTCTCTTCCGGCAGGGAGGCACGCGCGACGATCATGGCCATCATCAACCAAGGTGAGGATGACCATGAAGCGCAAGGACGAGAACGACGCCGTTGTGGGGGCGGGTGTCAACGAGGTCATCGTTGGTGGCAGGGTCAGCGCGCAACCCGAAGAGCGTGAGCTGCCCAGCGGGGATACCGTCGTGCAGCTGCGTCTGGTGGTGCCAAGATCCGACTCCCGCGCACGAGCTGGTGGAGGAGCAACCGTGGACACGATCGATGTCGCGTGCTGGACGAAGGCGTTGCAGCGCAAAGCGATTCGCCTCAAGCCTGGCGATCTGGTGACGGTCCGGGGTGCGCTTCGTCGACGGTTCTGGCGCTCACCGGCAGGGCCGGCCAGCCGCTACGAGGTTGAGGCCAGTGCGCTGGGTCGAGGTGTGGTCGCAGCGCCCTCGAGCTAGCCGGCACCGTGCGCGTTAGACACGAGGATGGACAATGCCCGGGTGAGCAATCTGGATTGCGGGATGAAGCCCTCGTTGACGCCGACAAGATGACACGGCCCTCGGCCGGTGTCCCAGGCGACCAGTCCCACGCAGGGGTCTTGGTCGAGCGTTTCGACGGCATTGTCTGCGACCTGGACGGCGTCGTCTATCGCGGGAGCGAGGCCGTGCCGTATGCGGTGGAGTCCTTGTTGCTCGCTCTCTCGGCTGGCGTCCGCGTTGTCTACGCAACCAACAACGCTTCTCGGACTCCGGAAGAGATCTCGGCCCACCTGAAAACGCTCGGACTGCCCGGTCCGCCATCGCGCGTCGTCACCAGCGCGCAGGCCGGTGCCGATCTCGTGGCGAGAGGTTGTCCCCCGGGATCCCTGGTGCTGGCAGTGGGTGGCCAGGGCGTGTCTCTGGCACTGCAGGAGGTGGGCCTGAGACCGGTTGTGGCTCAGGCAACGCGACCGGGGCCACATGTGGTGGCGGTGCTGCAGGGATTTGGGGCCAAGGTCGCGTGGACCGATCTCGCGGAGATCGCCTACGCAGTTCAGTCCGGAGCCCTGTGGGTGGCCACCAACATCGACAGCACCCTGCCTACGGAGAGGGGTATGGCACCGGGAAACGGCGCTCTTGTCGGCGCGGTCCGCTCAGCGGTCACGGTGGATCCGGTCGTCGTGGGCAAGCCGCACAGACCGCTGTTCGACCTGAGTGCATTGGCACTTGGCACCGGAGTCGGCCGCACGCTGGTCATCGGAGATCGCCTGGACACGGACATCATGGGGGCAGCGAACACCGGTATGGCCTCCTTGTTCGTGCTCGGAGGAGTGCACGGGTGGTCGGATCTGGCTGAGGCGAACCCTGCTGCTCGACCCCGCTACGTCGCGACGGATCTGCGTTCCCTCCACTGCGCCTACGCGGAACCCGTCCTGGACCTCGGGGCCTCCTCGAGGTGGGTTTGCGGTGGGGCGCACGCGTACGTTTCGGCCCTTGGCGACCTTGTGGTGTCACCAGCCGGGGCCCTCAACCAGCGGCTACGCGCCGCTTTGATGGCGCTCTGGCACGCGGCCGATGTTCGCGGTGGACCGATCGATCCCCGAGGTGGCGATGGGGCGGCGTTGTCCCTTGAGCTCGACGCGGCTGCGGCTCAAGGGCGCTGACTGATCTCCCGCGATCTTCGAGCGGGGTGGCGCTGCGACCGGGCGGACGAGACGAAGGCGCCCGTGAGCAGTAGCGTGGTGCACCACAGCCACCCTCTGGAGGAACAATGGTCTTCGAATCAGTTCGCGGATATGTCCAGCTCGCGTCGGGTCTGAGCGAGCTGACGCGTGCTCGTGCCACGGAGGCTGCACAAGGGCTGCTGTCCATGCAGGGAACTGGCATCGAGACCGGCAGCAAGCTGGCGGTGCAGGTGAGCGCCTTGGCCGAGGAGCTTCTGGTCGCGGCCACCACCAATCGTCACAACCTCACGGCCTTGGTGCGCACGGAGGTCGACACTGCGATCAGCCGCCTGGGGCTGGTGTCCGCCGAAAAGCTGCAGGAGTCGCAGGCTGAGGCTGCGCGACTTCGGGCCGAGATCGAAGCACTTCGCTCGGCCTCATCCAGGGCAACCCCCGTGAAGAAGCCGGCGGTGAAGAAGACCGCCAAGAGCGCCACCGCCAAGAAGGCCACCGCAAAGAAGGCCACCGCAAAGAAGGCCACCGCAAAGAAGGCCACCGCAAAGAAGGCCACCGCAAAGAAGGCCACCGCAAAGAAGGCCCCCGCGAAGCAGACTCCGGTGGCCGGTAGCGCCGCCAGGCCGGTGCCTATGGCGACGCCCCCCCGACGCTCAGCGATCACCACTCGCCTCAAGCCTGCTGGCACGTGAGTCACTTCGAGATGACGCTTGGCACACAGGACGAAAGGCGTCAGCCAACGGGTGACGATGCGGTCGACGAGGTGCTCGAACGCTTCGATGCCGTGACGGATGAGTCTTTGGACGCCCAGATCGAGGTGGGAGAACGAGTCCACCAGGTTCTGCGAGGTCGCCTCGTCGACCTCGGCGAGGAGTGAGCGAGTCCAACCAGCGACTCGACGTCGAGCTGGTGCGCAGGGGCTTGGCCCGGTCGCGCGGCCAGGCTCGTGAGCTTGTCGAGGCAGGCTCGGTGCTGCTCGACGGATCCTCGGCCACCAAGGCCTCGACGTCGGTCAAGGAGGGCCAAGACCTCAAGCTTGCTTCCGGGGTCGAGGGCTGGGTGAGCCGCGCGGCATACAAGCTGGCCGCGGCGATGGAGGCGTTCGGACCCGACGGGCTCAGCGCAGACAGCTTGCGATGCTTCGATATCGGGGCCTGCACCGGTGGTTTCACGCAGGTCCTGTTGCGAGAGGGAGCGCGCGAAGTCGTGGCCCTCGATGTTGGACACGGCCAGCTCGCCAAAGAGATAGCGCGCGACCCTCGAGTCATCGAACGCTCAGGCATCAACATCCGCAATGCCCTGGTGGGCGACCTCGGAGGACCTGCACAGCTTCTCGTCGCCGATCTCAGCTTTATCTCACTACGGCTCGTGCTGCCCGTCCTTCGCGACCTGGTCGAGCCCACCGGTGACCTGGTGCTCCTGGTCAAGCCGCAGTTCGAGGTCGGGCGTGAACGCCTCGGCAAGGGGGGAATCGTGCGTTCGGCAGCCAACCGTGCGATGGCGATCGAGGAGGTCGTGGCGGTCGCGAGGTCAGTGGGCCTGGGCGCCAAAGCAATGCGCCGCAGTCCCATCCGGGGTACGACCGGAAATGCGGAGTACCTACTGTGGCTGACACCACGCCCCCACGAGGGCATGACCGCTGGGCAGGTCACCGAGCTGGCCGCCACCTTGTCGTCGGAGGCACCAACATGACCCGCCGCATTCTCCTGGTCGCCCACCCACGGCGGCTCGACTCACAGCAGCTCGCACGGGAGGTCGCGGCAAGGCTGCATGCTGCGGGCGTCCAGGTCGCCCTGCTACCCGACACGGCCGAGGCGATGAGCCTCGGCTCCAGCCCGGACATCGTCACGGCCGATCCCACAGACCCTGCTCGAGGGTGCGAGCTGGTCTGCGTCCTCGGCGGCGACGGCACGATCCTGCGTGGTGCCGAGCACTCGAGAGGGACCGATGCCCCTCTGATCGGGGTGAACTTCGGACACGTGGGATTCCTGGCTGAGGCAGAGCGAGAGGACATTGGCGGAACGGTCGATCGCATCGTCGCCCGGGACTACGTCGTCGAGGAACGAATGACCCTGGAGGTCAGCGCAGCGCACGGCGGTGAGGTGATCGCCCGGGGCTGGGCGCTGAACGAGGTCGCGGTCGAGAAGGACTCACGCGAGCGCATGCTCGAGGTCACGCTCGAGATCGATGGACGGCCCTTGTCCACCTGGGGTGGCGATGGCGTCGTGATCGCCACGCCGACCGGATCCACGGCATACGCCTTCTCAGCGGGTGGTCCGGTGGTCTGGCCCGACGTCGAGGCGATGCTGGTCGTCCCCATCTCTGCCCATGCCCTTTTCGCGCGCCCGCTCGTCGTCGGGCCGCACTCCAGGCTGGCCATCGAGGTGGTCGCGGACACCTGGGGATCCGGTGTCATGTGGTGCGACGGATCGCGCATGGTCGAGCTGCCGCCGGGTTCGCGGATCGAGGTCTCCCGAAGCGACATACCGGTACGTCTCGCGCGTCTGACCACCTCGCCGTTCGCCGACCGTCTGGTCGCAAAGTTCGACCTGTCCGTGGACGGATGGCGGGGAGGCGGCCGACGCAACAACGGGGCTTCCGGTATGTCTGAAGGACTTGACACCCGCGGTCCGTAGGCTGTCGCCATGCTTCGTGAGATCCGGATCCAGAACCTCGGTGTCATCGATGACGCGGTGCTGGAGCTGTCGGGTGGTCTCAATGTGGTCACCGGTGAGACTGGCGCAGGCAAGACCATGGTTGTCTCCGGACTCGGACTGCTGCTCGGAGCGCGTGCCGATGCGGGTCTGGTCCGTACGGGTGCCAAGCGGGCTGTCGTCGAGGGTGTGGTGGAGGTCGGGCCCGAACACCCCGCGGCGCTGCGGGCCATCGAGGCTGGAGGCGACGTCGAGGACAGCCTGATCCTCGCCAGAACCGTCTCGGCCGAGGGCCGCTCGAAGGCTCATGTCGGAGGACGGACCGCCCCGGTCAGTGTGTTGGCAGAGATCGGTGAGCTGCTCGTGGCCGTTCATGGTCAGTCAGATCAGTGGCGGCTGCGCCAGCCCGAGCAGCACCGCGTCGTCTTGGACCGCTTTGCCGGCGAGTCTGTCGCGGGGCCCCTGGTGCGCTACACATCCCTGTATGAGCAGTTCCACCAGGTTGGTGCCGAGCTGCGCCACCTGCGGGGGCTCGCCCGGGACAGGGCGCGAGAGATAGATGTGCTCAGAACGGGCCTTGAGGAGATCGAGGCCGTCGACCCAGTTGCCGGCGAGGATCTCGACCTGCGTGCCGAGGATGAGCGTCTGGCGCACACAGATGGCCTGCGAGCCAGCGCCGGTCAGGCCCATGCCCTTCTCACCGGCGACCCTGACAGCCTGTACTCAGGGGCTGACGGCGTTGCGGGCTCGAACAGCGGCGACGTGGTGGGGCAGCTAGGCACAGCGAGGGCTGCGTTGGCACCAATGACTTCTCACGATCCGGCACTGGCCGACCTGGATCGTCGCCTTCAGGAGCTGGGCTACCTGACCGCTGACCTGGGGACCGACCTGGCGGCATACCTCTCTGATGTTGACGTTGACCCCGCCAGGTTGGCCTGGGTCCAGAACAGGCGGGCAGAGCTGGCCAGGTTGCTGCGCAAGTATGGCGATACCGCCGATGACGTGCTGGCCTGGGCCAAGGAGTCCGCGGCCCGGCTGATCGAGCTCGAGGGGGTCGATGACCGTGTCGATGGGTTACAGATCAGGCTCGAGGCTCTACGAGATGACCTCACGAGCTGCGCCGTTGAGCTGAGCGCGGCCCGGCAGCATGCCGCAGCCGATCTCGGAGCCCGCGTCACGACGGAGATTTCTCACCTGGCCATGGGAAAGGCCGTAGTCCAGGTCGTCGTTGGGCGCCGCTTTGACCCCGATGGGTTGTCGCTTTCACCTGAGGACGAAAGGGTGCGGTTCACCCGTCACGGTATTGATGATGTCGAGATCCTGTTAGCGCCCAATCCCGGGGCGATGGCACGCAGCGTGGCCAAGGCGGCATCCGGCGGCGAGCTCTCGCGGGTCATGCTGGCGCTCGAGGTCGTTACCGGTAGTGGTGACGTTCCCACCTTCGTGTTCGACGAGGTGGATGCTGGAGTGGGAGGCAAGGTGGCCCTGGATGTGGGTGCTCGTCTGGCCGCGCTGGCCGCCACCGCTCAGGTCATCGTCGTGACCCACCTGGCACAGGTCGCGGCCTACGCAGACCGCCACCTCGTCGTGCGCAAGACCGACGACGGGCATATCACCGCCAGCGGGGTGGTAGCGGTGACCGGCGCGGAGCGGCTACGAGAGCTGGCCCGAATGATGGCCGGCGATGAGGAGTCCGAGGTGGCCATCGAGCATGCTCGCGAGCTTCTTGCCCAGGCGGCGGGCACCATCAGGAGGTGATGGCGGCAAGCACCCTCCACGCGTGACACGATGGGCGGCGATGTCCTACTCCCTGCGCTCACTGCGTGCCCTGCGTCGACGAGCCCCTCGCGAACCGGATCTGCCCGGCGTTCGGGGCACAGTGCGCATAGATCAGCGCACCAAGCAGCTGACCAAGCGGCTCAAGTCAGGCGACATTGCGGTAATCGACCACCAGGACCTCGACAGGGTCAGCGCTGAGGCGCTGTTGTCCTGCAAACCGGTGGCCGTGATCAATGCTGCTTCGTCAATCACCGGGCGATACCCGAACCTTGGGCCCGAGATCCTCGTCGACGCCGGGGTGCCGTTGGTGGACAACGTGGGCAAGGACGTGATGCTTGAGCTGAAGGACGGGCAGATCGCCCGTCTGGATGAGGACACGCTGTACATCGGGGATGTCATCGTGGCCAAAGGGACCCTCTTCGACCACGACATGGTCGCGGCGGCGATGACTGAGGCACGCGCCGGCCTCGCCGTCCAGCTCGAGGCCTTCGCGGCCAACACGATGGAGTATCTCCGGCGCGAACGTGAGCTGCTGCTCGATGGCGTGGGTGTCCCGGAGATCACCACGGTCCTGGACGGCCGTCACGCCCTGGTCGTGGTCCGCGGCTACCACTACAAGGAGGACCTACAGACCCTGCGGCACTACATTCGCGAGTACCGACCGATCCTGATCGGGGTTGACGGAGGCGCCGACGCCCTCATCGAGACGGGTCACCGTCCCCACCTCATCGTCGGAGACATGGACTCGGTGTCGGACTCAACGCTCATGTGCGGGGCCGAGATCGTGGTGCATGCCTATCGGGACGGTCGGGCTCCCGGAATGGAGCGGGTCCGCAAGCTGGGTCTGGACGCGGTGGTCTTTCCCGCAACCGGCACCAGCGAGGACGTTGCGATGTTGCTGGCCGACGACAAGGGGGCCTCGTTGATCGTCGCGGTCGGCACCCACGCCACGTTGATAGAGTTCTTGGACAAGGGGCGCTCGGGGATGGCGAGTACCTTCCTGACCAGGCTGCGTGTCGGTGGCAAGCTGGTGGACGCCAAAGGGGTCAGCCGGCTCTACCGTTCGCGCATATCCAACCTCTCCTTGGCCGTCATGCTGCTCGTCGGCCTGTTCGCACTTTTTGTCGCCTTGTCCTCCACGCTCGGCGGAACCACCATGCTTCAGCTGGTGGGTGCCCGGCTGGATGACGCCTTGTCCTGGATCGTGGGGATTTTCACGTGATTGACTTCCGTTACCACCTCGTCTCCATCGTCTCCATCTTCCTGGCGCTCGCAGTGGGAATCGTCCTTGGGGCTGGCCCGCTGAAGGAAGACATCGGTAACGCGCTGACGAAGCAGACGGTGGCCTTGCGCGCCGACAAGGCCCAGCTGCGCGCGGACCTCGACGCCGAGCAGCGTGGCACAGCTGCGCGCGACACCTTCGCCGCGGCGGTGGCGCCGCTGATCGCCAAGGGCCAGCTGACCGGCAAGATCGTCGCACTTGTCGTCGCGCCGGGCGCCGACGCCGATCTGGTCAAGAGCACGACGGCCTCGCTGGTCACCGCAGGTGCCAAGGTGGGGTCGACGATCACGTTGACCGACGCGTGGGCTGATCCGGCCAAGCGGACCTTCCGCAACACCTTGGCCAACCAGCTTGCCGCTTTGGTCAAGGCGCCCCTGGCGGCCAACAGCCCGGACCAGCTCGCAGCCACGGTGCTGGCCCGGGCCATCCTGGGGGGCACGGACCAGTCGACGCAACGGGTTGACCCCTCGGCAAGTGCGGCGTTGGAGGGGCTGGTGGCTGGCGACCTCATCAAGGTGTCCCCAGACCAGATCGTTCCGTCATCGGGCGTCGTCTTCCTGGGGGGAACGGTCAAGGGCTCGACCCCAGAGGATGTCGACGCCAGGCTCGCGACCTACGCGCAGCTTGTTCGCTCACTGGACGCTGCTGGGAAGGGCGTCGTGGTCGCCGCCGCGACGAACGCCACTGACCCGACCCTGTCTGCCGACCTGGTGGCGGCGGTCCGCAAGGACACTGACGCCGCCAAGGTGGCCTCGACGGTAGACGATACGGACCAGCCTATGGGAGAGACCGCCCTCCTTCTGGCGCTGGCTCAGCAGTACTCGGGGGGCCAGGGGCACTATGGCCTGGCCGCTGATGCCGTGGCGGTCGCGCCCGACACGACGGCCAAGAAGTGACCCGGAGACGGGGGAGAGCGCTGACCACCTTTGGCGCCTTCGCCGTCGGTGCCGTCGGCGCGCGGGGCGCTGCCACGCTCCTCAACAGCCATCCGCCCGGTGGGGCCGAACGATGGACCCGGACGAACCACGCGGGCCGGACGGTCACCTTGCTCGAGGGCCCCGCATATGCCCTGGGTGCCGCGGCCGGAGTCCTCGCGGGCGGAGCGGGCGGAGCCGGGGGTCCTGCGGCCCTCGCCGGGCTTGGTGCCGGCGCATTCGGTGTCCTCGACGATCTGGCGGGCGACAGCAGCCACAAGGGCCTGGGAGGGCACCTGGCCGCGGCCTCGCGCGGCGTGGTGACAACGGGGGCCATCAAGATCGTTGGTCTCGGTGCGACGGGCCTGCTGACCGCCTGGCTCGTGGACAGGCGGCGAATGCGAACCCCACCGATCTCCACTCTCGTCGGGGCAGCTGTGATCGCCGGTTCGGCCAACATTGCCAACCTGTTCGACCTGCGCCCCGGGAGGGCGCTCAAAGTCGTTCTGCTGCTGTCGGCGCCGCTGGTCTTCGGCCGACCCGCATCCGGCATCTCCGCCGCCACCGCCGCAGCCGCGGCGGGTGCCTCGATCGCGGTCTTACCCGACGACCTGGCCGGCCGGAGCATGCTTGGCGACACCGGAGCCAACAGCGCTGGCGCCATGGTTGGAACAGCGCTGGTGGCACGCACGGGATTGCGTGGCCGGCTCATCGTCCTCGCGGCTGTGACGGCCTTGACCTTGGCGTCGGAGAAGTTCAGCTTCACCCGTGTCATCGAGTCGACGCCCGGCTTGCGCGAGCTCGATGCGCTCGGCCGCCCGCGAGGGTGACCGGGTGACGCGGTGAAGCGATGACGGCCCAAGACAAGGACTCGTCCCGGGCACGTTTGGCCGAGACGGCGTCGCCCGGGGTGTTCGCGGCGGCCGGCCTCATTGCGTTGGTCACCCTGGTGGCGCGGATCTTCGGATTCGGTCGCTGGCTCGTGTTCTCCCAGAGCGTTGGCGCCACCTGCGTCGGCAGCGTCTACCAGGGCGCCAACCAGCTTCCAAACGTGGTGTTCGAGGTGGCTGCGGGTGGTGCCCTGGCTGCTGTCGCCGTTCCGATCATCGCTGGCCAGCTCGCCCGCAAGGAGGGAGCCGCCGCCACCCAGACCGCGTCGGCCCTGCTCACCTGGGCGCTGACCGTGCTCATACCCCTCTCGATCCTGCTGGCGGCAGCTGCCGCTCCTCTGTCGATGATGTTGGTCGACCGCCAGCAGTGTTCTGGTTCAACCGAACTCATGGCATCGATGCTTGTGGTCTTCGCGCCCCAGATTGCGCTCTACGGCGTTGCCATCGTCCTCGCCGGAGTGCTCCAGGCGCATCGACGATTCCTGGCCGCGGCCGTGGCACCTCTGATGTCCAGCATCGTGGTGATGGCGGCCTACCTGCTGTATGCCGCTCTGGCGAACGGGAACGGAGACGATCTTGCGGGGCTGCCCAGCCAGGCCTCCACCGCTCTGGCTGCCGGCACGACCCTCGGCGTGGTTGCTTTGAGCCTGCCGCTGTTCATCCCCGTGCACCGCGCCGGCATCCGGCTTCGCCTGACCTGGGCCTTTCCCCCTGGTGTCGCGCGCCGGGCAAGAGGACTGGCCGGTGCCGGGCTTTTTGCCCTGGTCGCCCAACAGGTCGCCGTGCTGGTGACCTTGTGGGTGTCCCAGCACCGCGGCGGCACGGGCACGTTGAACGTCTACACCTATGTTCAGGCCGTTTACCTCCTGCCCTATGCAGTGCTGGCGGTCCCCATTGCCACGGCGGCCTTTCCGGCGCTGGCGACCGACCCAGACCACGCATCCGCCGAGCGGGCGAAGCGGACGTTGGCGTCCGCAGCGCGGGCCATCACCGTGACCGCCTTCGCGGGTGCCGCCGTCCTCTTCGCGATCGCAGGGCCGGTCGGTGTCTTCTTCAGTGCCCTGGACGCCGGCCGGCACACTGCCGCCGGGCAAGAGTCGTTGGCGGCACTCCCCGGTGCACTGAGTGCCTTCGCGCCTGGGCTGGTCGGCTTCGGCCTGGCTGCCCTGCTCACTCGTGCTCTGTACGTCCGTGGTCGCCCAGCCGTCGCCGGGGGGTTCGTGGCTCTGGGGTGGCTGATCTCCGCCGCCGTCCCTCTTGTGGTGCTCCACGATGATGCCGGGCCGCGAAAGACACTGCAGCTGTTGGGCTTTGCCAGCTCAACCGGGATGACGGTCGCTGCCATGGGGCTCCTTGTCGCGGTTTATCGTGCTTGGGGTTCGCGGACGTTCACGGGCCTTGGTCGCAGCGCCGCCGTGGCCCTCGGGTTCGGCGTGCTCGCCGCCGCTGCGGGGCGTGGCCTCGCCGAGATTCTGAACCCCAGTGGCCTTGTGGCTGCTGCCGAGGTTTCCGTGCTGGTCGCGATCGCCGTGCTGACTATCTGCGCTTTCTCGATCTGGGTTGCGGATCGCGAGTCGGCTCACCTGGTGCTGGCCAAGCTCCGACGGGGAGCGCGATGAAGGTCCTCATGCTGCTAGGCCGCAGTACCGGTGGCATCGGAACCCATGTCGCCGAGCTCAGCGCGGATCTGCGGGACCGGGGTGCTGACGTGATCGTGGTGACCCATCCACTGACCGCTTCGCGTTTCGACCTGGAGCCGGTGCGGCTGTGGTGGCCTGGCTCTCGCGGGTGGGCCCGATCCGTGCGCGATGTCTGGCTGCTGAGACGACTGGCCTCGACCAGCGACATCGTGCACGCCCACGGCCACCAGGGTGCGCTGCTGGCCACCCTCTGCACCCGAGGCCTTGGACGACGCCCGAAAATGGTTGTCTCCCAACACAACGCGGTTCTGCCGGGAAGCGGCCGACAGGGCCTCAAACGGCTGGCCCAGCGCTGGGTCGCCCGTCATGCGGATCTGGTCACCGGTGCGAGCAGCGATCTGGTGGTGGCGGCTGGGGCGTTCGGTGCGTCCCACTTCGAGCTGGCTGAAGTGCCGTCTCCAAGAGTCCCCGAGCTGCTTGCGCAGCCACCCGCGGACGGGCCGAACCGTGCCCGGATCCGCCAGGCGCTCATCTCTTCGGTCGGGATGGATCAGGCGGCTGCCGAGCTGCCCCTGGTCGTCACGATCTCGCGGATCGCGCCGCAGAAGAACCTTTCGGTGCTGGTCGAGGCGTCTTCCCGGCTGCTCAGCACGTGCACGTGGGTGGTCCTGGGCGATGGAGAGCCCGAGCTCTTGGCGCAGCTCCAGGCGCAGGCGCGCGCTGTGGGCGCACCGGTCCACTTCGTCGGTTTACGCATGGATGTCGACCAGTGGTTGCGCGCTGCAGAGGTGTTCGTCCTTCCCAGCGCCTGGGAAGCTCGGGCGCTCGTGGTGCAGGAGGCCATGGCAGCCGGAACGCCTGTCGTTGCCACAGACGTCGGCGGCCTGCATGATCTGGTCGCCGGGACCGGACTTCTCGTCGTACCGGGTGATCCAGAGGGGATCGCGCACGCGACCGACCGCGTGCTGTCCGACCCCGGCCTGCGCGCGGACCTGGCGGCCCGCGGCCGTCGTGTCGCTGCGACGCTGCCCGATGGAAGCGACACGGCATCCCGTTGGCTGGAGCGGTACACCGAGACCCTCCTGATCACGTAGAGTCAAAGCCCGTGGTGCATCAGACGAAACACATCTTCGTAACCGGAGGCGTCGCCTCTTCGCTCGGCAAGGGCCTGACGGCTTCTAGCCTCGGACATCTGCTCCGCGCCCGCGGTATCCGGGTGACCATGCAGAAGCTCGACCCCTACCTCAATGTGGATCCCGGGACGATGAACCCGTTCCAGCATGGAGAGGTCTTCGTCACCGACGACGGCGCCGAAACGGACCTGGACATCGGCCACTACGAGCGGTTCCTGGACGTTCCCCTGGGGGGCTCGGCCAATGTCACGACGGGGCAGGTCTACAGCCGGGTGATCGCCAGGGAGCGCCGCGGGGAGTACCTCGGCGACACGGTGCAGGTAATCCCCCACATCACCAACGAGATCAAGTCGCGGATGCGCGAGCAGGCCGACGTCGCGGTGAAGGACCGTCCCGACGTCATCATCACCGAGATCGGCGGCACAGTCGGTGACATCGAGGGTTTGCCGTTCCTGGAGGCCGCGCGTCAGGTCCGCCATGATGTGGGCCGCGACAACGTCTTCTTCCTGCACATCTCGCTGGTGCCCTACCTCGCCCCCAGCGGTGAGCTGAAGACCAAGCCGACCCAGCACTCTGTGGCTGCCCTGCGGCAGGTCGGCATCCAGCCCGACGCCATCGTGCTGCGCGCCGACCGTCATATTCCCGACAGCGTCAAACGCAAGATCTCCCTGTTCTGCGACGTCGACACGGAGGCGTGCGTTGCTGCGGTCGACGCGCCGAGCATCTACGACATCCCCAAGGTGCTGCATGCCGAGGGGCTGGATGCCTACGTGGTCAGGCGCCTCGGTCTGCCCTTCCGCGACGTCGACTGGCGCGACTGGGATGAGATGCTGCGCCGGGTGCACAACCCCGAACACGCCGTCGAGATTGCCCTCGTCGGCAAGTACATCGACCTGCCCGACGCCTATCTTTCCGTCACTGAGGCCATCCGCGCGGGTGGTTTCAAGCATGACGCCAAAGTCTCAATCCGTTGGGTCGCCAGTGACGAGTGCGAGACCGACGCTGGCGCCCAGAAAGCCCTTGGTGGGGTCGACGCGATCGTTGTCCCAGGAGGCTTCGGCATTCGAGGGATCGAGGGCATGTTCGGGGCGCTTAAGTGGGCCAGGGTCAAGGGTGTGCCGGCCCTGGGCCTCTGCCTGGGGCTGCAGTGCATGGTGATCGAGTACGCCCGCAATGTCCTTGGCATCGCCGATGCGTCTTCCAGTGAGTTCCACCCACAGACCACGCATCCGGTGATCGCCACGATGGAGGAGCAGAAGGCCTTCGTCGATGGAGCCGGGGACCTGGGCGGCACCATGCGCCTCGGGACCTACCCAGCGAAGCTGGTCGAAGGCTCGGTCGTCGCCGGGGTCTACGGATCACAGTTGGTGCACGAGCGGCACCGTCACCGTTACGAGGTCAACAACGCCTATCGGGAACAGCTCGAACTGGCTGGACTGCGCATCTCCGGCACATCGCCCGACGGCAGCCTCGTGGAGTTCGTCGAGCTGCCGGCCGATATCCACCCCTACTACGTCTCCACCCAGGCCCACCCGGAGTTCCAGTCCCGGCCGCACCGGGCGCACCCGCTCTTCGCCGGATTGGTCGAGGCGGCCATCGACGCACAGAAGGCCTCACGACTGGTCGAGGTCGACAGGCAAAAGGATGCCGAAACCGTTTCGGCACAGTGAAAATCGTGGTGAAGAATCGCAGTGAGATCGCGGTGACAATCCCAGTGACAGACGTGGCGCCGTGAGTCTGGGTGCCCCTGTGGTCCTTGGCGCGGATCTGGCTGACCGCCTTGTCCGGCGTCCCGTCGCAAGGACAGAGGTGGTCTTCGACGGCATGGTCTGGGACGTGCGACGCGACACCGTGGACCTCGGAGATGCCGGCGAGGTCACTCGCGAGTACGTCGAGCACCCCGGTGCCGTGGCAGTCCTGGCATTGCGCGAGGTCGATGGCCGTGACCACGTTCTGCTGATCCAGCAGTACCGCCACCCCGTCGGCGCGTTCGAGTGGGAGCTGCCCGCGGGTCTGCTCGACGTCGCGGGGGAGCCGCCGTGGGTGGGCGCTGCACGCGAGCTTCACGAGGAAGTCGACCTGTTGGCCAGCCGCTGGGACGTGCTCATCGACTTCTTCGGTTCTCCTGGTGGTAACTCCGAAGCCTTGCGGATCTTCCTGGCCCGGGACCTCACCGATGTCCACGAGGACGAACGCTTCAGCCGCGAGGGTGAGGAACGCGGTATGCCGGTCGGTTGGGTCGACCTGGACGAGGCTCATGAGGCCGTGTTGCAAGGTCAGCTGCACAACCCCGGCGCGGTGATCGGCGTCCTGACCGCCCAAGCGGCGCGGGCACGAGACTGGGCCACGTTGCGGCCGCGGGATGCACCCTGGCCGGAGCACCCGGCTTATCGGCGTTAACCGGTTCGGAGGCGCGGTGTCCGTTTCCGTAGGATATGGGTCCTGACCTCGCAAATCCTGCGCAGGATCAGCCCTCACGACGAAACAGAGGATCTCTCGTGCTTCGCACTCACGGGGCCGGCACATTGCGAGCCGGCAGCCATGGCCATGTTGGGCAGTCTGTTGTTCTGACCGGATGGGTAGCCCGTCGGCGCGATCACGGCGGCGTGGCGTTTCTGGATCTACGCGATGCATCCGGGGTCGCCCAGGTGGTCGTTCGGGACGAGATCCTGGCGCAGGGTGGCGCCCACGACCTGCGGAACGAGTTCTGCGTCAAGGTGAGTGGTGAAGTGCGACTTCGCCCCGAGGGCAACGCCAACGCGGGGCTACCGACCGGTGAGATCGAAGTGGTGGCGACCGAGCTCGAGGTCCTGAGCCCAGCTGCCCCGCTGCCGTTCCAGATCGATGAGCGCGTCACCGTCGGCGAAGAGGCACGGCTCAAGCACCGCTATCTTGACCTTCGCCGCCCCGGCCCCGCTGCGGCAATTCGCTTGCGCAGCAAGGTGAACCAGGCCGCACGGGCGGT
>JBBQUB010000043.1:0-15936 GCA_038212865.1 Actinomycetales bacterium
CATCAGTGGGGTCGGGTGCACATCGCCCTGCTGGTGGTCGAGCTCGCGGTGCTGCTGGCATGGCTTGGTGTTGGTTCGGCTTCGCCGGCCGGCGCCGACTCGGTTCGGCTGTTGATCTCTGGCGACCTGGCACCGATCTTCAGGGTTGGTGTGGTCCTGGCTGGTCTGGTCGGACCGGTGCTGGCGTTCGTCTTCGAGTCCGCACCAAAGGGTAAGAGCTCTGGAGTGGCATTGGCCGGTGAGGCCGGTGTCCTGGCCGGGGGACTGGCCCTTCGGTACCTGGTCCTGCTCGCCGCCGTACCGGTGCTCGTCGTCCCGGTGCTCTAGGGCGCTATCGTGACGGGCGTGCGTGCACGTACCGCCATCTTGATCGACCCGGGAGTTCGCCGGGCCGGGATCGACCCTGACACGCTGGTCACCACTTTGGGTGGCCAGCGTGTTGGGCGTTTGATGGTGGTGCCGGGGCTCGCCCGTCACCCCGAGCTACTCACCGCTGCGGCCAAGGCGTCCGGGGCCGAGTGTGTTGTCGTGGTCACTGGCGAACTCGATGTCCCCCCCATTGCGGACCTTCGTACGTGGGGGGTAGCCG
The DNA here is from genome assembly GCA_038212865.1 of Actinomycetales bacterium. Taxonomy (GTDB): domain Bacteria; phylum Actinomycetota; class Actinomycetes; order Actinomycetales; family Dermatophilaceae; genus UBA4719. The sequence goes on from JBBQUB010000043.1 coordinate 590, forward strand.
GTGGGCTGGCTCCCCTGGGAGTCGCGGTGGTGGCCTTGGACATCCTGGGTGGCCGGCGTAGTCCCAGCGAGCGTCTGGATTATGCGGTGCGGATGGTGCGCGCGGCGGCGGACGGATTCGACGAGGCCAGAACCTCCCGGGCCGCCCGTCGCCCGGTCGGGGCCTCGCTGAGCCGACGGGCCCTGCTCCGAGGCAGGGCCACCACATGGGTACCGGTGGTCGAGGTCGACGCAATTACCTGCCTGGGCAGCGTGCGGTGCGGGCGCTGCGTCGAGGAATGCCCCGAGGATGCCCTGCACATCGGCGACGGCGACCTCTCTTCCGCGCCGCCGATGGTGGACCCAGCTGCTTGTGGGGCCTGCACCCGTTGCCTCGACGTCTGCCCCACCGGCTCGTTGAGCCTGGACGGGCACGACCCCCGAACCCTTTCCAAGCGCCTTCAGGCCCTGCTCGTCGGCGATGAGGGTGCGCCGGCGCCCCACTTGGTCATCGCCTGCCAGGACGCCCTGGGACCGTTGCACCGCCTCGGCCAGCGCCGTGGTCTGCCCGGCTGGCTGGTGTTGGACGTGCGCTGCATGGGAGGGGTCGGCGCTACCTGGTACCTGGCCTCCCTGGCAGCCGGCGCCCGCACGGTCCAGATCCTGCCCTGCTCGAGGTGCCGGGACCAGGCGGCCCTGACCGCGGGGCTGGGTTTCACCCATGACTTGCTCGTCGCCCTGGGCGACGTGGACGCCGCCGGGCGTGTGGCCGTCCTGCCCGCTAGTGGCTCGCAGCTACGCCGTGCGCTCATGGCGGCCGACGGCCTTATTGCCGTGGTTGACGCGGCCGGGACTGATCCGATACCCACTCCCGATGCCGCCCAGAGCTCACCTCGCCTGGCCGCCTGGGCCGCCGGTCAGCTCCAGCGCGCCCTTGAGCGGTCGCACGAAGACCGGACGAGCCAGTACCAGCCGAACCAACACCAGCCGAACCAGGACCGGGACACCGCCTCGCCCGAACAGGATCGGCAACCCGAACGGCCCCGGGTGATTCTGGGACAGGGCGCACCCCTGGGAATACTCCAGGCAGCCCAGGGATGCACCGCCTGCGGTGTCTGCACCCGGACCTGCCCCACCCAGGCACTCAGCCTGCGACCCACCGCGGGCAGCACTGACCTCATCGTGGACCCCAGGGCCTGCATCGGCTGCCGGGTCTGCGTGGAGACCTGTCCTGAAGGAGTCCTGGACGTGGTGTCAGGCATCGACCTCGACCTCATCGCCGCTGGCGCCACACCCATCACCCGGGTCCAGGAGAGGACCTGCCCCGACTGTGGGGCCAACGTCCCGCCGCTGCCCGACGGGGCACAGCTGAGGTCGATGCCGGCAGAGCTCGCCGGCCGATGCCCCCCATGCAGGCAGGCAGCGCTGATCGCCACGATGTGAGTGACCTGGGCTGCGGACTTCATCACCAACGAGATCAACCCCGGGAGTCGACCAAGCGCGGGGCAGCCCCGGACAGAGGCTGAACGGTCAAGGCGATCCGCCTGGTGTGCGTGATGAGAACCAGGGTCGCGGCGATGAGAACGCCGTTCTTGGCGACGAACTCACCATCGGCGGTGAGCAACAGGGGGCCTCCAGCGCTGAACATCAGCCTGGGGCTACCACGAACGTGGCGGCGGCCAGCGCTGCGCAGTCGGGTGCTACATCGATGTTGACCACTGTCGCCGAGACTTCCGCAGCAACCCCCGCCCCGCAATGGATGTGGGGCTACCTCTCTGGAGGGGCGTCATGACCGCCGGCAGATGGCACCGCTTCGAGGATGTCGACATTCCCGAGGAGGGCAGCGTCCGCGCGGCGGTCGTCGATGGTCGCCCGCTTGCACTGTCCCGGTGCGGCGGGCGCCTCGGTGCCTTCGAGAACAGCTGTCCTCACCAGGGCGGGCCGCAGGGCGAGGGCTCCATCGAGAAGGGTCTGCTGCGTTGCCCGTGGCACGGGTACGACTATGACCCGCTCACCGGTGTGCCGCCCGGGGACTTTACGGATGCGGTTCGGGTCTTTGTGGTGGAGGAGCGTGCAGATGGCGCGTGGGTCGAGCTGCCAGACCTGCCCGAGCAGGTCAGGACCGTGGGGGATGTGGTGGTCGAGACTCTTGTGGCCTGGGGCGTCACCCAGGTATGCGGCATGGTCGGGCAATCAAACCTTGGGGTGGCCGAAGGCGATGGGGCGCGCGGAGGAGCGCGGCCAACTGGGCTATATCGGCATCCGGCATGAGGGTGCGGCGTCCTTCGCGGCCAGCGGCTACGCCAAGCTCAGTGGTCGCCCGGCCGCCTGCCTGGCGATCGCCGGCCCGGGCTCTACGAACCTGCTGACTGGTCTGTATGACGCCAAGGTCGATGGCGCTGCGGTGATCGCCATCTCCGGGCATACCCCTCCGTCGGTTGCGTCCATCGATGCCGCAGCGGCGCTACTGCGGGAAGCCAGGCGCCCGGTGATCGTGGCGGGGGACGGGGCCCGCGCGGGGCTGGCCGAGTTGTTGTCCCTGGCCGAGCGGATGAGCATCCCGATCCCGACCACGTTCAGGGCCAAGGGCCTGGTGCCGGACGACCACCCTTTGGCCGCAGGGATTCTGGGGCGCAGCGGTACTCCGGTCGCGAGCTGGCTGATGAACGAGTGGGACCTGGTGCTTGTGGTGGGCGCGTCGTTCTCCAACCACACCGGCATCGCCACCTACAAGACGCTGGTGAGCCATCGACCGCGCCCCGGCAACCATCGGGCGGTTCAACGCGGTCAACGTGTCGGTGCTGGCCGATGCGCGACTCGCGCTGACGACCCTGGACACGGCCATCGGGCCTGGCCCAAAGGCCCGCGACCAGCGCCCTGATGTCGCTGCCGGCCTGGAGATGTGGCGGTCTGAGAAGGCGCGGCGAGCCCTGGACGACAGGGGCCGGGGGCTAACGGCGGCGGCGGTCGAGATGCTCTCCCGTCAGGCACCGGCGGATGCCGTTTTCAGCGTCGATGTCGGCAACCACGCCCACTCCTTCGGGCGCTATCTGGAGTCCAAGGGGCAGCCGGTGCTCATGTCCGGGTACCTGGGCTCGATCGGTTTTGGCTACCCCGCGGCAATCGGGGCTTGGGCTGCGGATCCGACACGGCCGGTCATCGCGGTGACTTGGCGATGGCGGCTTCGGCCAGTATCTGGCTGAGCTCACAGCGGCGGCCAAGTACGACATACCGATCAAGCACGTGTTGCTGGTCAACGGGTCACTGGGCAAGATCGGCAAGGAGCAGCGGGCCAGCCGCTTCCCTCAGTGGCAGGTCTCGCTGACGAAACCCAACTTCGCGCAGTATGCCGAACTTTGCGGCGCCGAGGGTGAAACGGTGCGGACGCGCGAACAGCTCGAGGCCGGTATGGCGCGCAGATGGCGGCGGCCGGCCCCTACCTCCTGCACGTCGTGCAGGACGGCGAGCTGGTCTGAGCGCAGCCGCGACGTGACCCCGAGTTGGCGATGACGTCGAGGGCCCCGGTCGTGGTTCTGCCGGTCGCGGCGGGGCATCTCCCTCCCATGGATGGCCGCTCGCGTGGTCACCACACGAAGGCCTGTCAGCTGAAGGCCAGGGAAGGGTCAGTTCTCCGGGTGGGTGACGCCTCCCGCATCGGTCTCGAGCCGTCCCTTCGTGCCCGGCCCTCATGCCATGCTCGGGGAATGGCTGATTTCACTGTTGAAACGACTAACGGCGTTGTGACGTCCTACTCGGGAGGTGAGGCGCGACACGACCTCAATGCTCAAAGTGGGGTCCTGGTGGTCTGGGACGGGAAGGGCAAACGCCTGAAGTTCTCGCCATGCGGTTGGCTCTCCGTGGTGGACGAGGACGACCAGACCATCGCACCCAAGCACCAGGGCGTTGACAAGGTCTAGTCCGCTGCTATTTGGGTTTCGCGAGGCCCTCGACGACGACAACGTTGAGGAGCTTGGTGAGTTCGCGCGGGTTGAGCAGAAGCTTGCTGGAGCGATTGCCGCCACCCATCACGACCTGGGCTTGCTCCATGACCGCACTGTCGACGTAGATCGGTAGCTCACCAATGCCAAACGCAGTGACCCCACCGATCATCATGCCGGTGAGGTCCAGGGTTGTCTCTTCGCCGGCGAAGGAGAGACGCTTGACGGCGAGCAGCTCGCTGACCTTTTTGTTGACGTCCAACCGAGTTGTGCCCAGCAGGACGCATGCGGCGTACTTCGGTGGCGCGACCTTCTTGGAGGCGACCAGGATGGTATTCGCCGCCTGCTCCAGGGCGAAGCCGTAGTGGGCGCAGAAGGCAGCCGTATCGGCCAGGTCGGGATCGCAGCGCAGCACTTCATACACCACGTCGTGGTTGAGCAATGCCTGCTGGACGATCGAATCAAGCGCCGGTTCAGTCATTGGCTCGCCCAGGATCTGTGGGCGCGTCGGTGGGGAAAGGGATCGCCCTGAGCATGTGTCTTTGGCGGCGACGGTTTCGAGGTCGATCGCGGTCCGTGCGAGATGGAGGCTGTAGATGCGCTCGACGGCCCCGCGGACGTCATTGTATTCATAGCCCTCGTTTCCTTTCATAGTTGCTGGGGGTTTGCGGGGCGGCCTGCGCGGCGGCCAGCGCACTGCCGAACGTGCACACGGCAAGTGCGTCGAGTGAGGGACTCTCGCTGAGGTGCTCGGTCGCGTCGACTGCCAAGAGCACGTTGATAAGCATCCCGTGGGCTACGAAGACCCGGGCCTCGTCCGGACCCTCGCCGGTTCGCTCGAGGTAGAGCCTGAAAGCCTCGCTGAGGGTCCAGCGGGCGAGGCGCCCGATCTCTGGCTCCGAGCCAGCCGCAAACCCGTGCAAGAGCAGCCGGAGCAGGTTCCGGTCGGCCAGCAGACCCACGTAGGCCTCGCCCATCTCGTGCTTGGCGGTTGGCCCCGGCGCGACCGAGGCCAAGGCGGCGACGACGCGGCTGCTCGCCCGGGAGTAGACCTCGGCGAACAGCCGCTGCTTCCCGCCGAAGAGGCGGACCACATACGGCTGCGTAACCCCCGCCTCTCGGGCGACCTCGTCCGTGGTGGTCCCGGCGTATCCACCGTCCGCGAACACGACCAGCGCAGCCTGCAGGATCTGCTCCCGGCGCTCGTCCGCGGTCATCCGACGTTGCAGTTCCACACTCATACTTGACATGTTATCAGTCGATGCATACATACAAAACGCTAGTTATCATTCGATGCATACAGGAGCAGTCATGACCACCACCGCCCCTCCCGTCCCGGCCTCGGCCACCTCCCGGCGCGCCGTACCGGTCGCCCTGGCTCTCGCCACCGCCTCCTTGCCCATGTTCATGTCGACGCTCGACAACCTCGTCATGACCAGCGCGCTGCCCGTCATCCAGAACGCACTCTCCGCGAGCGTTGAACAGCTGCAGTGGATGATGAACTCCTACACGCTCGCTTTTGCCACCCTCATGCTCCCCGCCGCCACGCTGGGGGACCGCTGGGGCCGACGCCGCGTGTTCCTGATGGGGATCGCCGTCTTTACCCTTGCCTCGATCGGCTCGGCCCTGTCCAGCAGTTCCGAAACTCTTATCGCTGCCCGGGCTATCCAAGGGGTGGGCGCCGCCGCGATCATGCCGCTGTCTCTGACGCTCCTGGCTGCCGCTGTGCCAGCGTCCCGGCGAGCGATGGCCATCGGGGTGTGGGGTGGGGTCTCCGGGCTGGGCGTCGCACTCGGCCCCGTGATCGGCGGCGCGGTCGTCGATGGATTCTCGTGGCAGGCAATCTTCTGGCTCAACGTGCCGGTCGCCGTCGTCGCCATTCCGCTGATCCTGCGCGCGCTGCCCGAATCCCATGGCCGACGCCAACCGCTCGACGTCCTCGGCCTCGCCCTGGTCGGGGCGGGCGTGCTGGCCGCGGTGTGGGGCATCGTGCGCGCTGGTGACCTGGGCTGGGAGTCGGCCCCGGTGGCCGGCTCGCTCCTCGCGGGGGTGACGCTGATCGCCGCGTTCATCTGGCACGAGGGCCGGACAACGCACCCGCTCGTGCCGCTACGCCTGTTCCGATCACGCAGCTTCTCGGTCGCCAACATCGCTTCGCTCGCGTTCACCCTTGGGATGTTCGGGGCCGTGTTCCTGCTGGCACAGTACTTGCAGATCGTGGACGGGTACACCCCGCTCGAAGCCGGGATCCGCACCTTGCCCTGGACGGCCGCGCCGATGATCGTCGCGCCAATCGCGGGACTGCTCGCCCCGCGGGTCGGCGTGCGCGTGCTGCTCGGCTCCGGCCTCACTCTCCAAGCTCTGGGGCTCGCCTGGCTCGCGCTGGCTGTAGGCACCTCGACCCCCTATGTCGATCTCATTCCCGGCTTCATCATGGCCGGGATCGGGATGGGGCTTACGTTCGCGCCCAGCGCCACAGCCGTGCTCGCCGACATGGCCCCCGACGACCATGCCACCGCAAGCTCGACCAACTCCACGATCCGGGAAATCGGAGTCGCACTCGGGGTTGCCGTCCTGGTCGCGGTGTTCCGCGCGAACGGTGGCACCCTTACCCCCGAGGGCTACAACTCCGGCCTGCGCGCAGCCATCCTCACCGGCGCCGCCGTCGTAGCCCTAGGCGCAGTCACCACCGTCTGGCTCCCCCGCAAGGCTGCGCATGTGGGCCTGACCGCGCCGTCGCACACCGACCTGCACGCCAACCCGTCAACCTGATCCGGCCACAGAAGCGGCGCCCGAGAAGCCATCTGGGCGCCGCTTCGACGTGCCCATCGACACCCCGCCAAGCCCGGAGATCCCCCTCGTTGACGGTTCGGCCTTGCTGACGCCGGTATGATGCTCACACTGCAGCTTGGTCTTTCTCGTCACTCCTTCACTCGTCGCCGAAGCTACCTGCAGAGCGGCCGTTGCGTGCGGCCCTTTGAGGAGGTCACGGTGAACATCCATTCGACCGAATCCGACGCGCTCCTCACGCCAGCGGCAGATGTCAAGAGAACCTCGGGCTCGAGCGATAGGCCCCCCGCCAGTGTCGTGGTCACCATGACACCGATTCAAGCGAAGGCGTTGGCCACGCTGATCGGCCGTAGAGCGAGGCATGGCTCTGGGCTCGACGCCGTACGAATTGCTTTGCTTCGTAGGGCGTCTGGAGCAGACTTGCGGGAGCCGTCATCTGCAGCTTCTGCTCTCGCTGCGACCAAGGCAGCTCTCGCCGGTGTACGAGTTGACATTGCGGCCGAACGCGAAGCCAAGGATGTGGCTAAGACCGCGGCCGCCACCAAGAAGTCAGTGCTGGCAGCGGCTCTGATGACCGCCGAAGCTGCCTCCCAGGCGCGTGACATGAAGGCAGGCGCCGCTGCTCGTGCGGCTCTCAACTTGGCGGACACGGCCGCCCATACGGCCAGCGGCATCCAGACTCGGGCCGATGCGCTCGCCACACGAGTAGCCACCGCTGCAGTCAAAGCAGCTGACCTTGTCTCGGCATCGATCGCCTCTGGGAACGAGGTGGAAGGCGCCCTTGCAGCCCTTCAGCTCGCCGCCACCGTTGACGCCGCCGCGATCGCCACCGCAGAGGAGACAGCCCTTGCAGCGGCGGCAGTGGCCACCGCCGTCGCCTCTGCCGCGACACAAGCCGCGCTTGCGGCCGCCGCAGCTGCAGCACTGTTCGAGCGAGAAGTAGCCATTGCAGCAGCAGCCGTAAAATTGGTCGCCACAACAACAGCCCGCGATCTGGCCCTCAACACGGACTCCAAGGCGATAGAAGTGGCGCTAGCGGCTCGAGGGCCGGGCCGGTTCTGATCCGCAGGTGATGGCCGAGGTGGACGAGGCCGGCGCTCTGGTGCTTCAGATCTGCGTGCTTGCAGAAAGCCAGTTCTTCGACGCGGTCTAAGGTCTGGGCATGGACGAGAAGACGACAGAAGCCCCGAAGGAGAAGGACAGTGCGGCCCCCTCGACTACGGCGGTGCCCGCCGACCCGGTCGACGACCTCGTCACGACGGAGCACACGCTGCGGATCGGTCGCACGCACCTCGCCTACACCGCGACGACGGGTCGCATCGTCCTGCGTGAGGAGGTGTACGAGGACGGAGCCTTCACGGGGCTGAAGGCCAAGGCGGAGGTCTCCGTCACGTCATACGTAGCCGAGGCGAGCGGTGACACGCCTCGACCGGTGACGTTCGCCTTCAACGGCGGGCCGGGCTCGAGCTCTGTCTGGCTGCACCTGGGGCTCATGGGTCCGCGCCGGGTGGTGTCCGGCGACGTGGGCTCGCTTGTGACCCCGCCCTACGGACTCACCGACAACCTCGAGACGCTCCTCACCACCACTGACCTCGTCTTCATCGACCCGGTCTCGACCGGCTTCTCCCGCGCGGTCTCCGGTGGCAAGCCGAAGCCTTACCACGGCTTCACCGGCGACCTCGAGAGCGTCGGAGAGGTGATCCGCCTCTGGACCACGCGCAACAACCGTTGGCTCTCGCCGAAGTTCATCGCAGGCGAGTCATACGGCACTGTCCGCGCCGCGGCCCTCGCAGAGCACCTCCAGACCCGCCGCGGGATGTTCCTCAACGGCGTCATCCTCATCTCCAGCGTCATCGACCTCGGGTCGATCGGTCTCCATGAGCCCGAGGACCGCGGCTACGTGGGGTTCCTGCCGACCTATGCAGCCGTCGCGCACTATCACGGCAGGCGCGGGACGACTTCACTTCGCAGCGTGCTCGCCGAGGCCGAGGAGTATGCCGAGCGCACCTATCCGTGGGTCCTCTCGAGGGGGCACCGCCTCACTACCAAACAGCGCGTCGAGGCGGTGGCGGCCCTTGCCCGGCTGACCGGGCTCAGCGAGGAGTACGTCGACCTCTCGAACCTGCGGGTCGAGCATCTCCACTTCTTCGTCGAGCTTCTCCGCGGCGAACGGCTTATCGTCGGCCGTCTCGACAGCCGCTTCACCGGGCCGATCGGCAACGGGGTCGCGGAGAAGATGGAGAGCGACCCAAGCATGGACGCGATGGCCGGGCCCTATGCCGCCGCGTGGAACCACTACGTGCGCGCTGAGCTCGGCTACGAGAACGACCTGCCATACGAGCAGCTGTCGATGAAGGCCAGCGAAGAGTGGTCGTTCAAGGAGTTCGAGGGCCGGCCCGTCAACGTCAGCGACAAGCTCGCGCGCGCGATGCGCGCCAACCCGCACCTCAAGGTCCATGTCGCCTACGGCTATCTCGACGGCGCCACGCCTTACTATGCCGCGCAGGAGACCTTCGCCCACCTCGATGTGCCCACTGAGCTGCTGGCCAACATCGACCACGCCTACTACCCGGCGGGCCACATGATGTACGTGCACGAGCCGAGCCGGGTACAGCAGAGCAAGGACCTGGCCGCCTTCATCCGCGGGGCGTCGGCGCAGTAGGTCACGTCGGTGCGAGCGGCCACACCCGTGCACGCCCGCACCGACGAACACAACGGCTCCGCAAATGCAGTCCGACCCAATGCTCCATCCCGCCATACCGCTTCCAGTGCGCGTTGCGATCCATTCGGGCATCCGCTTGAGACGCGGGACACCGCCCGTTACCAGGAACGCCTCGAGCCGGTCATCAAGGCGTCGTTCTGACCGGTACGAAGCCGCTCCGCCATCGTCGCCTGTTGAACCGACACGAGTCGGGGGGACACCATGCGCGTCCGTGCCACCTTCGCGCTGGGTGACCTCATGCGGCCACAGAAGGTGCGTGACGGATCGTCCCGAACACGTGAGCCGGGAATTCTCGCGGTCCCTTCGTACGTTATGCAAAACCAGAACCTGGTTCAGAAAAGGGATGACGGATGGCGGCGAGTCTCGAGTTCGAGGACGACAACGGCAAGGTGGTGCGTTATGTGCGCCACGCCAACGGTGGAGGGCTGGTCTCACCACAGGCGCGGGTGCACGAGGCTGCGATGGTGGCCTCGACGGCCTACGTCGAAGCAGGTGCGCAGGTTGGCGAGCGCACTCGGATCGGCGCGGGGAGCTGGCTGGATCACGACGTGATCGTCGGTGCGAACGTCGTCGTCGCCAGCAACGTGCACCTTGGCCAACGCACGCGGGCGGAGGACGGGACGTGGGTCGGCACAGGCGCACGGGTCGGGGCCGACGTGGTGATCCGGCGCGGTGCGCGGGTAGAGCCCGATGCCGTTGTACCGGACGCCGTCGTCGTGCCTCGGCGCAAAGGTTCTGGTCGCTCGGTGTTCGGGGTCGCAGCGTAGACGGGTGGTGCCCGTTCGAGTAGGCCCAGTGGCCAGGCGGTGCTGACGCGGACCACAGCGACTCGACTCGGGCTACCTGCTGGACCTGGAGGGCGACGACAGCCGAGCCATGAAGGTCACTCGCTGGCTCGTCGAGGGACGCGACGCGTCCGCCCTGTATGACGCGACGAGCAGTCCTGGCGACAACGACTGCGACAACGAGATCACCGGTGTCCATGTCTTAGGTGGCGACGCCTCGACGGGTCAGATCAAGCCTGCGCCCAGCGCGTCTTCAGCTCTTCGCGCGCGTAGCGCCCTACGAGCAATGGGACGAAGGAACGGACCGAGGCGCCGGGAGTACCGGGCTGCGATCTGGTCCAGGCATCGGTCGACGGCCCGCGGGTCGAGCCTGTCGTCGAACTCCTCGTGGACCAAGTGAGCGACGTCGTGCAGGTCCTTGTCGATCTCCGGTTGGCCTGGACTTGAGTGGACCGGTAAGGAACTCACCATGATGCACGGTGTCATCCCCAAGCCCGAGGACAAGACTTCCTCTCCCGGCATTTCTGTTGGTGGGCTTGTCAGGTGGTCCAACGCCTCGCTTTTCCGGACAGCGCCCTTCTCAGCGCGCGGCCATACGCGCGGCGCGCCTCGTCGGCGAGGCCGCCTTCCTGCACGTAGAGCAGTCCATAGGTGAACCCGTTCTCCCCGGCCGCCTGCGCGGCTGCGCTGAGCTCGAGCAGCAGCGCCCGCACGGCGACGCTGTCCTGATGCTCCCCTAACACGTCCTGCAGCTCCTCCATCCGGTCCGCCAGCTCGGTGGCCGGGTCTCCTGCTACTGGAACGACCGTCTCGGCGGCGTACCTGGCCCGCTTTGCACTCTTCCGGACCTCGTGCAGCTCCCGGTCCCGCACTTTCGGTCTACCGTCTTCGCCAACGGCGAGCCCGGCCCGTTCGACGCGGGCCACGGCGCGGGCGACGAGCGGCGGAAGCTCCTTGCGGGCCGGCTTGCCCGCCCGTGCGGTCAATGGCGGGTCGCTGACAAGGTCGTCGAGGGTGTCCCGTAAACGCAGGTAGCGCTCACCGTCCAGCGCATCGACCAGGTGGGCGTGGGCAGCCCGATGTCGGTCCCGCAGCTCACGTTCGACTCGGCGAACAACCGGGCCCAGAACCAGCTCGTCGGGCTGGGCCGCCACAAGGTCCTGAAGTCGCCAGTGAAGTACTTCGGCGTCGCGGGCCCGACCCAGGATCTGCCCGAGCCATTTCAGCTCCTCGCGTGCAGGGTCCGTACGGTGCCGGTCCAACAGGGGTTGGAAGGTTGCCAGAGCGCTGCGCAACCGGCGGGTAGCGACCCTCATCTGGTGCACGGCGTCGGCTTCGTCCACTCGGGCGCCGCGATCGTGCATGACTAGCTGGTCCACCTGGTCGAGGAGGTGAGCCTGCACCACCGCGCCTGCGGTAGCTCGCCGTGCGCTTCTCCTATTGTCGGGGTTCGCGGCCGGCTTCGGTTGCCTGCTGTCGGCCAGCAGACGGGCGAGCTTCGAGCTTGACGCGGATGGTTCCAGTCCGGCGGCACGCAGCAGCTCGCTGACGTTCTCCAGGAAGGGCCTGTCTCCGTCGACGAGCTCGACCTCGACCTCCCGCCAGATGGACACCTGCCCAGCCCCGTCGCCCAGACGCTTCCCGCGAACCGTGTCGTCCGCGACGGTAGCCAGCGTGTTGCCGGCAGCGTCCAGCAGGCGTCGTTCAGTACGCGCGGTCTCCAGCAGCGCGATGGGGACCAGCGGCCGGTCGCGGACCAGGGCCCGCACCTCCCGGGCCAGGGCAACCGGCACCTTGCGGGTCGCGCGGCCCAACGGCAGACGGACCTCGATGCGCTCGTCCGCTGCCGCGGGCAGCTTGAGGTGCCAGCCTGCGTCCTCGCCTCCGGTCCGGCGGCGCAACGTGATCTGGTGCCGGCCCAGGCGCCCGTCGACTGTGTCGAAGTACGTGGCATCCAGCTTCGACTCCACCGCTTCGCTCACGGAGGCGGCGCCAGACAAGTCCGGTAGCGATGCCCCGGGATCAACATCGAACTTGCGCTCAACCTCGCTGTAACGGTCCATGGGTTATGACTACCGCATGCTGGCAGATGGCGACAGTGTGCTCGCCCCTGATGGTGGGCTGCCTCCTGATGGAGAGCCGCCTCCCGATGGGCAACAGGTGAAGGCTGGATGAACATTCGTCCGGGACAGCTGGTTCGGCCAGGGCAGGGCCGTGAGGTGGCCCACCCTTGGGACATGAGCTACGGCGAGGGATCGGGACCGCTGGCGATCGCCCACCGCGGTGGCGGGGCGCTCGCGCCGGAGAACTCACTTGCGGCCTTCGCCCTTGCCTCGGCGCTGGGCCTTCGCTATCTCGAGACCGACATCCGGGTCACTCGTGACCGTCAGCTCGTGTGCTTCCACGACGACACTCTCCAGCGAGTCACTGCTGCCACTGGCCCGGTTCGGTCGAGGTCCTTGGGTGAGCTTCGCGCCTTACGGATCAACGGGTCTGAGCCGATTCCGACGTTCGATGAGGCGTTGGAGGCCTTCCCTGGTCAATGCTTCAGCGTCGACCTCAAGGACGAGGAGGGGATCGAACCGCTGGTGAAGTCCTTGCGGCGCAAGGGAGTTGCTGATCGAGTCTGTATTGCGGGTGCCTGGGACGGGTGGCTGGGTCACGTCCGCCGCGAGGTGCCCAACATCACGACGGCGCTGGGCTGGCGTTCCCTGGGCGCGCTGCTGTTGTGCGCGCAGACAGGGGTGCGACCTCCGAGAGCCTTGGCCACAGCCCCATTCGCCCACGTGCCCGTCAAGCTGGGCAAGATCCCGATCTTCATCGAGCGGCTCGTTGCGATGTCGCATGACATCGGTGTGCGCGTGGTGACCTGGACGGTGGACGAGCCGGTCGCCATACGGCGTCTTCTCGATGTCGGCGTGGACGCGATCATCACCGACCGTCCCGACCTCCTGCGTGAGGTGCTCGTCTCGCGCGACCAGTGGGCGCCGATGGCCAGGCGCCATGCGGCGACCACGGACCGATGACCTGGGGTCGCAGCGCCCAAGATTCACGCGAAGGCCCACGGCACGACACCATCGGCTCACCAACGGGTAGCTACGGCGCTGCTGTACTGCCAGGGTGAAGGTAGCCGTGGTGTCCGAGTCCTTCCTCCCGCACGTCAACGGTGTCACCGGTTCGGTGCTGCAGGTCCGGGGGCACCTGCGCCGGACCGGGCATGAGGCCCTGGTCATTGCTCCGGGGGAGCCGCCGCGCACCTGCGAGGGCTTCGACGTGGTGGCGCTGCCGTCGGTTGGTTTCCCCGGCTATCCGCAGGTTCGGGTGCCCGTGGGGGTGAACGGAAGGGTCGCCCGCGAGCTGGCGGCCTTCGCCCCGGACGTGGTCCACCTTGCCTCGCCCTTCGTCCTGGGTGGGCCGGTGGTGCGCGCGGCCGCGTCGCTCCACGTTCCCGTGGTCGCGGTCTACCAGACCGACGTCGCCGGCTTCGCTCTTCGCTACGGGCTCACCGCAGCCTCGAATGCCGCCTGGCGACGGATCCGCTCCATCCACGAGCGGTCCGACATCACGTTGGCGCCCTCACCCACCGCGGCACGCGACCTCGAGCGGCACGGCGTCCCTCGCGTGCGCGTCTGGCCGCGGGGGGTGGACACGTCGGCCTTCTCGCCAGCCCACCGCGACGCCGACCTGCGCGCTCGCCTTGCTCCGGACGAGGAGGTCCTCGTGGGTTTCGTCGGCCGCCTCGCTGCCGAGAAACAAGTCGAGGACCTCGCGGCGCTGGGCGACCTGCCAGGCATCCGACTCATCGTCATCGGTGATGGCCCCGAGCGTGAACGGTTGAGCCAGCGCCTGCCCCGAGCACACTTCACCGGGTTGCTCTCGGGCACCGAACTGTCGCGAACGCTCGCGAGCCTGGACGTCGTCGTCCACCCAGGCCCCTACGAGACCTTCTGCCAGTCAGCGCAGGAGGCCATGGCCAGTGGTGTCCCCGTCGTGGCCGTTGGGGCAGGAGGCCTGCTCGACCTGGTTGACAGCTCCCGCACCGGATGGCTCTACCCCCCTGGCGACCTTCGTGCCAGTGGAGCCACGTTGCAGACCTAGCCGGCGACAAGGCCAAACGCCACGCGATGGGTACTGCGGCTCACGACGCGGTTCGGGCGCGGACCTGGCCGGTGGTGTGCGATCGCCTCCTTGGCTATTACGTCGAGGCTGCACGCAGCGTGGTCGGGCGGACGTCCTGAATGCGCGTCGTCCACGTCGCGAACGCCTACAGCCCGCGCAGCGGAGGGATTCGCACGACGGTCCACGCCTTCGGTCACGGGTACCGGGCAGCAGGCCACGAGTTCGTGCTCCTCGTCCCGGGTCCACGAACGGGCGATGAAGAGTTGCCCTGGGGTCGGCGGATCACCCTGGCGAGCCCCAAGATCCCTCGGTCAGGCGGATACCGCCTCCTGACGGACCTGAGCCGGGTGCGCGCTGTCCTGGACGCCCTTGGACCCGACCGCCTCGAGGTGTCCGACCGTCTCACGTTGCGCGGGCTGGGCCGTTGGGCCAACGCTGCCGGCGTGGCCTCGACGGTCATCGCGCACGAAAGGGTGGACGGCCTCTTGCGCGCCTTCTCGCCGTTGGGCGCGCGAGGTGCCCAGCTGGCGGCTGACCGGCACAACACGACCACAGCGCAGCGTTTCGACCATGTCGTGACCACCACTCGCTTCGCCGCCCAGGAGTTCACTCGCATCGGCGTACCAACGGACCACGTGCCGCTGGGCGTCGACCTGGAACAGTTCCGGCCCCTCGCGCGCCGGCGGACCGATGGCGTACCGCTGCTCGTGCTGTGCAGCCGGCTGTCCCGGGAGAAGCGCCCAGACCTCGCCGTCGAAACCCTGCGAGTGCTGGATCGCGGCGGCTTCCGCGCCCGGCTGGTCATCGCCGGGTCGGGCCCGCTCGCCGCCTCGCTCCGCCACCGGGCCCATGGACTACCAGTGGAGCTCGTCGGACATCTGGCGGGCCGCTCGGCGGTCGCTCAGCTGCTCGGGGCTGCGGACGTCGTCCTGGCTCCGGGTCCGGTCGAGACGTTCGGACTTGCAGCGCTGGAGGCCCTTGCCTGTGGCACCCCCGTGGTCGCGGCAAGCACGTC
>JBBQUB010000044.1:0-15920 GCA_038212865.1 Actinomycetales bacterium
ATTGCCTATGCAACCACGGGGGCAACCGGAGCGACCTACAGTGGTTTACCGGCAGGCGTAAGCGGAAACTCGGCAGGGAATGTGGTTACTATCAGCGGAATCCCGACAGCATCAGGAACATTCAGTTATACGATCACTTTAACCGGAGGCTGTGGAATAATCACAAAGACAGGAACCATCACTGTTAATCCTGATAATACGATAAACCTATCGTCAGCAACGGGAACCGATAGTCAGACAAAATGTATTAATACGGCGATTACCAATATTACCTATGCAACAGCCGATGCAACCGGAGCAACTTTCAGTGGCTTACCGGCAGGTGTTAGCGGAAACTGGGCGGTGAGTACCGGGCGCCCACAGGGGTTTCCGGGTCCGTTGGAGTCAGTGATGCTGCTGTCGGCGACGAGCTGATGCTCGTGCGCGAGCGTGTCCGCGCAACGGGCGAGGAGCTCGGGACCCGACTGCGTCTGCTTGTGGGCAAGCCCGGCCTTGACGGGCACAGCAACGGGGCCGAACAGGTCGCCGTTCGAGCACGCGATGCCGGGTTCGAGGTCATCTACCAGGGCATCCGGCTCACCCCCGAGCAGATTGTCTCCGCGGCCGTGGCCGAGGACGTTCACTGTGTCGGCCTCTCGATCCTGTCCGGCTCGCACATGGAGCTGGTTCCGGTCGTGCTGGACGGACTGAAGGCAGCTGGCGCCGGTGACCTACCCGTGGTCGTCGGTGGCATCATCCCCGAGCGTGACGAAGTTTCACTGCGGCAGCTCGGGGTCGCGGCGGTCTTCACCCCCAAGGACTTCGGGCTGACCCAGATCATTGGCGGCATCGTCGATGCGATCCGCGCCTCCCGCGGTCTGGACACGGCTAGCCGAACCTGACGACACCCCCGCTTGTTGCTCTGAAACCACCGAACCAGCGCCTCGTAGGGCGCGAAACGGTGGTTTCGCCGCAACAAGACGAGCGTCCTAGGCTGGGCTTATGACGGGTTCGAGTGGCGACGACGGGCACGTGCACGAGTACTACCGGCGGGGAGTCCTGGTCACGGGCGCCTCCCGCGGCCTGGGCGCGGAAGTGGCACGTACCTTCGCAAACCTGTGCGGCGACCGGCTCGCCATCCACTGCCGCGGGAGCCGGGCCGAGGCCGACTCGGTCCGTGAGAGCCTCAACGGCGTGGGGCACGTCGTCGTCCAGGGTGATCTGGCTTCACCCCAGGACGTGGCACGGTTCGTGGGCGAGGCGATCGAGGCCCTGGGTCGCATCGACGTCCTGGTCAACAACGCTGCGCTCTTCGCTGACGATTCCTCGACCCAGGGACGCAGGCTGAACTGCGACGTTGCGGGGTCGTCCTACGAGGAGTGGGTCAGCGCCTGGCGTCGCACCACAGAGGTCAACCTGCTCGGGACAGCCAACGTGACCTACCAGGTCGCCCGTCACATGATCGAGGTCGAACCGGCCGAGGGTCTCCCACGCGGGCGAATCGTCACGGTCGGCTCGCGCGGGGCCTTCCGCGGTGAGCCTGACGTCCCTGCCTACGGCGCAAGCAAGGCGGCCATCCACTCTATGAGCCAGTCGCTCGCCGTCGCGCTGGCACCACACGGAATTGGCTGCGTCGGGATCGCGCCCGGGTTCATCGCCACCGACATGACGGCTGAGCTGCTCGAAAGCCCGGCAGGGCAAGCGATCCGAGCTCAAAGCCCATTCGGTCGCGTTGCCACGACACAGGAGGTGGCGCTGGCCATCATGTCGCTGGCGGGGCCGCAGGCCGAGTGGGCCTCAGGCTCGATCGTCGACTTCAACGGCGCGTCATACCTGCACTGAGAGAGGAAATGGCCCGTCAAGACCTGCCGGATGGCACCGCAGTATCGCCGGTAGCACGGGCGACGGTGCCATGGGTGATACCCAGGTACCACCCGAGGTCGGAGGCGAAGAGACGGCCGCGAGCCGGCATACAGTGATGTGATGAGCGACCTACAGTGCCCTGCCACGTTGCTCATCGCCCGCCATGGCGATGCCGATTTCGCGGTACGCGGCGTTCTGTCGGACGAGGGCGGGGTTCTCACCGACAAGGGGCGTGCGCAGGTGAGCGACCTGGCCGAAAAGCTCCGGCTGCGGCGGATCGCCGCTGTCTACACCAGCCGCATGGAACGAGCCGTCGAGTCGGGGGATCTGGCGGCCAGGGAGCTTGGGGTGAAGTCATTGGTCGTCGACGGGCTGCAGGAGTTCTCGGTGGGTGAGCTCGCCGGGATCAGCTATCGGGATCCGAGGGCGCAAGCGGTCTTCGACGCCTGGCTGCAGGGGGACCTCGACGCCGCCTGCCCCGGCGCGGAGAACGGTGCCATGGTCGTCAAAAGGTTCAAGGAGTCCCTCGAGGAGATCGCCGACATCCACCGGGGGGAGACCGTACTTGTGTTCACCCACGGCGGTGCGATGTCGCTGGTAATCCCGAGGCTCTCTGTCAACGTTCGCAATGACCTTGCGGCGCAACGGTTCTTGCCGAACTGTGTCGCTGCAGAGGTCGAGGTTGACGCCGACGGCTGGCGGATCCTGGCCTGGCCGGGCACCACGGATCGGACCACGGTCTGAGCCGGTCAGAACAGGCGTGAACCGACGTCGTCGATGCCCTTGAGCGCGTCGTAGTCCAGGGTCACGCAACGGATGCCGCGGTCGATGGCCAGGGTGCGTGCCTGTGGCTTGATCTCCTGGGCGGCGAACACACCCGTGACCGGCGCGAGATGGGAGTCACGGTTCATCAGCTCCAGGTAGCGAGTGAGCTGTTCGACGCCGTCGATGTCACCCCGGCGCTTGATCTCGACCGCAACTGTTGCCCCGGAGGCGTCCTTGCACAAGATGTCGACCGGTCCGATCGCCGTCATGTACTCGCGGCGGACCAGCGTGTAGCCCTTGCCCAACGTGATGATGTGTTCGGCCAGCAGACGTTGCAGGTGGGCCTCGACGCCATCCTTGACCAGCCCGGGGTCCACACCGAGCTCGTGGGCCGAGTCGTGCAGCACCTCGTGCAGGCGCACCCGCAGGCGGTCGTCGGACTTGGCGTGCTGGACCACCCAGACCAACTCGACGCCATCGGCGACCTCGTGCTCCTCAGGGGCCACCTCAGCCATCGCACAGGGAGGGGACATCCAGTTCAGCGGCTTGTAGGAACCGCCGTCGCTGTGGACGAGCACCGACCCATCGGCCTTGACCAGCAGCAACCGGGTCGCCAACGGCAGATGGGCCTGGAGCCGTCCCTCGTAATCAACGCTGCACCGCGCTATGACCAGTCGCACGGCGGGCAGCCTACCGAGTCCGGCCTGGCCACCCGGCATACGCCCGCCCGGTTGCTCTGACAGACTCGCTCACATGTCTCGTGACTTCGCAACTGTTGGCGTGATCGGACTCGGCACCATGGGTGCGGGCATTGTGGAGGTGTTCGCGCGCAACGGCCTTGACGTCGTTGCGGTCGAGGTGTCCGCTGAGGCCGTCGAGAAGGGCCAGGGCGTCCTGCAGCGCTCGACCGAGCGCGCACTATCCCGTGGGAAGCTGACCGAGCAGGCGCAGGCCGAGCTGCACGGCCGGATTCGCTTCACCTCCGACCTCGCCGACCTCGCCGAGTGCGACCTCGTGGTCGAGGCCGTGCCCGAGCACCTCGATCTCAAGCGCGACATCTTCGGCAAGCTGGACCAGATCGTGAAGCCGGATGCGATTCTTGCCACCAACACCTCAAGCCTGTCCGTCACCGAGATCTCGGTAGCCACCCAGAACCCGCGTCGGGTCGTCGGTATGCACTTCTTCAACCCGGCGCAGGTGATGAAGTTCGTCGAGGTCATCCGGACGGTCGTGACCGACGACGCCGTCGTCGACGATGTCAAGGGGTTGGCCGAACGGATTGGCAAGATGCCTGTCGTCATCGGTGACAAGGCCGGATTCATCGCCAATGCACTGCTGTTCGGCTACCTCAACCACGCCGTCGACATGTTCGAGAGCCGCTACGCCACGCGCGAGGACATCGACGCGGCGATGCAGCTCGGCTGCGGTCTGCCGATGGGCCCCCTGGCGCTGATGGACTTGATCGGCCTCGACACGGCCTACGAGATCCTGGACACCATGTACAAGCAGGGCCGCGACCGGTTGCACGCGCCGAGCCCCATCCTCAAACAGATGGTCACCGGCGGGCTCAAGGGTCGCAAGGCGGGCCGCGGCTTCTACACCTATGACGCGGCCGGCAGCTCCACCGTCGTCGCCGACCACCTCACGCCACTGGACAGTAGCGCTCGTGAGGATGGCCTGCGATCGGTGAGAACCGTTGGTGTCGTTGGCTCTGGCACGATGGCCACCGGGATCGTTGAGGTGTTCGCCAAGGCCGGGTATGCCGTCACGTACGTTGCGCGATCGGAGTCCAAGGTCGAGGCGGTCAAGGCTGCCATCGCCAAGAGCCTGGAGAAGGCAGTCCAGCGCGGCAAGCTCACGGCGGAAGACCGTGACGCGGTCGCGGGGCGGCTCAACGGCACCACGGCGCTGGAGGACCTGGCCCAGGTCGACCTCGTGGTCGAGGCCGTCGTGGAGGACCTGAAGGTCAAGCAGGCCTTGTTCGAGAACCTCGACGAGATCTGCAAACCTGGCGTGATCCTGGCCACGACCACCTCCTCGCTGCCGGTCATCGAGTGCGCGGTCATGACCAAGCGCCCGCAGGACGTCGTGGGCATCCACTTCTTCAACCCGGCCCAGATCATGAAGCTCGTCGAGGTCGTTCACACCGTCTCGACCGCCGATGACGTCATGGCGACGGTCCAGGCTCTCTGCCGGGCGATCGGCAAGCACCCGGTGACCTGTGGGGACCGCTCGGGTTTCATCGTCAACGCCCTGCTTTTCCCCTATCTCAACGACGCCGTGAAGATGCTTGAGGCGCACTACGCCAGCGCCGACGACATCGACACCGCGATGAAGACCGGCTGCGGTTATCCGATGGGTCCGTTCGAGCTTCTCGACGCGGTCGGCCTGGACGTCTCGCTGGCCATCCAGCGTGAGCTCTACCTCGAGTTCCGGGAGCGGGGATTCAGCCCGGCGCCCTTGCTCGAGCAGCTCGTCACCGCCCGCTACCTCGGCCGCAAGGTGGGACGCGGGTTCCGCACCTATTCCTGAACTTTCGACGGTGGCAAAGGGAGGGCCCGAGTGGCTCCTCGCCAGCGGATGAGGACGCTTGGTAGGAGAATTGTCAGTTTTGTACCCTACGACCGTGTACTGTAAGGGCGCCTGCGGCTTCTGCACCAGGACAATCAGTCGGAGGGATCGACCATGAAGGTGTCCATTTCTGTGCTGCGGACACGGCGCGCTGGTTTGGCTGTCGCGTCGGTTGCAGCCGTTGGGCTTCTGGTGGCGCTGCCTCTCAGTGCGCAGGCCGCGGCAATACCGGTGCCGCTCGGCACGGCGGGCAGCTTCGTTGTTCTGGCCGGTGCCGGGATCACCAACACAGGGTCGAGCACGCTGACCGGGGACCTGGGGACATTCCCCACCACGACGGTCGTCGGTGCCGCATCCTTGAGCTTCACAGGGACCAACCATGCCGGCGACGCCGTAACCCAGGGCGCGAAGGCCGCACTCACCACGGCCTACCTCAACGCCGCGGCCCAGGGGCCCACATCGCCGGTCGTGGCTGACCTCGCGGGGCAGACACTGACGCCGGGTGTCTACAACAGCGCCTCTTCACTCGGGCTGACCGGTGCGCTCACGCTCGACGCCCAGGGCAACTCGGGCGCCGTGTTCGTCTTTCAGGCCGGCTCGACACTCACCACTGCATCGGGCAGCCAGGTCAACCTGATCAACGGGGCTTCGGCCTGCAACGTCTTCTGGCAGGTCGGCAGCTCGGCGACCATCGGAACCGGCTCGCACTTCGTTGGAACGGTGATGGCCCTTACCGACATCACGCTCACCACAGGCGCAACCGTGAACGGCCGCGTGCTGGCCCGCAACGGCGCGGTTACGTTGGATACCAACATCATCAGCAGTGTGCCGTGCGTGGCCACGCCAACCCCCACGACTACCGCCACGCCGACCATCGCGCCAACGGCCGCGCCAACCATCGCGCCAACCATCGCGCCAACGGCAGCGGCAAGCCCTCAGGTCACTCAGGTCCCCGTCGGCTCAGTCGCCTCCGGTGACGGCAGCACGACCGGCGGGAATGACACGCAGGCCCTGTTGGCCGGCGGGCTGATGTTCGCTGGTGTCGGCGCAGCAACTGCTGTTGCCATCCGCCGTCGTCGCCTGAACAGCTGATCAGACCGAACACGTTTGCGTCACCACTGGCTAAGTCGCGACCCACGTCTGACCTCCTCGAGAGCGATGGCGAGGGCCGCGACTCTGCTCGTTGTGGCCGCGGTGGCGACCGCTGGCTGTTCCAGCCAACAAGGTGCTGCTGCGGACCCGTCTGCTTCGGCGTCGAACAGGGTTGTCGCGACACCGTCGCCAACACCGACGCCGACGCCATCGTCGGGAGCCGTCGCGCCGCCCGTGGCCGTAGCGACACACTTGGGCAGGTCCGTGCCAGTTCGCCTTCAGATCGCCGCGATCGGCGTGGACTCCACGCTGTTGGAGCTCGGGTTGAAGCAGGACGGCGCGATGGAGGTCCCCCCTGGCGGGTTCCCGGCCGGCTGGTACACGGGTGCGCCGACCCCCGGTGAGCTGGGACCGGCGATCATCGCGGGCCATGTCGACCTCAAAGGTCCGGGTGTGTTCTACGACCTGCACACGCTGAAGAGCGGTGACCGGGTTACGATCACCCGCCAGGACGGCAGCAGGCCGGTATTCCGCGTCACGCGCCTTCAGCAGGTCCCCAAGGACCGGTTCCCCACCAAGGCGGTGTACGGCAACATCGGCCATGCTGGGCTGAGGTTGATCACCTGCGGTGGGACCTTCAACCGCCAGAGCGGCCACTACGAGGACAACATCGTCGTCTTCGCCGATCTCGTGTCGCCCGTTCAGTAGCCGAATCGGCTCGCGCACATCTGGCCGGTGCTCACCCAGCGGTTGCCCTGCGACAATTGACGGTATGACCCGCCCCCATCGCCGACGCCGTGAGGGCACCGAGCTTGATCTGGACCGCGCCATCGGCGGGGTCGAACGCCGCGAGTCCCACGCCGACGGCGAATGGTTCGTCCGCCGGGTCACCGGCGCCGGATCGGCAAGGTCCTTCCGGTGCCCGGGCTGCCAGCAAGAGGTGGCACCCGGCATACCTCATGTCGTTGCCTGGCCGGCGGACGGCATGGGTGGTCTCGGGGATCGCCGGCACTGGCACACGCCCTGCTGGACGGCACGAGGCCGGCGCACACCACGAGGGTCCTCTCGATGACTTGGCTGACTCAATGAGTGTTGGCGCACATACGATTCGGGCCAACACGGTTCTCCCGGCACGTCGAGTCGACATCGAGCTCCACACGGCCGACGGCCTTCGTCTGGTGGGGGAGCTGGCCCTGCCCCTCGAGCGGGACCCGGTCGCCACCCTCGTCACCCTGCACCCCTTGCCCACCCACGGCGGTTTCATGGACAGCCACGTCCTGAGGAAGGCTTCCTTTCGTCTCCCGGCGCTGGCGGACATCGCCGTCTTGCGCTTCAACACTCGTGGCACGACCTCGCCACGCGGCACGTCCGAGGGCAGCTTCGACACAGGTAGCGGCGAACGCTTTGACGTCGCCGCGGCAATCGAGTTTGCCGAGTTCGCGCAGGCCCCTGAGCTGGTGAACCGGTGGCTGCTCGGGTGGTCCTTCGGCAGCGACCTCGCCCTGATGTACGGCAATGACCCCTCGGTCGAGGGGACCATCCTGCTCAGCCCGGCGCTGATGTTCAGCGGCCCGGAGCACCTTGAGACCTGGGCTGGATCGGGCAAACCCGTGGTTGCGATCGTGCCCGAGCTCGACGACTACCTGCGACCCGCAGAGGCGGTGCAGCGGTTCAGTGCAATACCCCAGGCGAGGGTGGTCGGAGTCGAGGGCGCGAAGCACCTCTGGGTGGGGGAACAGTATGTTCGGCGAGTGCTCGACGAGATCGTGGCCACCGTGTGCGCGGGCGCCGGCCCGTTGCCGAACACCTGGTCAGGATCGGTCAGTGAGGCAGTGGCCTCGACGACAAAGGGTGCGGTCGGCTGAGGTGATTTGACAGCTAGGTCTGATGCTGGCGCGGCAGAAGTACTTCTTCGTAGATGAGCAACAGGCCGGCAGCCACGGGGATCGCCAGGAGGGCGCCAATGATGCCGAAGAGCGTCCCCCCGGCCAGGGCGGCGATCACGGTGATGGCACCAGGCACGGAGATCGTCCGCTGCATGATCTTGGGGGCAATGACGTAGTTCTCCAGCTGCTGGTAGACCACGTAGTAGATCAGCGCGATCGCTGCCTTCTTCGGATCGTCGAAGAAGGCGACTGCGGCGACCACGGCCGCCCCCAGCGAGGCACCGACCATGGGCAGCAGGCCGAGGAACCCCACGGCGACGGCGAGCACAGCGGCGTACCTGATCCCGACGATTGACATCATGATCCAGCTACAGACCGCATTGATGGTGGCGACGGCCACCTGCCCGATGGCATAGCCGCCGACGCGACGCATGATCTCCTCGGACAGCGAGATGATGCGAAGCCGGCGTGTGGCCGGCACGATGCCGTATGCCGCGCGCTTCACCTTGGGCAGCGACACCAGGAAATACAGCGTCAGCACCAGAACGGTGAGGAACGAGAAGAAACCGGAGGCCACAGCCTTGCCGGCGCCGAGAACCCCGCCGAAGACTCCACTCATGAAGTTGCCGTCGGTGAGGCGCTTCTCAAACTCGGTCTGGAATTTCTCCACCACCTGGTAATGGCTGTCGAAGTCCTGGACGAACCGGTTGTTGAGCAGGTCATCGAGGTACTTCGGCGCGTTGTCGGCGAGCAGGCCCCCCTGCTGAGCCACCGGGGGAACTACCACGAATCCGAGGGCTGTGAACACGCCAACCAGGCCGATGAAGACGATGGCCACCGAGAGCGGTCGTTTCAGCCCCCGCCGGGTCAACGCCTCGACCAATGGGTTGAGGGCCAGGGCGAGGAAGAACGACACGATCAGCAGAGTGATGACCTGGGTCAGCTCGCCCAACACCCTGAACAGACCGTAGGCGACAAGGACGCCGAACGCACCGACAAAGCCGACATAGAACGGCGACTGGCGGTTGAGTGGACGACCCGCGGTGCCGTAGTCGCGACCGCCGTCGGGCCCGGACGAGTCTGCCCGGATGGGTAAGGCGCCGGCTAGGAGGTCAGGCTCGCGCTGCTCGTCGGCTACGGCATCGCCATCCTGCGCGGTCGGGGTGTTGCTCGCGCGGAGGTTCTCACGCTGCCGTCGGCGAAAATCGGACCAGTTCTTCAACATCGGATTCGACCTCCCGCGGCGAGCCTAATAGGGCTGGCGGATGGTGCACTGCGGCGCCACAACGGGTCCACGCCCCGGTCAGGCTTCGCGGAAGCGGTTGATCGCGGGAAGGAACGCCTCCCGCTTCTCCATGTCCGTGACGCCCAGACCAGGCTGGGGGGAAAGCGCGAGGACGCCGACCTTGCCCTGGTGCAGGTTGCGGTGGACGTCGTATGCCGCCTGGCCGACTTCCTCCAGGCGGTAGGTCCTGCTCAGCGTCGGGTGGATGAGCCCTCGGTTGATCAGGTCGTTGGCCTCCCATGCCTCGCGGTAGTTGGCGAAGTGCGAGCCGATGATGCGCTTCAGGCTCATCCACAGGTATCGGTTGTCGTACTCGTGCATGAACCCTGAGGTTGAGGCACAGGTCACGATGGTCCCGCCGCGGCGCGTGACGAAGACGCTGGCACCGAAGGTCTCGCGGCCGGGATGCTCGAAGACGATGTCAGGGTCCTTGCCGCCGGTCAACGCACGGATCTTGGCGCCGAAGCGCTTCCACTCACTCGGGTCCTGGGTGTTGTCGTTCTTCCAGAACCGATAGCCCTCGCCGGTCTGATGGCTGCGGTCGATGACCAGCTCGGCACCCATCCTGCGGCAGATCTCGGCCTTGTCAGGGCTGGAGACGACACAGATGGGGGTGGCGCCAGAGGCGAGCGCCATCTGGGTGGCGTACGAGCCGAGCCCGCCGCTGGCGCCCCAGATGAGGACGACGTCGCCCAGCTTCATAGCGGCGCCGTTGCGCGAGACCAGCTGACGGTATGCCGTGCTGTTCACCAGCCCGGGCGAGGCAGCCTCCTCCCACGTGAGGTGCTTGGCCTTGGGCATGAGCTGGTTGGTCTTGACCAGTGCGAGGTCGGCCAGACCACCGAAGTTGGTCTCGAAGCCCCAGATGCGTTGTTCCGGGTCGAGCATCGTGTCGTTGTGACCGTCGGCGTGCTCCAGCTCCACAGACAAGCAGTGCGCCACCACCTCGTCGCCAGGCTTCCAGGCGTTGACGCCGGGGCCGGTGCGGAGGACGACGCCGCACAGATCGGAGCCGACCACGTGATAGGGCAGGTCGTGCTTCTTGGTCAGTGGCGAAATCCGGCCGTATCGCTCGAGGAAGCTGAACGTTGACACCGGTTCGAAGATCGAGGTCCAGACGGTGTTGTAGTTGATAGCGCTGGCCATGACCGCCACGATCGCCTCGCCGGGGCCGAGCTCGGGGACGTCGACCTCCTCGACATGCAGGCTCCTGCGTGGGTCCTTGTCGCGACTGGTGAGGCCGGCGAACATGCCGGTCTCGTCCTTGTGGACCGTGACGGCTCGGTACCTCTTTGGGATCTCAAGGGCGGCAAAGGTTTCCGGTGACCGGTCGCCGGAGAGGATCACATCGAGAATGGCCTGCATCGTGGTACTCCTCCGGAGCTCGGACGTGCGGCTGACGATGGGTCGGGGACCCGCTCGAGGTGGAGACTCCGACTGACCCGAACCTACCGTGCGGGTGGTCACCATGGCGTGTCCATCCGAGATCTGGCCGCATTGGGCCGTGCCTCGGTGCCGTCATGTCAGACTGTGGCCGCGAGGGACGGATGCGCGTGGGCGGTGCCCAGGACGGGGGAGCGATGAGGCAACGTCTCTGGTCTGTAGCCATCTTGGGCTCTTTGGCGGTGTCCGCCGGCCTGATCGCAGCCACAGCGGCGGCGACGCCGGACGCGCAGCCGAGTCTGATCACCAGCGCCAGCCGCCGGGTCACCCAGGACATCGCTGGGCCTACTCCTCGTGGACCGATCGCCGAGACCGCATGGCTGTCCCTGGGCTCGGTCCCGGGCGCGGGCACACGATGGGAGGGAATGGTCCGGTCGGCCTTGCTCGATCTGCACCAGCTCGCCCAGCCCAGCGGAGCCGTTGCCGCGGGTGTCGGGGGCCCCTGGAACTACGCCTGGCCGCGTGACACCGCCTTCGTTGCGGTCGCGCTGGCCCGCACGGGTCATCAGGCCGAGGCGTGGCAGGAGCTGAGGTTTCTGCAACGGGTGCAGCTGGAGGACGGTGGTTTCGAGGCGCGTTACCTCCTTGACGGCAGTGGCCCGCCGGATGGGAGGGCTCGCCAGTCGGACGGCGCGGGCTGGGCACTGTGGGCGCTCTCGGAGGTCAGTCGGGTGCCCGGGGGCGTCGCTCGTTCGAACGAGCTCCGCTCGCTACTCGACAGTGCCACTTCCTTCGCGCTCGCCGCCACGAACAACGGGCAGCGGCTCCCGCCCCCTTCTCCCGACTACTGGGAGGTGGGCGTCAGGCGTACCTCGCTGGGGACAGTTGCGCCGCTGCTGGCCGGCCTGCAGGCTAGCCAGTGCCTGTATGACGTGCTCGGCGAGCCCGCGCTTGCCAGACGATCCGGGGCTGCGTTCATGCAACTGCGCACCAAGATCGACGCACGGTTCGCTGACGGCTACGAGCGTTTCGGCCACAGTTGGTACGGCGGTGGCGGTGGCCTGGACGCCGCGGTCACCTTCCTGATGCCGCCGTTCGCACCGTCACCGGTCCCTCAGGTCGTTGACGCCTGGACCCGATACCAGTCCGACGCGCTGCGGCCAGCTGGGGGTCTGGCTCCCGGAGCGGACTGGAAGCAGGACGGGATCTCGTGGACGCCGGAGACCGCCCTGGTCGCCTACACGGCGGCGATGAGCGGGAGGCGTGAGAGAGCCGAGCACTGGATGGACTGGCTCAGCGCACACCGCACGAGTGGGGGCAGCTTGCCCGAGAAGGTCCTCGCCAGCGGTGCCCCTGCCGGCCCGGCGCCGCTGGCCTGGACGGCGGCTCTGGTGATTCTGACTGCTGCCGAGCTCGACGCGCGGTGAAACGGGCAGAAGTCATGATCCGCAGGGGGTTTGTGCGGGGGTGATTTGCCGTCAACGTGGTCGTGCCCGTTTGGCGGCCGAGAGCGAGCTCGCGCGCAGGCACCGAAAGTCAGTGGTCGTCGAGGGCAGCCGGTTCGACGAGCTCGACCAAGATGCCGCCCGCGTCCTTGGGGTGGATGAAGTTGACCCGGCTGTTCGCAGTACCCCGGCGGGGGGCGTCATACAACAGGCGTAGTCCCCGGTCACGCAAGGTCTGCGACACGGCCTCGAGGTCGACGACCCGGTAGGCGACCTGCTGGATCCCGGGACCGGAGCGGTCGAGAAACTTTGCGATCGTCGACTCAGGCGACAGCGGCGCGAGGAGCTGGACGCAGGATCCGGACGAGCCGACTGCCATCATCGCCTCACGAACCCCCTGCTCCTGGTTGACCTCCTCGTGGATGAGGGTCATCCCGTAGGTATCGCGGTAGAAGGTGATCGCCGCATCCAGGTCGCTCACAGCCACCCCCACGTGGTCGATGGCGGTGAAAAGGTCTGCGGGTTGCTCGGTCATGAGAGTCAGCCTAGACGTCTCGAACAGGCCAAGGCCCGGAGTCGGCATGCCCCCGCTAGCATGAGGGTGAACGTCGGCTTGGCCGAAAAGCCAGTTCGACCCACCCAGAATGCACCCGTTGGAGGCACAGCCATGAGCGAACGTCCCGTGTCCGTCATCGTCGCAGGAGCCCGCACCCCGCTGGGTCGCCTACTGGGGTCTTTGAAGGACTTCTCTGGTGCGGACCTCGGTGGCTTGGCCATCAAGGGTGCCTTGGACAAGGCCGGGGTGCGTGGCGACCAGGTGGACTACGTGATCATGGGCCAGGTACTGACCGCCGGCGCCGGACAGATCCCGGCCCGTCAGGCGGCGGTCAAGGCCGGTATCCCGATGACAGTCCCCGCTCTGAGCATCAACAAGGTGTGTCTCTCTGGCATCGACGCGATCGCCCTCGCAGACCAGCTGATCCGGGCGGGCGAGTTCGAGATCGTCGTGGCCGGCGGCCAGGAGTCGATGTCCAACGCTCCGCACCTGCTGGAGAAGAGCCGTCAGGGCTACAAGTACGGCAATGTCACGATGCGTGACCACATGGACTGCGACGGCCTGTGGGATGCCTTCACCGACCAGGGAATGGGTTTGCTGACCGAAGCCGGCAACGCCGGTGACCTGGCATTCTCCCGCGCCGAGCAGGACGAGTTCTCCGCTCGTAGCCACCAGCTGGCGGCACGAGCATGGAAGGACGGGCTGTTCGACGACGAGGTTGTCGCGGTGTCGATTCCCCAGCGAAAGGGCGACCCGATCGAGTTCAAGACCGACGAGGGCATCCGTGCGGACACCACAGCTGAGAGCCTGAGCAAGCTTCGCCCCGCCTTCAGCAAGGACGGCACCATCACGGCCGCGTCGGCATCGCAGATCTCCGATGGAGCTGCCGCGGTCGTGGTCATGAGCAAGGCCAAGGCCCAAGAGCTTGGCCTGACCTGGCTCGCCGAGATCGGTGCCCACGGCGTCGTCGCCGGGCCTGACTCCACTCTGCAGAGCCAGCCGGCCCAGGCCATCGCCAAGGCCTGCGCCAAGGAAGGGATCACGCCTGCCGACCTGGACGTGGTTGAGATCAACGAGGCGTTCGCCGCGGTGGGGCTGGCGTCCACCAAGAAGCTCGGCATTGACCCTGCCAAGGTCAACGTTAACGGAGGCGCGATCGCACTGGGGCACCCCATCGGGATGTCGGGGGCCCGCATCACGCTGCACCTCGCCCTTGAGCTCCAGCGACGCGGTGGCGGTGTGGGTGTCGCAGCGCTCTGCGGTGGCGGCGGTCAGGGCGATGCGCTGATCGTGCGGGTTCCCAAGCAGTGACGCTCCTTGCGGTCCGAGCGACGCCCAGGCAATGAACGGCCTTTGATGGCAAGCAGATCCGTCGATGTTGATGCATTGGTTGAAGCGGCCAGGGCGGGTGCTCCCCGCGCGGTTGCCCGGCTGATCTCCCTGGTCGAGGACGCCCATCCGGCACTACGAGAGGTGATGGCGGCGCTCGCGCGCCACACTGGTCGCGCGCACATCATCGGCATCACCGGTAGCCCCGGTGTTGGCAAGTCGACCTTGACCAACGCGCTGGTGGGCGCCTTGCGGACCCAGGGCAAGCGGGTCGGCATCCTGGCCGTCGACCCCTCCTCGCCGTTCTCCGGTGGCGCCCTGCTGGGTGACCGGATCCGGATGCAGGACCACGCTCTCGACCCTGAGGTCTATATCCGCTCGATGGCCAGTCGTGGGCACCTCGGCGGTCTGTCGTGGACGACTCCTCAGGCGCTGCGGGTCCTGGACGCCGCTGGCTGTGACGTGGTCCTGGTCGAGACCGTGGGGGTTGGCCAGAGCGAGGTCGAGGTGGCCGGCTTGGCCGACACCACCCTGGTGCTTCTCGCTCCGGGGATGGGCGACGGCATCCAGGCAGCCAAAGCCGGGATCCTGGAGATCGGTGACGTCTTCGTGGTGAACAAGGCTGACCGCGATGGGTCGGATGCGACAGTTCGCGACATCCGGCACATGATCAGCCTCGGAGACCGCAGCGAAACCAATATCTGGCGCCCTCCAGTACTCAAGACGGTGGCGGACCGAGGCGACGGCATCGACGAGCTGATGACTGCGATCGACGACCACTTCGCCTGGATGGAGACCTCCGGGGCGCTACGCGACCGACGCGTTCGTCGCGCGGGGGACGAGATCCAGGCGATCGCCATACAGGCACTGCGTGCTCGCATCGGCGACCTGCGTCATGGGCAGGGTGTGGACGAGCTCGCCGCCCAGGTGGTCGATGGAGACTCCGACCCCTATGCCGCCGCCGATCAGGTGGTCGCGGCGCTGACCTGAGCCCGCTGGCCGGCCACCGCGCCGACAGTGTTCTCGATCCGAAGCTCCATCATCGGGCAGACCTCGATGGCCTCGAAGCCGAGCCGGACGTTGATGTCGACCATCTGGTCGTTGGTTTCCGCGTTGGCGGTCAGGACGCGAACGCGACTGGAGTCCGAGGCAGCCAGCTGCTCGAGGTTGCGGACCTTGACGGCCATGCCGAGCCGGTGGCCACGATGGTCCCGGTGGACGAGGGTGCCCCACTGCCAGACATCGAGACTCGGCACCGGCGGCAGGATGAGGTCGGTGTATGCGACCACGTCGCCCGTCGCCTCGATCGCGACCGTGGTGAGCCTGGCGCGACCCAGCTCTCTCTCCCCCGCCATGCGGTCGAGCCACAGCTGCGGGGTCATCGACTCCGGCTCGAAGTCCACGTCACCGGTCGGCGCGTCCACGCCGAGCTGGTTGGAGAGCGCGCAGTAGGACGCGAGCAGCCCCTCTGGCAGGTCGTTCGCGAAGGACTCGATCCGGTATGCCGTGTGGTGCGGTGCAGCCTGGATCGCGAGTGCCTTCAACAGTGCTGGGTCAACGGGAAGGGGAAGGATGCGGAGGATCTCGTCGATCGCAACGGTGAAGCCGTTGGCTTCGGCGAACCGGCGGTAGGGGTGGTCCTGCCGGCGGTCGAACGGGTAGGCGGACTCGATGACGAAGATCGTCCGGCCCTCTTGCTCGAGGCGGGGGAGGATCTGGGCGATCAATGCCGAGCCGATTCCCCGACGCCGGTGGTCCGGGTCGAC
>JBBQUB010000045.1:0-15820 GCA_038212865.1 Actinomycetales bacterium
CCCGACTCGGGCACCATGGGACAGGCTTCGTCCAAGGGCATGGTCGCCGGTAAAGCTGATGTCATCGCCCGTAGCCCGATGGCGTTAGTCGTTCCGGCCGGAAACCGTGCAGGGGTGAAGCGTGTCGACTCGCTGGGGGACGCATCCCTTCGGGTTGCTGTCTGCGCCATGGAACTGCCGTGCGGCAAGCTGAGCGAGAAGCTCGCCTCGAAGTCCTCGGTCTCGCTGGATGCCGACACGCTGGAGCCGGGCGGGAGCGCGGCCATCGTGACGAAGGCGTCGACCGGTGAGATCGACGTGGGGCTGGTGTTTGCCACTGATATCAAGGCGGGTGGCGCCAAGGTCGAGCGCGTCATGATTCCAGAGTCCTCGAACGTGTCCTCTGAGGTGTCAGCGGCAGCGCTGTCAGCCAGCAACAACGCAGCAGCTGCACGGGCGTTCGTCGCCTTCCTTGCCTCGAGCGGAGGACTAGAACTGGCGATGGGGGTCGGTCTCCTGAAGCCGTGAAGGACCGTTCCCACGGCTGGGACCGTACACCGCGAGGGTTCATGGTCGTCGGCGTATTGGCGGCGCTCTTCCTCACGCTCCCGGTGCTCGGGCTCGTCGTCAGGGCACCGTGGACCACTATCGTTGAACGTCTGACCCGTCCGGGCGTCGGTGATGCCATCCAGTTGTCCGCGCTATGTGCAACGGCATCGACCGTGGTCGCCCTGTTTCTTGGAGTGCCGTTGGGGTGGATCCTGGCTCACGGCCGGTTTCCCGGTCGTGGGCTCTTGCGCGCTGTGGTGCTGGTGCCGCTGATGCTCCCTCCCTTGGTGAGCGGAGTGGGGCTGTTCTCGATCCTGGGGCGTCGCGGCGCCATCGGACGTTTGATATACGACTGGTCCGGCTTTGCGCTGCCGTTCAGCACCGCCGGAGTCGTGGTGGCGGTCTCGTTCGTGGCGCTCCCGTTCGTGGTGATCACGATGGAAAGCGGGTTCCGTTCCGTTGACCGCCGCCTCGCGTCTGCTGCTGCGACCCTAGGCGCCACACCGGGAGTGGTTGCCCGAACGATCATCCTGCCACTCGTCGCACCCACCCTTTTCGCAGGTGCAGCGTTGGCGTGGGCGAGGTCGCTGGGGGAGTTCGGTGCCACGGTCACCTTCGCCGGGAACCTGCAGGGACGGACCCAGACCCTACCTCTGGCCACGTTCCTCGCACTCGAGACCGATCTGGACCAAGCGGTGCTCTTGAGCATGTTGTTGCTGTTTCCCACGCTCATCGTCCTTGGTCTGCTGCGCAATCGTTTTCAGGCGACGCCATGACTCTCATTTTCGACGGCACGGTTGATCTGGGGCGCTTCATGCTGGACGCGCGATTTGATTGCTTGCCTGGCGAGACGATCGCCCTCGTCGGGGCCAACGGGTCGGGGAAGTCAACAGCGCTGAACACGCTCGCAGGTCTGCTCAGAATGTCGTCCGGTGCCCTGGAGATGGACGGCAAGGTGCTCGACCGATCCGGTGGCGGCTCATGGGTACCCCCGGAGGCACGCGACGTGGGTGTCGTCTTCCAGGATCTCCTGCTGTTCCCGCATCTGAGCATTCGGGACAACGTCGCGTACGGACAGCGCCGAAAGGGAACGCCGGTCGCCGAGGCACGTGCCATCGCATCGGAGTGGCTCGAACGCTTCGGTGTCGACGACCTTGCCGATGCCCGGCCCAGATCGTTGTCCGGCGGCCAGGCCCAGCGGGTCGCCCTCGCGCGGGCCCTCGCCCAAGGCCCGCGCCTGCTGTTGTTTGACGAACCCCTCAGCGCCCTCGACTCCGCGACCCGCCTCCAGGTCCGCTGCGAGCTCCACAAGCACCTCCAGCAGTTCGACGGCTTCACCGTGCTCGTCGCCCATGACGTCGTTGACGTGCTGGTTCTCGCTGACCGGGTGATCGTGCTCGACGAAGGGCGCCCCGCACAGATCTCCGAACCCGCAGAGCTGGAACGTCGACCACGGACCCCCTACGCAGCGGCGCTCGTCGGCACGAACCTGCTACGCGCCTACCGCCGCGGTCCGGTCATCGAGTTCGCCGACGGCGCCACCGTCTACCTGGGTGCGTCCGGGAGGGACGGCCCGGTCGATGTCGTCATCGCCCCCCGCCACGTCTCGGTCGCCGCTGTTGACAGCGCAAGCGGAGCCGGTAGCTGGATCGCTCCGATCGCCGGCCTCGAAGCAGCCGGGAACGAGGTGCACATCAGGGTGGGAGGGGTCGCCCCGATCGCAGCCTGTGCCTCACTCGACTCCCTCCGGCACCTCCACCTGGCTCCGGGGTCCATGGTCCGGGTAGTCGTGGACCCCGCCGGCCTCGACGTCTTCGATGACCTGTCGTCGGGCCTGGACGTCTCGACAGTGCTCAACCATCAAGCCGCATCCAGACGACCTGGCAGTATCTGAGTGCCTTAGCAATCTGATTGGGTGGCCAGCCCCCACGTCGGACCGAGGTCGCACAGATCCCGAAGCGACTACGGATGTTTGACTTCCTGCTCACAACATAATCCGGCACGTCGTCGGGTCATCCAGGCAGATACGTCTTGACCAGGTTAGGTGGCATCGGCTCATAACCGTGAGGGCTCCTGGTGAAAGTGCCAGTTCCGTGCGAGACCGAACGCAGGTCGATGGCATAGCGGGTGATCTCCGTCGCCGGCACCTCGGCTTTGATCGTGCTGCGTCCGGAGGTGTCGGGCTCGGTTCCCACGACCCGGCCCCGGCGGGTCTGCAGATCGGTCATCACCGCCCCGACGTACTCATCTGCCACCACCACGGTCACCGAGTCGACCGGCTCGAGCAAGGTCACGGTCTGCGCCGAGGCTGCGTCCTTGAGGGCCAGCGCTCCGGCCGTCTGGAAGGCCATGTCGCTGGAGTCCACCGAGTGTGCCTTACCGCCGGTCAGGGTGACCCGAAGGTCGATCATCGGGAAACCGGCGATGCAGCCCTTCTCGAGCTGGATGCCAATACCCTTCTCCACGCTGCTAATGAACTGCCGTGGGACGGTCCCACCGACCACCTTGTCGACGAACTCGAACCCAGCTCCCCGCGGCAAAGGTTCGACGCTGACGTCACACACGGCGTACTGGCCATGCCCTCCGCTCTGTTTGACGTGACGGCCGTGACCGTTCGCAGGAATGACGAAAGTTTCCCGCAACGCCGCCCGCAAGGGCTCGGTCTCGACCTTGACGCCGTAGCGGTCCCGCAGCCGCACAAGCAGGACGTCCACATGCGCCTGGCCCATGGTCCAGAGGATCACCTGATGGGTCTCGGGGTTGTGCTCGAGCCGCATCGTGGGGTCTTCGGCCACCAGCCGCGCCAACGCACCGGCCATCTTGTCCTCATCAGACTTGGTGACCGCGCTGATGGCCACTGGAAGCAACGGGTCAGGAAATATCCACGGTTCGATCAACGCCGGCGCGTCCTTGCCGCTCAAGGTGTCGGTGGTCTCTGCCCTGGTCAGCTTGGCCACCACACACAGGTCACCGGCAATGGCTACCGACTTGGGTCGCAACACATCGCCCAGAGGCGAGGACAGCATCCCGACCCGCTCATCGTCGTCATGACCGGCGTGTCCCTCGAGCCGTTCGCCGAGGCGATCGAGATGCCCAGAGACGTGCAACACCGAGTCGGGTCGCAGTGTCCCGCTGAACACCCGCACGATGCTGACCCGGCCGACATACGGATCACTCGTCGTGCGAACGACTTCTGCCACCAGAGGCCCGTCCGGATCGCACTGCAGGGGTGGCAAGGGGTGTCCGTTGGGTGTCATGGCCACTGGCAGCGGGTGCAGTGTCGGCGGCGGAAATGCTGCAGTCAGCAGATGCAGGAGCTCAACTGTGCCGACCCCCGTTTCGGTGGACACCGGGATCACCGGGTGGAACCGGCCACGCGAGACGGCGGTGAGCAGATCGGCCTCCACGACGCCGATGTCGATCTCCTCGCCAGCGAGGTATCGGTCCAGCAGCGTGTCGTCCTCGGACTCCTGGATGATCGCCTCGATCAGGTCGGACCGGTGGCCCTGGATGAGCTCGCGGTGTTCTGCATCTGCGCTTCGGGCCGCAGGCTCGCCCGCGGTGTAGTCGTAGATCTGCTCGGCCAGCAGCCCCAGATTGCCGATCACCGCCTCGTCATCACCATGCAGCGGCAGATACAACGCCATGACGCCCTCGCCAAAGACCCGCTGGCAGATCGCGACCGTGTCCTCGAAGTCAGCCCGTACCGCATCCAGCTTGGTGACAGCGACCGCCCGCGGCATCCCGATCGCCGCACATTCCTCCCACAGCAGCATGGTGGCTCCGTCGACGCCGTCAGCGGCAGAGATCACGAACAGTGCGGCATCGGCCGCCCGCAGGCCCGCTCGCAGCTCACCCACGAAGTCCGGATAGCCGGGGGTGTCGATCAGGTTGATGACGATGCCCTGGTGGGACAGAGATGCGACGGCGAGCTGGACCGAGCGCTCCTCTCCGACCGGCTTGGCCCTGTAATCCGGGGTCGTGGCGGCGATGAGGTGCTCGAACAACGTCGTCTTGCCGGCTCCGCTGTGCCCCACGAGCACGACGTTGCGGATCTCGGTCGGAGCGCTGGCCTGCGGGACACTGGTGACGGTGGAACCTTTGGCGCTCATGGCGACACCATGTCGCCTCACGAGCGTAGGCACAAGCCCGCTCGGCGGGTCAGTACTCTAGGGGCCATCATGCTGAACCGATTCGCGCGCGCATTCGTCAACAAGCTCTTCACGCCACTGGCCCGGTTATTCCTCAAGCTCGGCATCAGCCCGGACGTCGTGACGATCGTGGGCACCGTGGGCGTCTGCATCGGCGCCCTGGGCTTCTACCCACGCCATGAGTTCTTCTGGGGCAGCCTCATCGTGGCGGTCTTCGCGCTCTCGGACACTCTCGACGGCACGATGGCCCGGTTGTCCGGCAACCCGAGCAAGTGGGGCGCCTACCTTGACTCAACCCTTGACCGGGTGGGCGACAGCTCCATCTTCGGCGGGCTCGTCCTCTGGTATGCCGGGGACGGAGACACGCCGTATCTCGCCGCTCTCGCGTTGGCGTGCCTGATTCTGGGCAGTGTTGTCAGCTATGCGAAAGCTCGGGCCGAAGGATTGGGGATGACCGCGAACGTCGGCATCGCCGAGCGGGCCGAGCGCGTGGTGGTGGTGCTCACCGCCACGGGTCTGGTGGGCCTCGGGGTTCCAGAGGTGCTCTTGACCGTGGTGCTTACTTTGTTGGCGCTGGCGAGTCTGATCACGGTGATCCAGCGGATGCTTGAGGTTCGCCGTCAGGCGTTCGAGGCCGCGTGACCCGGCTCGCTGAGCGTGCCACGCTCGCGGGCTATCGCACCGGTTGGTCCCTCGTCCGGCGGATGCCGGCTCGTTTCGCGTATGGCGCGTTCG
Source organism: Actinomycetales bacterium (assembly GCA_038212865.1). Lineage (GTDB taxonomy): Bacteria > Actinomycetota > Actinomycetes > Actinomycetales > Dermatophilaceae > UBA4719. Next base: position 5,415 of record JBBQUB010000045.1, read on the forward strand.
ACCTCCTCGCCGATGTGGCCTGGCGGCGCGGAGGCAAGGGTGTTGAACGGATGCGCAGCAACTACAAGGTCGTTCGGCCTGAGCTGACCGCTGCCGAGCTCGAAGCGCTGGTGCGCGCAGGGATGCGCTCCTACCTGCGCTACTGGTGCGACTCCTTCAGACTTCCCGACCAAAGCGTCGACGACCTGATCAGCGGCGTCAGGGCGGTCGGCGACGGTCCGGTCCGTGCCCACTTAAGATCCGGCAGGTCCGCCGTGATGTTCCTGGGACACATCGGCAACTGGGACTTCGGCGGCGCGTGGTCTACCACCCAGCTGGCACCCGTCACGACGGTTGCCGAACGGCTCAAGCCGGAGGAGCTCTTCGACGAGTTCGTGGCGTTCCGTGAGGGACTGGGCATGCGGATCATCCCGCTGACCGGCGGAACTGACGTGTTCCGTGAGCTGACGCAGGCCTGCCGCGCCGGTGCACTGGTCGCACTTCTGGCCGACCGGGATCTGACCAACGGGGGTGTCGAGGTCGACTTCTGCGGCGAGCGAGCCCGGATGGCCGTCGGACCCGCTGCACTGGCGCTCAACACCGGTGCCGCCCTGCACCCGTGCATGGTCCACTACGAGCCCCATCCCCAGGGACACGGCTGGCGCACCGTGGTGACCTTCCACGACGCCGTCGCCCCTCCGACCGAAGGCACGTCACGAGAGAAGATTCAGGCGATGACCCAAGCGTGCGCCGATGTGCTCTCACAGACGGTCCGCGAGCACACTCATGACTGGCACATGATGCAGCGCGTGTTCACCAAGGACCTGGTGGACCAGCACGCCTCCGAACCGGCCGGCGACGGCAGATGAGGATCGGGATCGTCAGCCCATACTCCTTCGACGTTCCGGGTGGGGTTCAGTTACATGTGCGCGACCTGGCCGAGTACTTCATCTCCCAGGGCCATCACGTCAGCGTCCTGGCTCCGGCCGATGATGACACGCCGCTTCCTGACTACGTCGTCAGCTCGGGACGCGCAGTACCGGTGCGCTACAACGGTTCCGTGGCTCGCCTGTCGTTCGGACCCTTGACGGCTGCCCGGGTCGGACGATGGGTCGAGGCTGGCCGTTTCGACCTCGTCCATCTCCACGAGCCGGTGACCCCCAGCGTCTCGGTCCTTGCCCTGTGGGCTGTGGAGGGGCCGATCGTCGCCACCTTCCACACGTCCAACCTGCGCTCGCGAGCCATGCAAGCGGCATACCCGCTGTTGCGTCCCAGCCTTGAGAAGATCAGCGCCCGCATCGCGGTCTCCGAGGACGCCCGACGCACCGTGACCACGCATCTTGGCGGCGACGCAGTGGTGATCCCCAACGGGGTGTTCGTCGAACGGTTCGCGTCGGCCGAGCGCCGACTCGGCTGGGAGGGCACGCCGCAGCGGCCCACGATCGCCTTCCTGGGCCGGATGGAAGAACCACGCAAAGGTATGCCGGTGCTGTCGCTGGCTTTGCCCGAAATCGTCCGCGCGGTGCCGGGTGTCCGGGTCCTGATCGCCGGGCCAGGCGACCCCGACCAGGTCCGCGAGCGGATGACTGCCGAGGCAGCTGCGGCCTGCGAGTTCCTCGGCCCGGTCAGTGACGTGGACAAGGCCAGGCTCTTGGCATCGGTGGATCTCTACCTCGCGCCGAACACCGGTGGCGAGAGCTTCGGCATCATCTTGATCGAGGCGATGAGCGCCCGGGCGACAGTGCTGGCCAGCGACCTGCCTGCCTTTTCCCGGGTCCTGCACGGCGGCACAGCCGGGGCGATGTTCAGCAACGGGGACCCCGCTGACCTGGCCCGGGCCGTCGTGGCGCTCCTGCATGACCCGGGCCGGCGGGAACAGCTAGCCGTCGCGGGACGCGAACGGGCCAACGCCTTTGACTGGTCAGTGGTCGCGACGGACGTGATGGCGGTCTATGAGACGGTCACTCTCGGAGCGTCCTCGGTGCGCACCTCCAGCGGACCCGAGTCGAAGTGGGGACGGCTGTTGCGTACCGGAAGAACCTCAGGAGGGACTTGATGGACACCTTGATCTGGATCGTCGGCGGGTTCGCCCTGGCAGCGCTGATCGCCTGGTACCTCTCGTACGGTGCTGCTCGGCTCGATCGGTTGCACTCTCGGGTCGAGGGCGCACTTCATGCCCTCGACGCCCAGCTCGTCCGCCGGGCAGAAGCCACCCTCGAGCTGGCGAACTCCGGTGCCCTGGATCCAGCCACCGCGCTGCTCCTGGCCGCAGCGGCATCCGACTCGCTCGAGTCCGACTCCGAACAACACACCTCCCGTGAAGCCGTCGAGAGCGACCTGACCCAGGCCCTGGATGTGGCTCTAGGTGAGGCAGCTATCCGCCACCTGAGAGCCGACGAGGCCGTCGGCGCCCCGGCGCTTGAGCGTGTGGGCGCAGCCAACCAGCGCGTGCAGCTGGCCCGCAGGTTCCTCAACGACGCCGTGACCGATGTACGCCGGGTGAGGCGCAAGCCGGGTGTGCGTCTGTTCCGGCTGGCCGGACATGCCGAGCTCCCGCAGACGTTCGAGATCGATGACGAGCTGCCGATGCTGGGGCGAGGGGTCTGACGCTCTAAGATAGGAGGTGTTCCCGAACTGTCGCAGAACACCGTGAGACACCCGGAAGAGGCACTGTTTTGTCATCGCAAGAGACCACCCCCGCAAGTATTCCCGCCACCGGGACGTCGCGCGTCAAGCGCGGTATGGCCGAGATGCTCAAGGGCGGCGTCATCATGGACGTCGTCACCCCGGAGCAGGCCAAGATCGCCGAGGACGCGGGCGCCGTTGCCGTCATGGCCCTCGAGCGCGTGCCCGCGGACATCCGGGCCCAGGGTGGGGTCGCGCGGATGAGCGACCCGGACATGGTCCAGGGCATCATCGAGACCGTCTCCATCCCGGTCATGGCCAAGGCCCGGATCGGTCACTTCGTCGAGGCTCAGGTACTGCAGAGCCTGGGCGTGGACTACATCGACGAGTCCGAGGTCCTCACCCCCGCGGACTACGCGAACCACATCGACAAGTGGAAGTTCACCGTGCCCTTCGTCTGCGGTGCGACCAACCTCGGTGAGGCCCTGCGCCGGATCTCCGAGGGCGCGGCGATGATCCGCTCCAAGGGTGAGGCAGGCACCGGTGACGTCTCCAACGCCACCAAGAACATGCGCGACATCAACGGCGAGATCCGCCGGTTGTCCTCGATGAGCGAGGACGAGCTCTATGTCGCGGCCAAGGAGCTGCAGGCCCCCTACCAGCTGGTCAAGGAGGTCGCTCAGAACGGCAAGCTACCTGTGGTCATGTTCGTGGCCGGTGGTATTGCGACCCCCTCGGACGCCGCCATGATGATGCAGCTGGGCGCCGAAGGCGTGTTCGTGGGATCGGGGATCTTCAAGTCCGGCAACCCCGCTCAGCGCGCTGAGGCGATCGTCAAGGCGACCACGTTCTTCGATGACCCCGACGTGATCGCCAAGGTATCCCGCGGTCTGGGTGAGGCGATGGTCGGCATCAACGTCGAGGAGCTGGCCGAGCCGCACCGCCTTTCCACCCGCGGCTGGTAGCCCGCGCGGGCGCCCGCACAACCCCCATCCCGCCGCGCCCGCCGCGCCCCGCCCGATAGCGCGTAACCATCACCGTTGCGTCTTTCCTGGCGCCAATTGTGATGGTTGGGCGCTAACGGATGGCCAGATCGCGCGCGAACGCCTGCGTGACAAGGCGCTGGACCAACGCTGGGTCGTGGAGGTCCCTCCAGGTCAGCCGGACCACCTGAAAACCCAGCGATCGCAACGCGTCCTCGCGCCGCTTCTCGTCGATCAGGGCCTGGCGTCCGTCTGCGCCGGCGTACTTCACCAGGCCGTCGAACTCGACGACGGTGCGCTGGGCCCGGAACAGAAAGTCGACCCGACCCACGAAGCGCCCCTGCCCGTCCCGGATCACCACCTGAGGCTCGACCTTCGGCAGCCCCAGTGACCCAAAGAGCACTCGGGCCCACGACTCGCCAGGGGATTCGGCGAGCCCATCAGCCAGGTCTACGACGGCTCGGGCGTCGGCTCTCCCTGGTCCCAGCCGGGCGATGCGCAGGGCTATCTCGAGATCGTCCTTGGTGACCTGACCGGTATGCAGCGCCGCGTCGGCCGCTGCGACGCCGGCTGTGATGCCGGCCAGTGCGGCCGACTGGACGATGGCCATCGCGGGATGCACCACGCGGTCATCGTCGCGCTGCCGAGCGACCGAATCGGGCAATTCAGGGTGAACCCGGAGTCCGCGAACGGTTCTCGGATACCCAAGTCCAGTCAGAGTCAGATGTACGGCGTCCAGGGTGACGTTCAGAAGCGGCAGGCCATGGACGCTCAAGGCCGAGACATGGCTGATGGCGTGGGGCGCTGGATAGCCTCTCGATACGGCTCGGGCCGTCAGCGCGTGCCCCTGCTCTGGGCTTGCGTCAGTCATCAACCGTGCATCTACGAAGCAGCCCCTACGGGCCCTGACCAGATAACCGCCGGCCACGAGTCGGCTGAGGCCGACACTGGTGTAACCACAGGCGTAGACCGCTTCCGACGTCGTCAGCCCACCATGAGCCTTCAGATGTGCACGTAGAAGGTCGTTCATCGTCGCAGCCTCGGTGGGCGGGAGCCGGGTGTCGATCGGCCAGGCGACTCCTGTGGAGGATGGGACGACGGACGGTCCCCATGTGGACAACCGAATTCACAGCCACCAGCGCGTAACCGTCACAATGAGCGACGAAGAAATCGCCAATGGTGTTGGCTACGCGCTAACCGGTCCCGCCCTCGGAACGTGGTGGGCCGAGCCGGGCTGCCAATGCGCGCGGTGGTGACCGGGCCGCATACCCTTGCCGGGTGAGCACTTCCGTTGTCCGCATTGGCGTTCTGTCCGTCCAGGGTGACGTGCGTGAGCACATCCTCGCGCTGTCCACTCTCGGCGTGCAGGCCACCGGCGTCCGGCGGGCGCGCGAGCTCGACGACGTCGACGCCCTGATCCTCCCGGGCGGGGAGTCGACCACGATGGACAAGCTTGTTCGGGCGTTCGACCTGCAGGAGCCCCTGCGCAAGCGCATCGCCGACGGAATGCCGGTCTACGGTTCGTGCGCCGGCATGATCATGCTGGCCGACCGGATCGCCGACGCCCGGCCAGACCAGGAGACCCTTGGTGGGCTCGACATCACGGTGCGCCGCAATGCCTTTGGGCGTCAGGTCGACTCCTTCGAGGAGGACCTGCACATCCCGCTGATCGCCAGGCAAACAACTGTTCCAGCCGGTCACCCGGCCACCTTTAGGGCCGTCTTCATCCGGGCACCTTGGGTTGAGGACATGGGCGACGACGTCGAGGTCCTCGCCACCGTGGAGGACGGTCCGGCTGCGGGAAGGGTCGTCGCGATCCGACAGGGGAACCTGCTCGCAACGTCTTTCCACCCCGAGGTCACCGGAGACCACCGCATCCATGACTTCTTCACGCAGATGGTTCGCGCCGCCCTGCACTGACTGCCATCACCCCGATCGGTAGGATCGGCCAGGATTTCGACGAGGGTTCGGTGGCGAGGGAGAAGCGATGAGCGGTCACTCCAAGTGGGCGACGACCAAGCACAAGAAGGGCGTCATCGACGCCAAGCGCGGCAAGCTGTTCGCCAAGATGATCAAGAACATCGAGGTGGCCGCGCGCACAGGAGGGGGCGACGTCGCCGGCAACCCGACCCTGTTCGATGCGATCCAGCGGGCCAAGAAGCTCAGCGTCCCCAACGACAACATCAACAACGCCGTGAAGCGGGGCAGCGGCGCCACGGCCGGCGGGGCGGACTGGCAGACCATCACCTACGAGGGGTATGCCCCGGGTGGTGTCGCCGTCCTGATCGAGTGCCTCACCGACAACCGCAACCGCGCGGCAGCAGAGGTGCGAACAGCTCTCGCCCGCAATGGTGGCCAGTTCGCTGACCCCGGTAGCGTCTCCTACGTCTTCACCCGTAAGGGCATCGTGATCGTCCCCAAGGGTGACAAGAGTGAGGACGACCTGCTCGAGGTTGTCCTTGACGCAGGCGCAGAGGAGATCAATGACCTCGGTGAGGCGTTCGAGATCGTCAGCGAGCCGAGCGACTTTGTGGCCGTGCGCACAGCGCTCCAGGGTGCCGGCATCGACTATGACTCGGCTGAGGCATCGTTCATCCCCACTATCGAGGTCGAGCTCGACCTTGATGGCGCGCGCAGCATGTTCCGGGTCATCGAGGCGCTTGAGGACAGCGATGACGTTCAGAATGTCTGGGCGAACGGCGACGTGAGCGACGAGATCCTCGCTGAGCTCGAGGACGACGACGACTGAGTGATCCCGCTGATCCGGCCACTTGGGAGAGCGCCAGCCGACTGCGGCGCGTCGCCCCCAGATCCGAGGCCACGCGATGTAGTTTATCCGAACAGGTGTTCGGCCGAGGTCAGGAGCTGTCAGCGTGCGTGTGATGGGTGTTGACCCCGGTCTGACTCGATGCGGCCTCGGTGTCGTCGAGGGCGGTCTGGGCAAGCCGCTGCGGATGATCGCTGTCGGCGTGGTCCGCACTTCGCCATCGGACGACCCGGCCGAACGGCTGTTGACACTTCAGACCGAGATCGACGAGTGGATGGCTCGTTACCAACCGGACGCCGTGGCGGTGGAGCGCGTCTTCGCCAAGGCCAACATCAAGGGCATCATGGGCACAGCCCAGGCGTCCGCCGTCCCGATGCTCGCTGCCGCCCGCCTCGGCCTGCCGCTGGCGATGCACACCCCGACCGAGGTCAAAGCCGCGGTGACAGGCAATGGCCGGGCCGACAAGGCCCAGGTCACCGCGATGGTCACCCGCATCCTTCGCCTGGACGCCCCGCCGAAGCCGGCAGACGCCGCCGACGCACTAGCACTGGCCATCTGCCACCTCTGGCGTGGCACCGCCGAAAACCGCCTCAAGCAAGCCGTGGCTGAGCAGCTGGCCGATCGACAGAGCTCGGCGGCACGAGCGGGCAAGGCAGGGGCCTGATGATCTCCTCGGTGCGCGGCGTGGTGCTGTCCGCCGGCTTGGACAGTGCGGTGATCGAAGTTGGGGGAGTGGGGCTCCTGCTGCACACCACCCCTGGGACGGCGGCGGCCTTGCGCCGAGGCGCCGAGGCACGGTTGGCAACCACGCTGATCGTCCGCGAGGAGTCGTTGACGCTCTACGGTTTTGCAGATGAGGACGAGCGGTCAGTGTTTGATCTGGTTCTTACGGTCTCGGGCGTCGGCCCACGAATTGCACTGGCGATGTTGGCTGTTCACGATCCAGATGGGCTGCGCCGAGCCGTCAGCGGTGGGGACCTGGTGGCATTGACCAAGGTGCCCGGCATCGGCAAGAAGGGTGCCGAGCGCATTGTCCTGGAGCTACGCGACAAGATCGGCATGCCGTCCGGGGCCGCCTCGTCCGTTGCGCCAAAGGCCGCTGCGGTGCAGTCGGCCGGGCAGGTGCGCGACGCGCTGGTCGGCCTCGGGTGGTCCCTCAGGCAGGCCGAGGACGCGATCGAGACCGTCCTGTCCAAAGCCGGCGAAGGGTCAGCTGTTGCTCCTGGTTCAGACGTTGCTCCTGGTTCAGACGTTGCTGCCCTGTTGCGCGCAGCCTTGAGGGAGCTGGGTCGATGACTGGCTACCTCTCCGATGCCGACGGCGGCGACCCGGACGACGACGGCACCTTTGGCGACTCCTCGTTAGACGCCACAGCGCGGATCGTCGATACCGGGGGCGACGACGACGAACGCCGGGTCGAGGCGGCGCTGCGTCCTCGAACGCTCAGCGAGTTTCCTGGCCAGACCAAAGTGTGCGACCAGCTCGCACTGGTTCTCGAAGCGGCGAAACGTCGCGGCACGCCACCCGACCACGTCCTGCTGTCTGGCCCGCCGGGACTGGGCAAGACCACCCTTGCGCTCATCGTCGGAAACGAGCTGGGAAAGCCCATCCGGATCACCAGCGGTCCGGCGATCCAGCACGCCGGGGACCTCGCCTCGCTCCTGACCTCGTTGGACGAAGGCGAGGTGTTGTTCGTGGACGAGATCCACCGGATGGCCCGTGCTACCGAGGAGATGCTCTATCTGGCGATGGAGGACTTCCGCGTCGACGTTGTCGTCGGCAAGGGCCCAGGTGCCACGGCCATTCCGCTGAAGCTCGAGCCTTTCACCGTCGTCGGTGCCACGACGCGTTCGGGTCTGCTGCCGGCCCCCCTGCGAGACCGGTTCGGGTTCACCGGTCACCTCGACTTCTACGCCGTGGATGATCTGGTCACCATCCTGCGACGTTCCGCGGGTCTGCTGAAGGTGGAGGCGCACGATGGCGCGATCACCGAGATCGCCCGCCGATCGCGGGGAACACCCCGCATTGCCAACAGACTCCTTCGCCGGGTCCGCGACTGGGCACAGGTGCATGGTCAGGGCGTGGCCGACGAAACAGCAGCCCACGCTGCCCTGGCGTTGTTCGACGTCGACGACCGTGGACTGGACCGGCTCGACCGTGCGGTTCTGGAGGCCTTGTGCCGACGATTCGGCGGTGGCCCGGTCGGCCTGAGCACTCTCGCCGTCGCAGTGGGGGAGGAGTCCGACACCGTCGAAACCGTGGCCGAGCCGTTCCTGGTGCGCGAGGGCTTCATCATCCGGACGCCGCGCGGGCGAGCCGCCGCGCCGCTGGCCTGGCAGCATCTGGGGCTGACCCCGCCGCCGCCAGCAGCGCGGGCCCCGCAGGCCTTGGCCCTGCCGCTGGGCGACGGGGAAGGACGCTTCGGGGGCTGACCGGCATACCGCCCTGATCACGTTTGAGCCCTTTGGGGCGCGCTGCGTTGGTTCCTCCGGGTTGGCTCACATAGACTCTCTCGGACGCTCCGGCTCGCGCCGGCGTTCCTGCGTGTCCAGATCACTTCAGTGGATGCGCCCGCCAATGCCTCATGAAGGATTTGCTCATGTCTTCGCTTGTCGCGGCTGGATCCACGAGCAGCGGATCCTCGAGCCTGCTGATCTTCGCGCTGCCCGTGCTGCTGATCGGGTTCATGTTCATCACCCAGCGACGTCGACAGAAGGCAATTCAGGGTCTTCAGTCCAAACTGGGTGTCGGCGATGAGGTCACGACCACCTCGGGTCTGCTCGGCCGGATCACCGCGCTCACCGACGAGATCGCCACCCTCGAGGTGAGCCCCGGCGTCAGCATCCGTTTCAACCGCCGCGCCATCGCCGGCGCCGCCCCCACCTCATCAGCACTAACCAAGCCGGAGACCGACCACTCGTCGGATCCGACGAGCCTCTCCGACTAGGACACCCCGTGGCAATCAATCCGCGCAATCGTGGGCCTTTGCGCACCCTGGCAGTGCTCATCGTCATCGTCTTCGGCCTCTACGGGTTGTTGGCTGCCGCCAGCACGTGGGGCGATGCCCAGCGAACGCCGAAGCTCGGTCTAGACCTTGAGGGCGGCACCCAGGTGATCCTTGAGCCGAAGCTCGTGGGCGACCAGAAGATCAACGAGGGCCAGATCCTGAAGGCGGTGGACATCATCCGCCAGCGGGTTGACGGCTCCGGCATCTCGGAGGCTGAGGTCACCACCCAGGGCGGCAAGAACATCGTGGTCTCCCTGCCGGGCAAGCCCCCCGCGGCTACCATCGCCGCGCTGCAGAAGTCCTCTCAGCTGCGCTTCCGCGCCGTACTTGTCGAGGGCTCAACCGCTCCGATCCCGGTTCCCACGCCCACGGCTACCGCAACGGGTACGGCCACCAACAAACCGACGACTTCGGCCACGACCAAGCCGACGGCCGCGTCTAGCGGCTCGGCGACGACGCCCGCTCCAAAATCAGGCTTTCCACAGGCACTGGCGGCGGCAACAACCCCAGCGCCCACACCCAAGCCCACTGCCACCCCCGGGGCCACGACCTCAACTCCTGGAGCCAAGCCCAAGGACGCGAGCGACCTCGCCTGGATCACCCCCGATGTCGAAGCGGCCTTCACCGCGCTGGACTGCAACAACCCCAAGGACGTCGAGGCCATTGTCGACAACCCGGCCGAGCCGATGGTGACCTGCGATTCTGAACGTCCAGTCAAGTACATCCTCGGCCCCGCTGAGGTGCTCGGCTCGATGGTCAGCAACGCCACCTCCGGTCAGCAGCAGAGCCAGGGTGGTTCAACCGGCATCTGGGAGGTCCGGCTCGACTTCAACGCCGAGGGCACCAAGGCTTTCGGTGACGTGACCTCGCGCCTGGTGGCACTACCGCCCCCGCGCAACCAGTTCGCCATCGTGCTGGACAACCAGGTCATCTCTGCTCCGGTCACCCAGGCGGCCCTGGTGGCCGGCAACGCCAGCATCACCGGCAGCTTCACCGCGGTGACCGCCAAGACGCTAGCGGACCAGATCAAGTTCGGCGCCCTGCC
>JBBQUB010000046.1:0-15739 GCA_038212865.1 Actinomycetales bacterium
GTCCACTGGGTGGCCTTTAACGGGCTGGCGATGGCGGTCCACCAGCCACTGCTGTTGGCCCCGTCAGCCTGGCGGAAGGAGGTGACCAGCAGACCGATGGTGGGGATGAGCCAGAGTACGCATAAGACGCCCATGGTGATCTTGACGAACCAGCCCGCCCGGCTCCGCATGGCGCCCTGCTGAGGGGCCCTGCTTCGACGCGCCCGCTTGGGCGTGGCAGCGGCCGGTGGATCGACGCTGATGTCGGTCATCGTTGGGCCTCCTGCATCCGGAATTGGCGGACCTGGTAGATCATCACCGGCACGATGGCGATCATCAGCATGACCACGATGGCAGCGGCATAACCGTTGTTGCCGTTGGTGAACAGCTCGGTGAAGAACCGGACACCGATGATGTCGGTGTTGAAGTTGCCGTTGGTCAGGACATAGACGATGTCGAACACCTTCATCACCCCGATGAGCACGGTGATGAAGACGGTGATGACGGTGGCCCAGATCTGCGGCACGACGATGTTGAAGAAGATCCGCCGCTCACTGGCCCCGTCGATCCGGCCCGCCTCGATCGTGTCCTCGGGCACCCCCTTGACCGCAGCCGACAGGAGCACCATGGAGAAACCGACCTGTGACCAGATCATGATCACCATGAGCAACAGGCTGTTGGCGTGGGCCTGGCTGAGCTGCAGCCAAGAGACGGGGTCCTTCCCGAACGCCGCCAGGATCCCGTTGAGCAGGCCGACCTGTCCGGTGCCTTTGGGAGTCGCCGCGTAGACGAACCGCCAGATTGTCGCGGCACCGACGAAACTGATCGCCATCGGCAGGAAGATGATCGACTTGGTGAACTTCTCAGCCCGGGGCTGCAGCCGGTCCGCCAGCACGGCCACGGCGAGTCCGAAGGCGACGGTGACGGCGGGGACAACGATCATCCACAGCAGCGTGTTGAACAGCGTGCCGGTGACGAAGTCGCTCGTGCCGAGCAGGTCGGTGTAGTTCTTCAGCCCGATGAACGCCGTGGAGTCGGAGTTCGCGAAACTGAAGACGATGGTCCGGATGGCGGGATAGATCAGGAAGAACCCAACCAGGACGACCGCTGGGCCGACGAAGACGTAGGGCTTGACCCGTTCCTCCCACTTCTTCGGAAGCCGCTCCACCACCTTGTTCATCACATAGAACAGCAGCAGCGACCCGAGCACACCGCTGACGACGGCCAAGAGCGCGTTGATCACCTTGAGCACTGGAACACTCCTCTCAGCCCGGGGGACGCACCGACCGGTGCGCCCCCCTGGTGGTCAGCTGGTAGTCATCTCAGTCACATCGACGGGTGAGGCGCTAGCTGGCGGGCCAGCTTTCGTCGATCGCCTTGACGGTGGCGGCCACGTCCTGCTGGCCCGAGGTCAAGGCCACCATGCCCTTCCAGAAGCTGCCGGCGCCGACCTTGGCCGGCATACTGTCCGATCCGTCGAACCGGATTCCGGTGGCGGTGTAGGCGTTCTTGGCGATGCTCCGTACGGTCTCGTTGCCGTACTTGGAGAGGTCGAAGTCCTTGTGCGGGGAGAGGAAGCCTCGGTCGCTGGGCCCGGCCCATTGGGCGCCGAAGGTCGGATCCTCGGTGATGTACTTGATCACCTTTGTCACGTTGGCGTCACCCTTGGTGAACAGGGCAGCCAGGTCGCCACCACCCTCGACGGTGTCGAACTGCCCCTTGGGGAAGGGGAATACGCCGACGTTCTTGTCGATGTCAGCCCTGACCGTCTCGGACAGGAAGCCCTTCTGGGTCACGAAGTTGCCCTGCTTGTGCAAGAAGCAGCCAGGGGGCTTGGTGAACATCGGGTTTGCTGCTGTCCCGAACGCCGAGGAGACGATCGACTTGGATCCCCCGAAGACGTTGCCCGGGGTCAAGGCGATCTTGGTGTAGGTGTCGAAGGCGGTCTTGATCGGCGGGTCCGAGAACTTGACCGCGTGAGAGATCCACTTGTCGTAGACCTCAGGCCCGGCCTGCTTGAGCACCAGCTCCTCGATCCAGTCGGTTCCGGGCCACCCGGTCGCCGCACCTGACTCCAACCCGATACACCACGGCGCCGTTCCCGAGGCCTTGATCTTGTCGGCGAGGGCCATCAGCTCGTCGATGGTCTTGGGGACCGTGTAGCCTGCCGCCTCAAATGCCGGCTTGTTGTAGAACACCAGGCTCTTGATGTTCATCGACACCGGCACGCCGTAGCGCTTGCCATCAACGGCCGCCGCGTCCAGGAAGCCGGGCACGATGCTGGCCTCCAGCTTTGCCATGTCGAGGATGCCTTCCAGCGGCTGGAGCTTGCCCTGCTTCTGGAGGTCCTTCAGCAGACCAGGCTGCGGGAAGAGCGCGATGTCCGGAGCGTTGTTCCCGGCCACCCGGCTGCGAATCAAGGTGTCGAACGAGGACGCCTGGGTGTACTTGATCTTGATGTTGTTCGTCTTGGCCCACGGATCCAGCGAGTCCTTGAAACCCTGCGTCTGGTCACCACCGAAACCGAACATGATCTCGACTTCCGACTTGGCAGTCCCGCCACCGGCACCGCCCGAGCTGGGCGAGTCGTTTGAGCTCAGACATCCGCTCGTGAGTAGTGCCACCGCCCCGACGGTTGCCACCGCTTTCGTAAGAGTCAAACCGCGCATGTCATCGCTCCTATGTCGCCGATTCCTGAAGTTGTCGCCGATTCACTGAAGGCCTGCGCCGAGCGGTTGCCTCCAGGAGTGCGGCATCCCCATGGCGCGCTTATTCGATTTAGCGTTTGTGATCCTCCTCCTTACGAAACCACACCGTCAATACCAGAAACTCAACCGTTACAAACACGATTCGACGCGCTACGCTCCGGTGATGTCAGGTCGCCCCAAGGACCTCAGGGAGATCCGCCGACCAACGATGGTCGACGTCGGACGATTGGCAGGCGTGTCCGCCACGACGGTGTCTTTCGTCATCAACGCCAGTCCGGGTGAGGTCATCCGACCCGAGACACGACGGCGCGTACTTGCCGCAGTCGACGAGCTCGGCTACCGCCCGAACCGCGCCGCCCAGGGGCTGCGAACGCGGCGCACTGCCACGATCGGGTTCATCACCGACGAGGTCGCGGTCGAGTCCTATGTCGGCCAGATCATCGCCGGCGCGCACGACGTGGCATGGCGCCATGGCAGCGTCCTGCTGGTCATCAACACCATGAGGTCGCGGGCGGTGACACGTGCTGCCCTTGACACCCTCGCCGACCGTCAGGTGGACAGCATCATCTATGCGGCAGCCGGCACCCGGCGGGTCACGCTGCCGCCAAGCGCTGGCCGGGTTCCCACCATCCTGGTGAACTGCTTCACCGCGAACGACTCGCTGCCCTGCCTCCTGCCCGACGAGGTCGAGGGCGGTCGCAAAGCCGTCCGCATCCTCATCGCCGCCGGCCACACGAGAATCGCGTACCTCACAGGTACTCCCGGGGCCTGGGCAACCTGCGCGCGTCTGCGCGGCTACCGCGAGGAGCTACGTCAGGCCGGTATCGACGCCAGTGACCAGATCGTCCGTGCAGGCAACTACCAGGCCGACTCCGGGTACGAGCTCACGCTTGAGCTGCTGGCCAAGGTGCACCGACCGACGGCGATCCTCTGCGGCAACGACCGCATGGCACTGGGCTCGCTGATGGCGTTACGGGAGAAGGGAGTCGATGTGCCTGGCGAGATGTCGCTCGTCGGCTACGATGACCAAGACGCACTGGTCACACACATCTCACCGTCGATCTCCACTGTCAGGCTGCCCTTCTACGACATGGGCCGATGGGCGGCAGAGCGGATGTTCGGACTGGGTGCGCAGGGACTGGCGCCACGCACCTATATGGCCTGCATACCGGTCCTGCGAGAGTCGGTGGCCGCACCCAGGTCATGAGCTGTACGGCGCCCACGACCCGGACCTCGTGCACGCCAGCAACCGTCGAGTTCTAGGCTGGCACCGTCTCCGGGCCAGGACCGACCGACAGGGGGCGGGGTTCGCGTTTGTGATTGCCAAAGGAGCAACAATGCCCGAGTTCGAGTACGAGGACCTGCTTCCCCTGGGAGCCGACAACACGGCATACCGGTTGGTGACCAGCGAGGGCGTGCGAACGATCGAAGGCCCGGACGGGCGAGAGTTCCTCGAAGTGGCGCCTGAGGCGCTTCGGCTGCTGACCGAGACGGCGATGCACGACATCGCGCACTACCTTCGACCCGCACACCTGGCCCAGGTGCGCAGCATCATCGACGACCCCGAGGCCAGCAACAACGACAGGTTCGTCGCCCTCGACCTGCTCAAGAACGCGAACATCGCAGCGGGTGGCGTCCTGCCGATGTGCCAGGACACCGGCACCGCGATCGTGATGGGCAAGCGCGGCCAACATGTGCTCACCAAAGCTGGCCAGGGATCAGACGAGTCGGCCATCGCCCAGGGTGTGTATGACGCATACACCCGGCTCAACCTTCGCTACTCCCAGATGGCGCCGATCACGATGTGGGAGGAGAAGAACACCGGGTCCAACTTGCCCGCCCAGATCGAGCTCTATGCCGACACGGCGCCCGGCCACGAGACCACCTACAAGTTCCTGTTCATGGCCAAGGGTGGCGGCTCGGCGAACAAGTCCTACCTCTATCAGGAGACCAAGGCCGTCCTGAACCCGGAGGCACTGCTCGCCTTCCTCGACGAGAAGCTGCGTTCGCTGGGGACGGCGGCTTGCCCGCCCTACCACCTCGCCATTGTCATCGGTGGTACCAGCGCCGAATTCGCTTTGAAGACAGCCAAATACGCTAGCGCAAAGTATCTCGATAGTCTGCCTCACGAGGGCTCAGCCGCCACGGCGCGTGGATTCAGGGACGTCGACCTCGAGGAGCAGGTGCTCGAACTGACCCGCAACTTCGGCATCGGCGCACAGTTCGGGGGCAAGTACTTCTGTCACGACGTCCGGGTGGTCCGCCTTCCCCGGCACGGGGCCTCACTGCCGATCGCGATCGCCGTATCCTGCTCTGCCGATCGTCAGGCTCTCGGCAAGATCACGGCCGACGGCGTCTTCATCGAGGCACTCGAGACCGATCCTGCGCGCTTCCTTCCCGAGACAACGGACAAGCACCTCGAGGCTGGTTCCTCTGCTGCCGATGACGATGCCGTGCGGATCGACCTCACTAGGCCGATGGACGAAATCCGGGCCGAGCTGACGAAACACCCTGTGATGACACGGCTTTCGCTGACCGGCACCCTTGTCGTGGCCCGCGACCTGGCCCACGCCAAGATCAAGGACCTGCTCGACCAGGGCAAGCCGATGCCGCAGTATCTCAAGGATCACCCCGTCTACTACGCCGGTCCGGCAAAGACGCCCGAGGGTTATGCGAGTGGCTCCTTCGGCCCCACGACGGCCGGCCGGATGGATTCCTACGTCGAGTCGTTCCAGGCCGCAGGCGGCTCCATGGTCATGCTCGCCAAGGGCAACCGCTCAGGCCAGGTGACTTCCGCGTGCTCGACACACGGAGGCTTCTACCTCGGATCCATCGGTGGGCCAGCCGCCCGGCTTGCCCAGGACTGCATCAAGTCCGTTGCCGTACTTGAGTATCCGGAGCTCGGCATGGAGGCGATCTGGAAGATCGAGGTCGAGGACTTCCCCGCTTTCATCATCGTGGACGACAAGGGCAACGACTTCTATGCCGAGACAGCCAAACCCCTGGCGATGAGCATCACCAAGCGACCCGGGCTGTGACCGAGCCCGACCTGGCGACACCCTCGCGGCCGTGGACGCCGGCCGAGGCCTGGGCCAAGCTGGCCCGCGGCAACGAGCGCTTCGTCGCAGGCGAACACTTGCACCCCAACCAGGACGCCGCCCGACGTGACAGCCTCATCGAGGGCCAGACACCGATCGCCGTCTTCTTCGGCTGTGCGGACTCGCGCGTGGCGGCCGAGATCATCTTTGACCTCGGCCTCGGCGACCTCTTCGTCGTCCGCACAGCAGGTCACGTCATCGACCCGGGCGTGCTGGGGTCGATCGAGTTCGGTGTCGCCATCCTGGACATCCCGCTCGTGGTCATTCTTGGACACGACTCCTGTGGGGCGGTTTCGGCGACCGTGGAAGCGGTCCAGAACGGCGTGATGCCCAAGGGATACATCCGCGACATCGTCGAACGCGTCACCCCCAGCGTCCTCGCGGCCCGTCAGGCGGGTATGACCACTGCCGACCAGATCGAGGCCGAGCACGTGCGGCATACGCTGCGCCTGCTGACCGAACGTTCCAGCCAGGTCGCTGAGCGGGTCGCGAGCGGTCGCCTGGCCGTCGTGGGCGCCACGTATGCGCTCGGGGACGGCCGCGCGCGCATCGTCGACTCAGTCGGCCTTGCCCCCGCCCCATAGCCGGGAGGGGAGCGAGGACAGCCAGAGCCGGGACCGAGAGGACAAAGTCCCGTCGGTCCCGGCTCTGACGCGCGACGAGAGCTTAGAGAGCGGGCGGCACCACGGTGTTCATCTGGAGAGTGACTGCGGTCTGTGCCAGCAGTCGGCCGTTGATGGAGGCCTTGGTCTTCATCGCGATCATCGTCTTGGTGAGGATCGTCCCTTCGAAGTGCGCGGTTGTTCCGATCGTGACCGCGCCGGCGGCCTGCCAGAACACGTTCTTGGCCTGTGCGCCACCTGCGAGGGTGACGTTCTTGGCGGAGGCCTCGGTAAGAGTTCCGGCAATCTGGAAGATCCATACGTCGTTAGGCCCACCCGTGAGGGTGACATCCTTCGAGATGGAGACGTCGGTGCCCCATTTGTACAGACCGGGGCTGAGGGTCAGTCCGCCGATTTCTCCAGCGCCAAGGTCAATCGCATCCGGCAACGTCCGGCCGGCCGCATCGTTGTAGGCGGCTTCCATGTCGCCCACAGCTGCTGTCAGGCGCGTGGGGTCCGTCACGCTGCACGGGAGCGGACCCGCGGCATCGACGGTGTAGATGATCCCGTTCACTTCTGCGCACGTCAGACCGATGGCAGCACCGGTGATGGGACTGGTCCCGACATTTCCGTTGATTGACGTCTTGAAGACGTCGGTAACACCTGACTTCGACAGCACCGTGAAGTCACCGGCCGAAGCGAGGTTGACGGGTGTCTCGGGAGCGGCGGCCGCAGCGCTGGTCATGCCAGCCGCCAGCATCGAGATAATCGCAATGGGAATGACCGACAGAGTTCTTAGCCTCAAAATTCTCCTTATGGTCTTAAGAATGAAATTCAGGTGCTTGACAGAATCAGGAGTGGAGTGTTGCCCCTGCCCCAAGCTCAGCCTGTGGTGGGGATACAGAATCCCCATAACGCACTAAACATGATAAACACGGACCAATCCTGACAATGACTACCAGTCGCCTCCCGCGTCTTGAGCTGGTCACGTGAGGTGACTAGTCACAAAGAACTAGGAGGAACTAGTCACACCTTGACGTCCATTTGGACGTCCGTGAGGTTTTTGTGACCGAAATCATGCCGAACGGCTTGACTCCACGGTGGCCGCGGCGACATTTTGTGACCACGATCACGATTGCAGGTCGGTGGCTTGCCGAGACGATCTTTCCTCAGAGGGCCAGGTTCGTGGCCACGACATCGGCGAGCCGCTGGGCAACCGCCTGGGCCCGGGCAGCGTCGTCGGCCTCGACCATGACTCGCACCAGAGGCTCGGTCCCGGACTTGCGCAACAGGACCCTGCCGACGCCCGCCAGCTCGATCTCAGCGGCACGAACCTCGGACTGCACCGCCTCGTTGCCTTCGACGCGGCTCTTGTCCACCCCCGGGACGTTGATCAGCACCTGCGGCAGCCGAGTCATGACGGCGGACAGGTCCTCCAGTGAGCGACCGGTCTGGGCGAGACGAGCGGCGAGCATGAGCCCTGTCATCGTGCCGTCGCCGGTGGTTCCGTGATCAAGGAAGATGACGTGACCGGACTGCTCGCCGCCCAGGGAGAGCGCTCCCGCCTTCATCTCCTCCAGGACGTAGCGGTCACCCACCGCCGTCTGTTTGACGGTAACTCCTTCACGCTCCAGCGCCTGAAGCATGCCCAGATTGCTCATCACGGTGGCGACCAGGGTGTCCTGCGCAAGCTCACCGCGCTCGCGCATGGCCAGCGAAAGGATCGCCATGATCTGGTCCCCGTCGACGTCCGCACCATGGCTGTCCACGGCAAGGCAACGATCGGCATCGCCATCGAGGGCGATGCCCAGGTGGGCTCCGGCCTCGACGACAGCCTTCTGGAGGTTCCCCAGGTGGGTTGAACCGTATCCGTCGTTGATGTTGAGACCGTCGGGCTCACAGCCGATCATCGTCACCTGGGCACCGGCTTGGCGGAACGCTTCTGGAGCAACCTCGCTGGCGGCGCCGTGGGCCGCATCCAGGACCACGTGCAGGCCCTCCAGATGGTTCGGCAGTGCCGCCAGCAAGTGCGCGATGTAGCGGGCGGGGCCGTCGGCAAGCGGGTGTACCCGGCCCACGGCAGCCCCGGTGGGCCGCTCCCAGGGCTCGTTCAGCCGCGCCTCGATCGCGTCCTCGAGCTCATCGGCCAGCTTGTGGCCGCCCCTCGCGAAGAACTTGATGCCATTGTCGGGCATCGCATTGTGAGAGGCCGACAGCATCACGCCAAGGTCGGCGCCGCAGTCTGCGATCAGGAACGCGATAGCCGGCGTCGGTAGCACACCTGCATCCAGGACATCAACCCCGGCGGAGGCCAGTCCCGCGATGGTGGCCGCCGCCAGGAACTCACCCGATGCCCTGGGGTCTCGGCCGACGATCGCCTGCGGTCTATGACCTTCGAAGACACCGACCTCGCCCAACACGTGAGCCGCCGCCACTGACAGGTCAAGCGCGAGCTCAGCGGTCAGATCCTTGTTCGCCAGACCGCGAACGCCGTCGGTGCCAAAGAGTCGAGCAGCCATGCGGATGCGCCTTTCACGTGAGACGGCAGAGGCGGCCCCGAAACCCTGGCATCGACAGGTTCGAAGCCGCCTCTGGCGCGATGATGCTGGCTCAGCGCTTGCTGTACTGAGGCGCCTTGCGGGCCTTCTTCAGGCCAGCCTTCTTGCGCTCCGGGACGCGAGCGTCACGGGTCAGGAAGCCGGCCTTCTTCAGTGCGGGACGGTTCAGGTCCTCGTCAATACCGTTCAGCGACCGGGCAATACCGAGACGCACCGCGCCGGCCTGGCCGGAGGGGCCACCGCCATGGACGCGCACGAGCACGTCGTAGGCCCCGTCGAGGTCGAGCACCTTGAAGGGCTCGTTCACGATCTGCTGGTGCACCTTGTTGGGGAAGTACTGGTCCAGCGTGCGGTTGTTGATCTTCCACTGGCCGCTGCCCGGGATGATGCGCACGCGGGCGATGGCCTGCTTGCGACGTCCGGTTGCGGCACCGGGGACAGAAGCCGTCGCCTTGCGGGCCTCCGCCACAGGGGCATCGGACTCGCTGGTGTATTCGGTGAGCTCTGGTTCTTCGCCCTCGACAACATCTGTCTCGACGGCGGAAGTGGTGTCAGCCACGGTTCTCCTCGTTGCGATGTCTGAATCAGCTGCTGATTCAGCCTGATCAGTGAGTGGTTCAGCCCTTAAGGGCCGAGGGATTACTGCGCGACCTGGGTGATCTCGAAGGGCACCGGCTGCTGCGCCTGGTGCGGGTGCACGTCACCCGCATAGACCTTCAGCTTGCTCAGCTGCTGGCGGGCAATGGAGTTCTTGGGAAGCATGCCGCGGACGGCCTTTTCGACGGCCTTGGCAGGCTGCTTGGCGAGCAGCTCCTGGTAGGACGTCGCCTTGAGTCCCCCCGGGAAACCCGAGTGGTGGTAGGCCTTCTTCTGCGCCATCTTGCTGCCGGTCAGGGCGACCTTGTCGGCATTGATGATGACGACGAAGTCACCACAGTCAACGTGGGGTGCAAAGGTCGGCTTGTGCTTGCCCCGCAGGAGGATCGCGGTCTGGCTGGCCAGCCTTCCGAGGACGACGTCGGTGGCGTCGATGACGAGCCACTGACGCTCAACCTCGCCGGGCTTGGGGGTGTACGTACGCACGGATAAGCCTTCGTTCTCTCGTGAACTGTGCAACTGGGGGCAACGGTGCAATGACTGTGCTGGTGCGTCTCCCCGAGAAGATCAGGGGTGGGCGACCATGAGGCCGCGGTTCGCACAACGAGGTATAACGATACCGGCGTCCTCTCGCACCACAAAATCAGCGCCGACAGCCGATTCTGAGCACGGATGGGCCAGGTCCGGCGTCTCGGTGCGGACTTGTGCAAACGAAGTATGCATGATTAGTGTGCATTCCATGAGCAGTCCGACACCAACCGTCCACCTCGACGGTCCGGCGCTGGCCATGCTTGCCCATCCGTTGCGATCGCGCCTGCTGGCCGAGCTGCGGGTGGTTGGCCCGGCTACGGCAACGACACTGGCTGCCCTCCTGCAAACCAACAGCGGGGCCACCAGCTACCACCTGCGCAAGCTGGCGACGGTGGGTGTGGTGGTCGACTCCGGAGAAGGCAGCGGGCGACAGCGCCTCTGGCAAGTCGGCACCGAGTTCCGACCAAGAGATGAGGATCCCGGGGATAACGCGGACGTCGAGGCCGCTCTGGAATGGCTCGCCCGCGACTACCTGCATCACTTCACCGACCGGGCGGAACAGTGGCTGGACGCCCAGGACCGATGGCCGGCCGGCTGGCGCGAGCCAGCTGGTCTCTCGGACCACCTGGTTCAGGTCACGGCCGGACAGCTGTCGGCGTTGCGCACGGACCTGGCCGAGGTCCTGGAGCGCTACCGCCGGATCGGAGCCGGCAATCCCAGCGCGAAGCGGGTCTCGGTCTATCTCTGCCCCCTGCCGGTCGACAGCCCGCCCGCCTAGCCCCTGCTCACTTCAGGCCGGTTTGCTCACTTCAGGCCGGTTTGCGGCCCCGAATTCAGTCAAACCGGCGGCCTGAAGTGAGCAAGGGCCTAAGTCCCGGCCCTCGGTCGCCAACAGATCAGCGCTGGACGAAGACGGCAACCGTCCTCGCAGGGACGCTCAACGTCGACGTCGAGCCGTCCCACCGCGACGTCTTGACCACAGGGTCCGCACCCGCGGACTGCACAGGCGACAACGCAAGGTTCGCACCAGACATACCGGGCACCTTCTGGCTCACGATGGCGGCCGAGCCGTTGAACACCACGACCAGCCCCCTGAGGGCAGGGTCGGCATCGGCACCGACGGTGTCGTCAACCCGCATCACGAATCACTCCCTGGTGCGCCTCCGGGCTGCCCGACACCGGGAATGTCATCTTGGCGTTGATCGCGGCCGCCGAACCGACGAAGTCGCAGATGGTGGCGGATGTGTCAGTCCCCACGGCGAGCGCCGCTCGATGAGTCCGAAATGTCCGCTTGTCCAGACGTTACCACCCCGGGGGCCTGGCGCGCTCGTGTATTCTGTAAGTTTCTGCAATTTCTTGCAAGCATAACGGTAGAACGAGGCTGCAGGGACATGCTTATGCTGACGGGCACCGTCGCGAACGCTGCGCTCGCGCCCTCATGAGGAGGTGCCCGTTGGACTTCGCCACGCTGGCCGTCATCGTCCTGGCCGGTCTGGTCGGACCCCTCTTGGCATTTCCCCGGGGTTGGCACGTGCCCGTGGTCGTCGGTGAGCTGCTCGTCGGGATCATCCTGGGCCGGACGGGGCTGGGTTACCTGGACGCCTCCGAGCACACCTTCTCCTTCCTTGCGGAGGTGGGGTTCGGGCTCGTCATGTTCGTGGTCGGCACCCATGTGCCCGTTCGTGATGCCAGCCTCCGCCGAAGCCTCGGCCGCGGCACCGCCCGTGCCGTGCTGGTGGGAGCAGGGTCGGCTGCCCTGGGAGTGCTCCTCGCCGCGGGCTTCGGGACGAGCCATGCCGCGCTGTATGCCGTCCTGATGGCTTCGTCTTCGGCTGCCCTGGTCCTGCCCATCATCGACTCGCTGGGCCTCGGCGGCCACCAGGTGCTTCAGCTGCTCCCACAGGTCGCCATCGCCGACGCCGTCTGCATCGTCGCCCTCCCCCTGGCCATCGATCCAGGGCAAGCCGGCCGCGCGGCAATGGGCGCGCTGGCCGTCATACTGACCTGCGTCCTGGTCTTCGTCCTGCTGTTTCTGTTGGAGCGTAAGGGCTTTCGTCGCAGGCTCCACCGCGTCTCGGAAGATCGCCACTTCGCTCTTGAGCTGCGGATCAGCCTGATGATCCTGTTCGCGCTCGCTGCCGTCGCCACTGGTTCGCACGTGTCGATCATGCTCGCGGGGTTCGTGTTCGGGCTCGCAGTGGCTGCGGTCGGACAACCGCGGCGGCTCGCCCGTCAGCTGTTCGCGGTGACCGAGGGTTTCCTCGGCCCCTTGTTCTTCGTCTGGCTGGGGGCCTCATTGGATCTGCGCGCACTCGTGAACCACCCGGCACTGATACTGCTCGGGCTGTTGCTCGGCGCGGGCGCGGCGCTCAGCCATTCGTTGACCCGACTCACCGGGCAGCCGCTGAGCCTGGCCACGTTGGCTGCCGGGCAGCTCGGTGTCCCCGTTGCCGCCGCGGCGCTGGGCACCAGCCTGAACGTCCTGCAGCCGGGCGAACCAGCCGCCTTGATCCTGGGCGCGCTGGTCACGATCGCGGCGGCGACCATTGCCGGTGGGGCAGCCGCCAGACAAGGACATCTCGGCCCACTAGGCGACCGGTTGCGGACTCAGCGAGGGCGCCGGACCCGACCCTCGTCCCAGACCGGCTCATCGGACTCATAGACCGAGCCGTCCTGGCCGAAGACAAGGAAGCGGTCGAACCCCTTGGCGAACCAGCGGTCATGCGTCACGGCCACCACCGTGCCGTCAAAGGCCTCGAGCCCTTCCTCCAGCGCCTCGGCCGAATGCAGGTCCAGGTTGTCGGTGGGCTCGTCGAGCAACAGGAGGGTGGCGCCGCTGAGCTCGAGCAGCAGGATCTGGAACCTCGCCTGCTGGCCCCCGGACAGCGACTCGAAGGTCTGTTCCGACGCCCGGGCGAGCTCGTAGCGATCCAACGCTCTGGCTGCCTCCTCGCGCGGCTTGCCGGCACGATGTTCGTCGCCTCGGTGCAGGATCTCCAACAAGGTGCGGCCCAGCAGCGCGGGGTGCTGGTGGGTCTGGGCGAACCAGCCCGGACGCACGCGCGAGCCCAGGCGGGCGCTGCCGGTGTGCTCGACCGTGACCGGCTGCACATCACCGACGGGGCGGTGCTCCGGCGCCGGGTCGCTGCCGCCGGCGGCGAGCAGCCGCAGGAAGTGGGACTTCCCGGATCCGTTGCTGCCCAGGACGGCGACCCGCTCGCCATACCAGATCTCCAGGTCGAAGGGCGCCATCAGAGCGGTCAGCTCGAGGCCCTCGGCGATGACGGCCCGCTTGGCCGTCCGACCACCCTTCAGACGCATCCGCACGTTCTGCTCATAGGGGACCAGCTCGGGCGGCCCGGCTTGCTCGAAGCGGCGCAGCCGGGTCTCGGCAGCCTGGAGCTTGGGCGCCATGTCAGAGTTGTATGACGCCTTCTGGCGGTACATGATCACCAGCGCCTTGAGCTTGGCATGCTCCTCATCCCAGCGTCGACGCAGCTCTTCCAGCTTGCTGTTGCGGTCGATCCGGGCCTGGTGGTATGTCGAGAAGCGGCCGGCATGCACCCACATCGTCGAGCCGGCGGCACCGGGCTCCAAGGTGGCGATCCGGGTGGCGACCCGATCCAGCAGCTCACGATCATGGCTGACGAACAGCACCGTCTTGGGAGAGGCGACGAGCTGGTCCTCCAACCAGCGCTTCGTCGGGACGTCCAGATAGTTGTCGGGTTCGTCGAGCAGGAGCACCTCCTCGGGCCCGCGCAGCAGCGCCTCCAGCACGAGCCGCTTCTGCTCGCCGCCCGAAAGCGTGGTCACGGCCCTCCACTGCGCCTGCTCGAACGGTATGCCGATCGCCGCCACCGTGCACACGTCCCAGAGGGTCTCGTGCTCGTAACCACCCGCGTCGGCCCAGTCGGCCAGGGACTGCGCGTAGGCCATCTGGGTGGGCTCGTCGTCGACCTCCATCATCGCCGCCTCTGCCCTGTCGACGGCCGCAGCCGCAGCACGGATGACTGAAGGCGCCACGCTGACCAGCAGGTCACGCACGCTCGAGTCGTCCCGCACTGACCCGATGAACTGGCGCATGACGCCCAGCCCGCCGCTTCGGGTCACCGCCCCCTCGGCCGCAGTGAGGTCACCGCTGACGATCCGGGACAAGGTCGTCTTGCCGGTGCCGTTGGGGCCGATCAGGGCGACCTTGGCGCCCTCGCCCACCCTCAGGCTTACCCCGTCGAGCAGGGGCCGCCCATCGGGCAGGACAAAGCTGACGGCATTGACATCGAGGTGACCCACAAGGGACCACTGTGGCGCATCGGCCCGGCTGCGTCACCTCGTTATCAGGAGATGACCACCGAGCCACCGGCCAGATGGGCGGCCGATCGCCTCGTGCAGGCGGCGCCGCCTCTTCGCTCAGGCAAGCAACATCCTGCTCCACAGGTCACTCAGCAGAGCCTCGTAGCGTGTGGGCGTCCAGCCCCGCTGGGCCAGCAGCAACCAGTACTCGGCGGCGTTGCTCGACCACACCACGTCGGCGACCTCCTGGTCGCTCAGGTCGTCTCGCACCTCGCCGGTCGAGCGTAGGTCAGCCGCGAAGAGCAGCATGTTGTCCGCGCGCCGGTTCACCAGTCGCTCCCACGTGGCGGCACAGTCCGCATCGGTCTCCCCCGCTCTGCGCAGGGCCTCCTGCAGCGGCGCGGTTCGCGGGATCAGCCTGGCCACCGCTGCCGCATAGATCGCGATCTTTCCCCGAGCCGACGGTTCCACCAGGATCGCCAACACATAGTCACGCTGCTCGGCAGGCACCGGCTCGTCGCCACCGCCCAGAGTCATATCGATGACGCCGAGCACCAGCTCAGGCTTGCGTCCGACCGAGGCATAGACCGTGTCCAGCGAAACCCCGGCCACCCGGGCAACGTCCGCCACGGAGGTGGCGGCATACCCCTTGTCCTGCAACAGATCCCGCGCTGCGGCAAGGACAGACAACCGCGTGGCCGCCGCCTGGTCACGGCGCTGCGCCGAGCGGTAGCTGCGGGTCTTGACCGGTTCCTCCACGCGGCCTAGCGTACCAGTATTCATCCGAAGTGGGTTCGGATGAATTATCAAGGAGCAAACCATGACGGAACCGACCATCGACACCGCGCAGCTGACCGCGCTCCACCGCCCGGCTGACTCTGGACGAGCCACGTGGGCAATGGGTTCGCTGTTTGAACACCTGCTCAGCTCCGCCGACTCGGGCGGCGCCCTGGGAATTGCCCTGGTCACGCAGCCCCCCGGAACTGCCACTCCTCTGCACTGCCACAGCAACGAAGCTGAGGCCTTCTTCCTTCTCGACGGGTCGATGACCTACCGCGCCGGTGACCAGACCTTCCACCTATCCACCGGAGACGTCCTCTGGCTCCCATCCGGACTGCCCCACGCGTTTCGGGTGACCGGCTCAGAACCGGTGCGATTCCTGGGTTTCACCTCACCCGGAGGTCTCATGGCGCTCTACGACGAGGTCGGGATCCCCGCCACCGAGCGTCGGCTCCCTGGGGTTGACGGCCAGTCGATGAGCGAGGAGATTGCCCGCTGGAACGAGGTGGGACCCCGTTATGGACTGCAGGTCGTCGGCCCTCCACTGCCCGAGGATGCGTGATCGCGACCCGCTGCGACCCAAGGTCGAGCCTTAC
>JBBQUB010000047.1:0-15715 GCA_038212865.1 Actinomycetales bacterium
GCAGGCCGGCGTCCTGGCCGCAGCAGACACGGCGACCCGCGCTCGCAGGTTGGCGACCCTTGACTCGGTCACCGGGCTGGAGGCATTGCCCATCGACGTTGTCGCCGCAGGACATTGGGCCACGCTCAGGGTTCGTCTGGCCGAGGAAGGCATTCGGATCAACGTGAATGATCTGTGGATTGCGGCCGTCGCAGCTGCCAACGACCTGCCCATCGTCACGCAGGACTCCGACTATGACCCGCTGGAGGCCATCGGTGGGCCGCCGGTTATTCGCGTCTGAGCCTCGACCAACCGGGCTCCGCCTGACCGGGTGAACCGCATCGGGTTCCCGCGCACCGGAACCAAGCGCGGGGCACGACCTGATGATCGCGGCGACTGCAGTAGCAACCAAACGAGCAGTCCTCACCACGGACCGAAGCGCGAACTTTCACGATCTGCCTGGCGTCGCCTGCATCATGGTGACCTGACCCACGGCTGGAAAGGCTCGGGCACGCAACGGCAAAGACACGTATATCCAATACAGGTCCGACCAGATATACTAAGTGGAGAGGTGAGAACCATGACGAAACGACTTGTGGACCTGGATGACGCCGACGTGGCCGCTGCCCGTGCAGCCCTTGGAACCAAGACCTTGAAAGACACAGTGACCCAGGCGCTCAAAGAAGCCAGCGCCGCTGCGGCCCGACGCCGAGAGGTGGAGCGCCTCGTCAGCGGCTCGATGAAGGCTTTGGCCGACAAGGACGAGCGGGCGCACGTGTGGCGGTAGTTGCCCGCTATCTGGTCGACACGAGCGCTGCGGCTCGCATGCATCACGAGCCGGTAGCACAACTGTTGGTCCCGCTGATCACTGCTGGCCTGGTCGCGACCTGCGCACCTCTGGACTTCGAGTCCCTGTTCAGCGCCAGGGACCCGCTGGACTACGAGCAGATCCGAGCGGACCGCCAGGCAGCGTATGAGTACCTGCCCGTCCTGGACGAACACTGGCAGCGCGCGATGGACGTCCAACGATCCTTGGCGGGAGTGTCCCAGCACCGAAGTGTGGGTCTGACCGACCTCCTGGTCGCTGCGGTCGCCGAACAGCATCGAATCACCGTTCTGCACTACGACTCGGACTACGACACGATCAGCGAATTCACCGGCGTCGAGGCGCAGTGGGTCGTTGAGCCTGGTTCCATCTCCTGATCTCCCAGGAGGGCGTTGTCTGAAATGCCGCAGCGCGGTGTCACTCGGCGGCGGGGTCGCGAGCCTCGCGATCGGTCGCGCCCTGCCAGGAGACGGGGTCGGAGGCGCCGCGGTCGATGTCGGGCTCGAGGTACGTCACCAGACGCATCCCCGGCACTGCCGCTCGGGCTCGCTCCTCGGCGGCGTTGATGGCTGCGGCGATCTGGTGCCCGTGGTCGAGCCGGCCCACCGCAAGCTTGGCCACCACGAGCAGCTCCTCCGGCCCCAGGTGCAGCGTCTTGAGGTCGATGAGGCGTTCGATTGCCGAGTCCTCGTCGCCTTCGAGGGCGGCCTTGATGGCCAGGACCGTGGTGACATTGGCGGCCTCGCCGAGCAGCAGGGACTTCATCTCGATGGCGAGAACGATCGCGACGAGGACCAGGAGCGTGCCGATCAGGGCGGTGCCGATGGCGTCCCAGACCCCGTTGTCGGTGGCCAGTGTCATGCTGACACCGAAGAGCGCGAAGGTCAGGCCGATCAGGGCGGCGAAGTCCTCGAGCAGTATGACGGGCAGCTCGGGTGCCTTGGCGGTTCGGATGAAGCTGGCCCACGAGCGCTTCCCGCGGACATGGTTGCTCTCGACGATGGCGGTACGAAGGGAGAACCCCTCCAGCACGATGGCGATGAGCAGGACGGCGATCGGCAGCCACCACCACGTGCCGGTGATCGGCTCGGGATCCTGGTACTTGTGCCACGCCTCGTACAGCGCGAAGAGCCCGCCGATGGAGAACAGCACGATCGCGACGATGAAGGCATAGAGGTAGCGATCGCGGCCGAAGCCGAACGGGTGCAACGGCGTGGCCTCGCGTCGGCTCCGCTTGCGCCCCAGGAGCAGCAGCCCCTGGTTGCCGGAGTCGGCCACGGAGTGCACGGACTCGGCCAGCATCGAGCTCGACCCGGTCAGCAAGAAGGCGATGAACTTCGTGACCGCGATCCCGACGTTGGCGAGTAGCGCCGCCACTATCGCCCTGGTTCCACCCTCGACTGCCATAGGCGCCAGCCTAATCGGCGCTGAGCTCGAGGCCGAGCAGCGCGTTCTCCACGACCTCGCTGAGCGCGGGGTGGATCCAGTACTGCCCCCTGCCCATCTCCTGGACGGTCTGCCCGAAGGTCATCCCCTGGATCAGCGGGGCGATCAGGTTGGACGCCTGGTAGCCCATGAGGTGCGCGCCGAGCAGCTCGCCCGTGGCTGGGTCCGCGATCACCTTGCAGACCCCTGTGGTGTCCTCCATCGCCCAGCCGTATGCCGTATCGCCATACGCCTGAGTCTTGGTGACGTACGTGCGGCCCTGGGCTTTGAGCTGCTCCTCGGTCCGCCCGACGCTGGCGATCTGCGGGGAGGTGAAGACGGCTTGCGGCACATAGCGGCGGTCGAAGCTGCGCAGGTCGCCGGGGTGGACCAGGTTGTGGGCGACGACCCGGGCCTCGTGGTTGGCCACATGTTTGAGCTGGTAGTCGCTGGACACGTCACCGAGAGACCAGACGCCTTCGACGTTGGTGCGGCCGTGTTCGTCGACCTTGACCCGGCCGTCCCAATGCGTTTCGACTCCGGCCCGCTCGAGGTGGAGGTCGGCCGTGCTGGCGGCCCGGCCCGTGGCCACGAGCAGGACGTCCCCGCTCACGTGGCTGCCATCGTCGAAATCGAGGCGGACCCCGGTGGCGCCGCTGACCTCGGTGGGGCGGCCGCTGACGTTGGTCAGCTCGGCGTTGAGGCGGACGTCCCACTGCTCCCGGGCTATCGCCGTAAAGCGTTGCGAGATCTCGGTGTCCAGCTGGCGCAACAACGCGTTGCTGCGTGCGACGACGGTGACCTGGCTGCCAAGAGCCGAGAAGACGTGAGCGAACTCGGCTGCAATGAAACCGGATCCGAGGATTAGCAGATGCTTCGGGAGGTCGTCCAGGCGCATCACGGTGTCGGAGGTGTGGAACGGGACCCCGGACTCGCGCACTGCTGTGGGCACCATCGGGTGGGCGCCGGCGGCAATGACGATCTGGTCCGCGGTGACCTCGTCCCCGGTGTCGATCCGCAGCGCCCTGGGACCGGTGAAGGTGGCCCGCCCGAGAAAGGCGGTGGTGTTCTTTCCGTTGACCCGGTAGTCCTTGCCGCTCTGCTCGATCGGGTCGATCCGGCCGAAGATGCGGTCGCGGATGTCGAGCCAGCGCACGTTGTCGATCGTGGCGTCGATGCCGTACTTTGCCGCGTGCGCAACGGTGTTGGCGACGTCGGCGGCATACACATACATCTTGGTGGGGATGCAGCCGACGTTGGTGCAGGTCCCGCCGAACTTGCCGGACTCGATGATCGCGACGCGCTTGTCGTCGAAGTCCGGGGTGACCAGGGTGTTGCCCGAGCCGGTGCCGATGATTGCCAGGTCGAAGTGAGTCACGCCAAAGAGGCTAACTTCCCCAGCCCCCTGACCAGCCAGGAGGTGCTGGCGCCTCTTGCCAGCCATATATTTGCGGGCGTACCGTCTTATATATGAAGACCCTCATCGACCTCGACGACGACGCCCTCGCCCTGGCTGCCAAGGAGCTGGGGACGACAACCAAGAAGGACACGGTGAACCGCGCACTGGAGTTCGTGGGCGGCCGACGGCGTCGGGTCGAGGCGCTGCTCGATGACCCTCGTGCGTTCGGGGTGGGCTCGGACATTGCTGATCCGGAGGTCATGCGGCAGGCGCGGCGGTGACCGATGAGGCGGTGACCGATGAGGCGGGGGCCGATGAGGCGGGGGCTGCCCGCCTCTATCTGATCGACACTTCTGCACAGGCCCGACTCGGCCACCCGGAGGTACGCAGGGTCATCGCGGGTCTCATCGCTGAGGGGGCCGCGGCCACCTGTGTGACGGTCGACCTGGAGGCCGGCTACTCGGCACGAAACCACCGGGAGGTCCGGGAGATCGCCGGACTGCGGCGGGAGCTCTATGTCACCTTGCCGATCACCGAGTCGATCGGCCAGCGCGCTCGGGACGTCCAAGCGCTTATGGCGGCCCGGGGCCACCACCGCGCTGCAGGGGTGATCGATCTCCTGACGGCGGCAGTTGCCGAGCACTACGGGGCGGTGGTGATGCACTACGACGCCGATTTCGGACACATCGCAGCCAGCACCGGCCAGCCACACGTTTGGGTCCTGCCCCAGGGAACGGTCGACTGACCGGGCCTCGCCGCCGGGCCCCGGTGTCGGATCCCGTGGTTAGGGTTGCCGGGCAAGGGAACAGCCGGGTCAGGCAGAGGAGGACAACGGTGGGCAAGGCGAATCAGCAGCGACGGAAGATGAAGGCGAAGGAGCGCAAGCGCAAGCCGCCCACGAGCTCCGGCCCAAGGTGGTGGGTGCAGAGCGAACAGCCGGCACTTGAGGAACAGGTCGCCTTCGACGTCGCAACCGCCTTGAGCGCGCTTGCTCACGAGAACAAGAGGGCGTTCGAACTGGCGACGGCCCGAGTTGCCGACCGACCGGGGGTGGGTGGTTGGCGCGGGACTACCGAACGCCTGCTCACCGACTACCTGCAGTCGGCCATCTCCGGGACCTGGCACCGCGGGTGGCAGCCTGCCGATCTGGTTCGCATCGTGTCGCGCCAGCTCAGCAAGCATCATGTGAGCCTGACGGGTGATGCGATAGCTGCCGAGATGCAGCGCTACAGCCCGTCAAGCATCGACCCCCGATGGACGTCCCAGCTATCTGACCTTGAGGCGCAGGTCTGGTGGCGACCTGACCAGAACCACCTGCAAGCGTGGGGCGAGGCGCGGCATACCGAGTGGTCCGCGGTCGTTTCCTGTGCGCTGGAGGTGCTCAACCTTCTCACCGGCCTGCCCCCGCTGGAGAAGCTGACCCCGATCCCAGGCACCTGGCACCCGAGCCACACCACAGCTCAAACGCGAACGGCTGCCATCGACGAGCGGGTTCTCAGCCGGATCCGGGCGCTGCTGGCCAAGGCCGAGTCATCCACCTTCGCGGCCGAGGCCGAGACGTTCACCGCTGGCGCCCAGGCACTGATGGCCCGGCACAGCATCGACCACGCGCTGCTGTCGGCCCTGGGCCAGAGCTCATCTGAGGAGCCGACCGGGCGGCGGATCGGGATAGACAATCCCTATGACGCTCCGAAGGCGATGCTGCTCGGAGCGGTGGCTGAGGCAAATCGCTGTCGCACCGTCTGGAGTCGTGAGCTCGGCTTCTGCACTGCTATCGGCTTCCCGCCCGATCTGGACGCCGTCGAGCTGTTGTTCACCTCACTGCTCGTCCAAGCCACCGCGGCGATGATGAATGCCGGCTCCCGGACCGATGGCTACGGCCGTTCACGGACCAGGTCTTTCCGACAGTCGTTCCTGACCGCATACGCCTCACGGATCGGCCAACGGCTCGCGGAGGCCACCGAGACACAGACCACCAAGGTGGCCACCGAGCCTGCGGGCCAGAACCTGCTCCCCGTGCTCGCCGCCCGCAACGAGGCCGTCGACGAGGCGGTCACCGCCATGTTCCCGGCGATGACGCACCATGTCATGGGGTCGGTCACGCACAGGGAAGGCTGGTTCTCCGGTATCAGTGCCGCGAACCGGGCTGCCCTCCACGCCGACGGGGAGCTCGCCGGCTGATCGCGGGATGACCCACAAAAAAGGCCAGATTATTATGAAATGTATCGAACACTAGTTCTATTCTGTGCTATTGTGAGTGCATGATCACAGCCGAGCAGGTGGACGCCGAGCGGGAGCTCGCGTCGCTGTGCGGGGTGCTCAACCAGTCGTATTCGCGGCTGGTCGCGATCATGGCCGCCGCCCTGGCCGATGAGTCCTGGGCGATCGCGGGGGTTCGTTCCCCGGAACACTGGCTGACGATGCGAGCCGGGCTCTCCCCGTTTCGGGCCAAGGCGATCGTGACGGTTGCCCGGCGTCACAGAGAGCTGCCCACGGTGATGGCTGCGTTCGCCGACGGTCAGCTCTCCTTTGACCAGGTCGCCGTGGTGGCGCGTTACGCGCCTGCGCCCATGGAGGCGTCCGTGGCCGAGCTGGCGTTGTTCGCCTCGGTTCCCCAGCTGCGTCGGGCGCTGTCCCAGTACTCCTTCGACCCGCCAGCCGAGCCCGGTTACACCAAGCGGTGCACCACCTTCGACCCTGAGGCTGCTGACGACAAGGCTGGTGACACCCAGGCTGGTGACGTCGAGGCTGGTGACGTCGAGGCTGGTGACGTCGAGGACGACGGCGCTCTGGCCGGCGCCGCAGACGGCGAGGCCGGCGCCGCGGCTAGCCAGAAGAATCCTCCCAGCTGGAACGGTTACGCCCTGGAGGATGACCGCTCTGGGGAGCCGCCAGAGCTGTCGATGTCCCAGGACCAGTACGGCCGGTTCACCATGCGCTTCAGCGCCCCGGCCGACCTCGGCGCCCTGGTCGAGGCGGCACTGAGGGAGGCCAAGGATGCCCTCTTCAAGGCCGGGCGCCCCGAGGTCACCTTTGGCGATGCCATGGTCGAGATCGCACAGCGCTCGCTGAGTGCAGTGGAGTCGATCAACCGCCGCGACGCCTACCGCACCTACGTCCATCTGGACACCGAAGGGGCTTGGCTGACCGGCAAACCCCGGCTGCCCGCCCACCTCGCCAGGAAGCTGACCTGTGACGGGATCCTGCAACCGGTCTGGTCCACCCAAGGTGCTCCCGTCAACGTCGGACGAGCCCAACGGATCGTGCCTCCCCGCACCCGCCGCCTGGTGCAGGACCGCGACCGCGGCTGCCGATTCCCAGGCTGCACCAGCACCCGAGTCGAGTGCCACCACGTGATCCACTGGGTCGACGGCGGACCCACCGACACCACCAACCTGTGCGCCCTGTGCAGCTTTCACCACGACACCCACCACACCGGTGACTTCACCATCACCGGCGACGCCGACGACCCAGCTGGGCTCACCTTCACCTCCCGGGCCGGGAACCTCATCAAACCCGGACCCACTTTCACCACCCCCACCACACCCCAACCACCAGGTTCACCGGGCTTAGAGGGCTCCGAGGGGTCACCAGCTCCGCCATCACCGGCACCCCCATACCGCGGACCCACCGGCGACACTCTCAGCCTGCGCTGGGTCAGCTTCCACGAACGCCGAGAACCCGCGTACGCCTGACACCTGACGCCTGACACCTGACACATGGACGCCTGACTGCGCCCCCTGGGTCAAAGCCCCTTGCACTCAGCCGCGGATGCGGTCCCGAAGTTCCGCGACGTGAGGGGACACGGCCGGGTCGAGGCCCAGGCCGATCGCAAGGTAGGTCGCGGCAAAGTCGGTCTGGGCGATCTGACCCGCCAACCGGACCAGCGGGTGCCCCGGATCAGCGGCGACGATGGAGACCTGGACCCCCGCGTCGTATGCCGTCTGCAGCATCGCCTCAGTCAGGGCGTTGGCGTCGACCCAGTGTGGGCTCGGTATTGCAGGAGGCGCGTCGCGCAGCATCAGCAGGCCCAGTCGAGGCTGGGCGGGCCCATCCAGGAACGGGTCGGCGAAGATGTCGGCTGCTGACTCCCGGACCCCGGCCCCACGGCCACCACCGGCGGTGAACGGCCCGTCGAAGCTGGCCACGATCTGCGAGGCGGCATCGGGCAGCTCGCCGTAGGTGGCAGGGATACGAGCCGTGCGGGCCAACATCGAGGCGGCCCTCGAGGCGGCAACACCGTTGAGCGGCCCGTCGCCCAGGACGACCGGAATGGTCTCACCCAGCTGAATCGCCAGGATCTTGGCGGGGTTGACGAACGACTCCGAGCGCGGACGGCAGGCCTCCGCGTGCAGGTCCAGCCGGTCGGCAACCTCGGCCAGCACGGATTCGCCGGCCTGGATCAGACCCAGCTCATGGGCAGCCAGGACGACTGGCGTCAGCAGCGACCACAACGCCGTGCGCGAGGAGGTACGGCCACGGCCGACGTCGATGTGCACGCCCCTGGCTCGTGCGCAGACCTCGGCCAGCGGAGAGTCGGCAGCACCCACCGTGAGCAACGACGCACCACGTCGGGCGGCTTCGGCGGCCACGGCGAGCGGTCCTTGGGCTCGTCCCGAAAGCGAGACTGCCACGACCAGATCCAGCGGACCGACCCACCCGGGAAGCGGCAGGTTCCGTCGAACACTGACCTGCACCGGGGACCCGGGCTCAGCCAGGAGCTCCAGCACATCGGCCACCACGGCCGAGCCGCCCAGGGAGGCCACCAGAACGGAGCGCGGGCGATCACCGCCGGCAACACGTTCGATCCCGGCCTCGCGCGAGAGCGTCACGGCCTGGCGAACCTGCGCCCCAGCCGTCGCCAACGCCACCAACGTCTGGCGGGAGTCGCACGTCACGATGTGGTCAGGGTCGTTCAGGAGTGCTTCGTCGAGGAAGGGTGCCATTGCCTGAATACCGGATCAGCCTGCGAGTGAACGGGATTCATCGACCAACAGCACCGGGATGCCGTCGTCGATGCGATATGCCAGGCGACACTCGGCATTGGTGCAGTGCAGCTCCGGGCCACTGGGACCGGTGCCGTCGGACAGCGTGGACCGACACTTCGGGCACCGCAGGATCTCTCGCAGCCACGGCTCGAGCTGCGGAGCCGAAGGAGCAGGATCGGAGTCGGCGGAGGGATCGGGGGGCACGGAAGGATCGCCGGGCTGGGTCGGTTCGGTCATCAGTTCTTCCCTCGCACAATCGACAGAACATCATCGCGGACTCGTGCCATTGTCGCCTCATCTGCGGCCTCGACATTGAGCCGGAGCAGCGGCTCAGTGTTGCTGGCTCGCAGGTTGAACCACCACATCGGCTCCCCCGGATGGGTCACCGTCATTCCGTCCAGATCGTCGAGCTGCACATCCTGTTCCTGATGGATCCCCCACGCCTGCGCCCAGTCGCGAACGGCGGCAATGGCGGCACTGGCATCGGCGACCGTCGAGTTGATCTCGCCCGAGGCGGCATAGCGGGTGAATCGCGCGACCACCTCGGAGATGGGGAGCGACTGCTCGCCCAGCGCGGCCAGGACGTGCAGCGCGGCGAGCATCCCGGTGTCGGCGAACCAGAAGTCGCGGAAGTAGTAGTGAGCCGAGTGCTCACCGCCGAAAACCGCCTGATGGCGCGCCATCTCGGCCTTGATGAACGAATGCCCGACGCGGGTGCGGACGGCCGTCCCGCCGGCCTCTGCGACGATCTCAGCGACCGCGGCGGACGAGATCACGTTGTAGACGATCGTCGACTCCCGACCGGCAGCGCGCTCCTTGGCTATCTCACGCGTGGCCACCAGGGCCGTGATGGCTGACGGGTTGACCGGCTCCCCCCGCTCATCCACCACGAAACATCGGTCAGCATCACCGTCGAAGGCCAGCCCGAGGTCGGCGTCGTGGGCGATGACTGCCGCCTGGAGGTCGCGCAGGTTCTCCGGGTCAAGTGGGTTGGCCTCGTGGTTGGGAAACGTCCCGTCCAGCTCGAAATAGAGCGGTATGACGGTCAGCGGCAACGCGGGCAGGTCGCCGAGGGTGCCCAGTACCGCGGGCACGGTATGACCGCCCATGCCGTTGCCGGCGTCGACGACCACGGTCAGCGGCCGGATCGAGCTGAGGTCAACCAGGCGCCGCAGGAACGTCGCGTACTCGACCAGGACGTCGCGTTCGCTGATGGTCCCGGAGGCAGCCTGCCCCTGGCCCGACGTCTCGCCAGAGTCGAGGAGCCACTGGGCCAGATCACGAACCTCGCCCAGCCCGGTGCCCTGGCCGACCGGGCGGGCACCTGACCGGCAGAGCTTGATGCCGTTGTACTGCGCCGGGTTGTGGCTGGCGGTGAACATCGCGCCGGGGACGTCCAGTGCCCCGCTCGCGTAGTACAGCCCGTCGGTGGAACACAGGCCGATCAGCGTGACGTCCAGGCCGTTGGCGGCAGCCCCGGCAGCGAAGGCGCGCGACAGGTCGGGTGAGGACGGACGCATGTCGTGCCCGACCACGATCGAGGTCGCGCCATCGGGGCGGGCCACGACCTGCGCGAACGCCGAGCCGATCGCGAAGGCGACCGCGTCGTTCAGCTGGTCGGGCACCAGGCCGCGCACGTCATACGCCTTGATGAACTCGGAAAGCCGGGGGGCGCTCATGCGCCAGAGCCTATCTATCGCGCAGGATGCGCAGATGGCGGCGGCGGCCGGTCTCGATGGTGCCGCTCATCTCGGCCTCAGACTGGGCTCCCGCCGCGGCGACGGCGCCAGCCGCCAGTCGGGGCCGGCCGGCCTCACGCACCGCATCGGCCAGCGCGAGCAGGTCATCCTTGGTGGGACCGGGGTCCACGAACTCCGTCGCGAGGCGGATGACCTCCCAGCCCAGCGGGACGGTCTGGCCCTCGGCGTGGGCCGCGCACAGGTCGTAGGTGTGTGGCTCCGCATAGGTCGCCAGCGGCCCCAGGACTGCGGTCTGATCGGAGTAGACGTAGGTCAAGGTCGCGACGGCGGCGCCCGAGCAGGCGGTGCGGGAACATTGGCGCGACAGACTCACGGGTGGACTGTATTCCCCTGTGCTGACCTCGAGCCCACACCACGCCGTAAGGTGGCGCCATGACCCCTGCGCGCGCCCCGTTTCGCCTTCGGCGGGACCGTCACGGCCGGGGTCGGCGTGGCCCGATAGCGTGGCCCCCGGTGCCGGCGATGGCGACCCGGGCCCAACGGTTCGACGAGCTGGTCCTCGACGCCGCATCCCGAATCGAGCACCGCGCCGGAAAGGCCTTCGCTGACATCGAGTTCGCTGTCGAGGACGTGCCACCCAGTGACCCCGCTCCGTGGGAGTCCTCCGATGTGCCCCTGGGCCGACTGTTTGCGGCCCAAGGCAGGATGAACCCCCGCATCGTGCTCTATCGTCGGCCGGTCGAGACCCGGGCAGACGACGCACGCGAGCTCGCCGCCCTGATCAACGACGTGGTCGTCGAACAGGTGGCCTCGCTGCTTGGCGTCGACCCGCGCGACCTGGACCCCGGATACGACCCCGAGGATGACTAGGGCTCCGTCCGGATCACTGGCCCTGTGCCAAAAACGTCGTTGAGCAATCCCGTCAGGTCTGCCGTGAGCTCATGCCCGGCCGTCTTCAGACGGGCAAGCGCGATCTCGTAGACCTCGTCGTCGGAGCGCTTCCCCATCACCCATATGACGCAGACGGTGCCGTCTGGCTCAACCCGGTAGACGATTCGGTAGTCGCGATCGCCGACCACGATCTTGCGAAAGGTTGTGAGGTTGCTCCACGACCTGCTACCGAGTGGGGCTCCACGCTTCTCGGGCTCGTCCTCGAGCTGCTTGAGCTTCTTGGCGACGAGCTTGCGAGCCGCCCCGTCGAGGTCGCGAAGGTCCTCCTTCGCGTCATCGGTCAGGACGACTCGTGCCATCAGTCCAGCTCGATGCCGAGCTCGGCAAGGACGTCATCGAGGTCGTGACGTTGTCCGTTGTCGGTGGCCACCCGGATCAGGGCTGCCGACCATAACCGAAGATCTTCTTCGATCTCGTCAATACGGGAGAGGCGGGCAGCCTGTTCGGGGCCGATGATGAAGGCTGCAACTTCGCTATTACGCAGGATGCCGATCGTCTTGCCCTCTGCCGCATCGTTCACGAGGCGTGAGATGCCGGCCTTGTTGGCGTTGGTCACGGAGATCAGGTCGTTGGTGTCGATGCGCATGGTGGTCCTCCGCTGTCTATTGCCCCCTGATTCTAGGCCGAATTCTAGGCAGACTGCAAGCCACAAGGAAGCTCAGTCGCGCAGCTGGCGCAGGGGGGATGAGGTGGTCGTCAGCGTCAGTTCGCTCAGCGGCGTCACGCTCATGAGCGTTCCCTGGGCGTCGCTCACCAACGACACCACGGCAGCCCGGACGAAACCGGTCCGGCGCGTCACCCACACCGACGTGGCGTCGACCAAGGGCACCAAGAGCACCGAATCTGCAGCAATGGCAACCTCTTTCGTGCTGACTTTGCCATCGGTGCCCACCGTCGTCACCAGAACCGAAGCCGCATCCTTCGTCGCGGCCAGGTCGAGTCGCTCGATCAGCCCGCCATCGGCAGCCCGGTGCAAAGCCATGCCGGCCACGGTCCGGATCGGCGTCGAGGCACCGGACCACGCCAGATCGGAGTGCGAACCGGCGGCCACTCGTCGCTCGACCATCGCAGCCGCCACGACGGGAACGTCGGCTCGCACCTGCACTGCGTAGGCACCCGGTGGCAGCGAGCCCAGATCGATGTCCTTGGTGCTGTGGGCCGCCACCCGCGTCACGCCCCCTGCCGGCAGGGCGAGCGGCCCGGTCTGGGTGAGCACCCGCGACTGGACAACCGCCTCGTTGTTACCGGGCACTGCCACGCGCAAGGTCGCCCGGCCGACGACCGAAGCACCTGCGATGACCTGCTCGCGGGCCGGGTTCGCCACCGGCATGGCGTCGTCGCCACCTCGCGGGACCACCCCATCGAGCCAGGTGTCGCTTAGGACCGCGGCAATCTCACCGCCCTGGGCGTGGACCTGGACGACAGGCGAGGGCTCGGACCCGGCGATCGCGTCCAGCAGAATGACGGTGCGGGAGTAGGGCCCGACGACCAGGCCGCGGCCGTTGGGCGACTGGACCGGGCCTTTGACACCGAGGACAAACAGATCGACCGTGACGGGGTTGGGCCCCGGGTTGGTCAGGACCAGGCGTTCCCGACGACCTGGCTGGGCTCCTCCGGCGATGAGCCACGAGGAGGGCGCGGCCGGCATACAGGCTGCCGTGAACAAGCCACGGTCGTCACCGGTCTTGATCCAGGAGCGTTGTGTGGCAACGGTTCCGGGTGCGATCGCACCCGCACCCGCGACCAGCGCGGACTGTGCCGTGGAGATCTGGCCGGAGGCGACCTGGCCGCGGACAGTGACCGGCGCGGACCAGGTGCCACCGGTCGGGAGCCCGCTGAGCGTGAGCGATCCGGCGCCTTGGCCGGCGCCAAATCCCACCGGCAAAGCCTCCGGCGGTGCGCTCACAGCCGTCACCGAGGAAATCTGGACCCGTGAGTCCTTCAGGCCCGCGACACCCAGCTCCTCAGGTCCGGGGCAGATGGCCTGGGCCACCGCGACGGGTGCGGTGCGCGGTGTCACTGCCGGCGCAGGAGCACTCGCGCGCGCAAGGTCGAGCGGCGCTGGCAGATAGTAGGCGCCAAGGACCAGTGCGGTTCCGGTCACCGCGACGGCCAGTGTGCGCAGCAGGCCTCTCATGACTTCCTCCGCGAACGGGCCGAGCCGAACGGCGCCGCCAGGAACACCACGAGCAGCAGAAGTCCGAGCTGCCACCAACGCCACCACTGCTGGGTCGGTGCGAGGGTGATGGTCAGCTGACCGGCACTGGCGGGCAGGACGTATGCCGGCTGGCCGCCGCCCTCGACCACGGCCAGCTCACGTCCGGCGAAGGTCACCCGCGCGTGGTCCGCCCAAGCCGGCGGCTCCGCCACCACCAGTCGGCGTCCGGGCTGGGCCGCGCCAGGTGTGGCCGCGCCGACCGCGACGTCGGTCTGAGCGTGCTCTCCGGTGACGGCGATCGACTGCAGCGGCAGTCCCTTGGCATCCTCGAGCCGAACCCGCGACGAGCTCACCGTGTTGTTACGCGGCAGCACCCGCCACAGCACCAGTCCATGGCTCGCGCTGAGCCTGGTCATCCCTGCGGTTGCGTCGAGGCGTCGAACCAGCGGCTCGGTCGCCGCGCCGCGGAAGGCCACGAACCCGACGCCCTGGGCGGCGAGCTGATCGCGGGCTGTGTTGGCCGAGGCGGCATCGCGGTCGCTGAGGGCGATCCTGACTGCTGAGGCCAGCAGCGCATTCGACGGGGCAGACGCGATGGGTTGGTCACGGACGATCGCGCCGGGCTCGCGGCCCACCAACCGGTAGCCGATGGTGCCCGCCTCGGTGGTCAGCTCGAGGAGTCGGCTGCCCAGCGGTCCCTCGGCCTGATCCGCAGCAACTGCAGGCATGTTGGGCAGGACTTTGGTCAACACGTCCCCGCCCCCGAGCCAACCGTTCGCCGCGATGCTGGCCACCACCGCGAGGACCGCGGCCGCGACCACCGGGGCAACCAGGAGCTGGCGCCAGCCGAAGCCGGAGCGTGAGAGCCGACCCGAAAGCCCGTCCAGGCCCAGAACCGCGGCCGCGATCAACGCCAACGCGGCGAGGTCGAGCCCGGTGCCCGCCCATACGGTGATCGGACCGCCCGCCCCCGCCAGGTCCTGGGGAACTCGACCGATCAGCAGGTGCGGCGAGGCCAGGCCGAAGGCCAGACCGGTCAGGAACAGCACCGCCAGCACGGTCATCGCCCGGGACGCGGTCCCGCGGCGCAACATCGCGACAACGCCGGCCAGCACGATCGGCGCTGACAGCAGCCAGGGATAGGAACCTGGACCACCGGGGTGCAGCAGCGCGAGCTGCCACGGGGCGGTGGTCGCACCCTGCCAGAGGGTCAGACCCGGCCCGCTCAGCAGGAGCGAGGGGTTGTCGACCAGCTGCAGGAGCCGCGGCCCCAACAAACCGATGGGGACGATCAGGAGCACCGCCGCCCGGAGCCGGGTCGCTCCGTGCCCGACGAGGAGGAGGACCAGAGCACATAGAGCGCCGAACGCGCCCAGGGCGGGGTTGAACGCACCAGTGACCGCGAGAGCCAGCGCGGCCCCGAAGGTGATCGAGACACCCGTGGATCGCCTTGCGGCACAGACGAATCCGGCCCCGACCAAGGGCAGCATGATGTGTGCGACGACTGCGCCGAGTCGTCCGCCGGCCTGCGCCGTGGTGAGGGTCCCCAGGGAGGCCCAGGCAAGTGCCGCCCATGCGCGCGGCCAGGGCGCCCGGGTCGCCACTCGCGCGCCGAGGTATGCCGTCCACGCGGACAGCGGCATGGCCGCCGCCAGCAGCCAGCCGACCGAGGCGCTGACCGAAGAAGCGGGAGTGGCGATCAACGGCAGGTGCTCGATGACCCAGGCCAAGCCCGACAGCACCGGCAGATAGGGCGCCGTCTCGAAGGCGTTGCCCAACCCTGCTCCATGCCAACCGTCAAGCCATCCGTGCCAGAGCCTGGCGGCGTCGCTGGACACGGGCAGGAGCTCGCCACCGGCGACGCCATGGGTCGTGGTGGAGATCAGTCCCCCCAGCAGCGAGCGCCAGGTCGCCAGCGCCAGCAGCGCGCCGACCATGACCGCCAGGAAGCCGGGGTGACGCAGCACCTTCGAGGTCACACCCCGGGTCATCCGCTCCAGCGACTCGCTGTCGTCGGAGGCCGGTCCGGTCTCCAGACTCTGCGCGGTGCTGACTTGGTCATCGGTCGGGAGGTCGGCCCCCAACGCGACAGCGTCCGCGATGGAGTCCAGGGTCTGGCGGAAGCCGGCTCTGGGTGTGGGAAAGAGTCCCCGGAGGTGGCGGCGGCGGACCCGGCGAATGCCGCGCGAGCGCCAGCGCGCGGCGATCGGGCGCCAGGGGGTGAGCAACGACCCGAGGCCGCTGAGCTCGTCCCAGGCCGCGCGGGGGCGCTTGAGTACGAGAAGGGCC
>JBBQUB010000048.1:0-15604 GCA_038212865.1 Actinomycetales bacterium
ACATCGCCGAGAACCGCGAGGTCGGCGATGTCACCACCCTGGCCGACTCCTCGGTCATGGACCTGATCAAGACCGGCCTGTCCGCGGGCGCTGGCGAGGGCTAACCCCCTTTGCTCACTTCAGGCCGCTTTGCTCAATTCAGGCCGGTTTCGAGGGCTCTTAGGGCCTCCGGAACCGGCCTGAACTGAGCAAGGGTCGTCCGGCCTTGATCAATGCCCCGGGTGGTGCGACACCTCGCCGAACCTCGGGTCGCCGCCGGCGTTCCACTGCGACCGCGCCTGCTCGATCTCTTCACGGGATCGCGCGACAAAGTTCCACCACATGACGACCTCCTCCTCGAACGGCGCGCCGCCCAACAGCAACACCCGGGCGTCAGCGGTCAGCTCGAGGTCAAGCTGGTCGCGGTCGATGCCTAGATAGATCGCCTGACCGGCCCTGACGTCCTCGCCACAGACTCGGGCCGCACCGGCCAACGGCACCAGCACGTGCTCGTATGCCGGATCGAGCGGCACGCTGCCGGCTCGCCTCTGCGGGGACTCAGGTGAGAGGTCAACTCCCACCAGCGGAGTCACTCCCTGCGCGTGAGCCACCGTCGTGCCCATGCGTCCGACGAAAACCCTGGCCTGCAACCCGGGAGTCTCCCACCTGGGAGCCGGCTCGTGCAGGACGAAGGAGTGTTCGCCGTGACGAGCCGACTCAGGCAGCGCCACCCACAGCTGGGCGCCGTGCAGTACCGGTCCGTGATCCTCAGGAGAGTTCTCCGAGTGCGCAATTCCCTTGCCAGCATTCATGATTGCTACGCGCCCGGGCTCCACCAGAGCCGTGGTGCCGAGGCTGTCGCGGTGCAGCACGCTTCCCTGGACCAGCCAGCTCACGGTCTGCAGCCCCAGTGCGGATGGGGCGCGACCGCCATACCGGCCTGATCCTGCATGTCTGTGGGACCGAACACGTCCACAAAGCACCAGGCGCCCACCATCCGCCGCTCCTTGTGCGGGAGAAACCGCAGCACCTGGTTGCGTGGGCTGATCATGGCGTGCATCGCCTCGTAGACCCGAGCCTCCCGCCCGTGCGCCGCCGGGTCGTCGGTGCACTGCGCATAGACGTTGGCAATGGTGTTGCTCATGGTTCGAGGCTAGAGCCGACATCGATAGGATGGCCATGGTGTGCCGGGAAGTCTGGTCGGCGAGATGTCCGAGCGACCCCGAAACGCAAAGGCGGCACCCTTGAGCACACCCCTTCCCCCGATCCAGCGGCTGTTCCGGCGGTCAAGCTGGCTCGA
Organism: Actinomycetales bacterium; assembly: GCA_038212865.1. GTDB lineage: Bacteria > Actinomycetota > Actinomycetes > Actinomycetales > Dermatophilaceae > UBA4719. The sequence goes on from JBBQUB010000048.1 coordinate 1,280, forward strand.
GGTCCAACAGGTCACGGCTGCGCTGCGCACCGAGACGGTCGGAGGTGCGCTACTCCTGGCCGCCGCCGTTATCGCCATGGTCTGGGCCAACTCCCCCTGGTCAGAGGGCTATGTCGCCCTGCGATCCTTCGAGATCGGACCCCAGGCACTGCACCTGCGCCTCTCCCTGGGCCAGTGGGCGGCCGACGGCCTGCTGGCGATCTTCTTCTTCGTCGCCGGGCTGGAGCTCAAGCGCGAGTTCGTGGTCGGCGACCTGAAGGACCCAGCCAGAGCGGCTCTGCCGGTTGCCGCCGCAATCTGTGGCGTCGCCGTCCCCGCAATCCTGTTTGTCGTCGTGGCCTCCGGCCTGGGTGATGGCGCCGGCCCCGGTGGGGACCTGCTTTCCGGGTGGGCCATCCCCACCGCGACCGACATCGCCTTCGCGTTGGCAGTCCTGGCCGTCCTTGGCACGCACCTGCCCTCGGCCCTGAGATCCTTCCTGCTCACCCTGGCGGTGGTGGATGACCTCGTGGCCATCACCATCATCGCCCTCTTCTACACCGACAGCCTCGAGATCGGGCCGTTGCTGCTGGCTTTGATTCCCTTGGCGCTGTTCGGTTTCCTGGTTCAGCGTCGAATCACGTTCTGGTGGCTGCTCGTCCCTGTCGCGCTGGCCGCCTGGGCGTTGGTTCACGCGTCCGGCATCCACGCGACGGTCGCCGGGGTGTTGATGGCGATGCTCGTCCCCGTGCGCCACGGCCCCGGCGAGGACGACTCGAAAGCGGGGCTGGCAAAGCGGATCGAACACCGAGTCCACCCGTTGTCGGCCGGGTTCGCTGTGCCCGTGTTCGCCTTCTTCGCGGCGGGCGTGAGTGTCCTCGGTGGCGGACTGGGCGAAGCCTTCCGTGACCCCGCAGCTATCGGCGTCATGGTCGCACTCGTTGTCGGCAAGGCCATCGGTGTCTTCGGCGGGACTTGGCTCTTCGCCCGCTTCACCCGCGCCGAGCTGGACGACGACCTCGAGTGGTCGGACGTGTTCGGAGTCTCCTTGTTGGCCGGCATCGGCTTCACCGTCTCGCTGCTGATCGGCGAGCTCGCCTATGGCCCGGACTCGGCACGTGACGGGCACGTCAAGCTGGCAGTGCTGGTCGGCTCTGTGATCGCCGCCACTCTGGCCGCCCTCGTCCTGGGTCGGCGCAACCGGGTCTATCGCCAGATCCACCTCGACGAGGAACGAGACGACGACGGCGACGGTATCCCGGACGCGTTCCGGGCCGACACTCGGTAGGGTCGTGGGACACATCACCGGAGGTGAGTTTCGATGACCAGTCCCGATGGCGCGACCGAGCGCACCCTCGGCCAGCTCGTGGCCGATGCGACCCACGACATCTCGTCCATCGTGCGCGGCGAGATCGCCTTGGCCAAGGCCGAGATCGGGGCCGACGCCAAGAAGGCCGGAGCCGGTGGGGCGATGTTCGCCGTGGCCGGGCTCTTCGCCTTCCTGGCGCTGATCCTGCTGCTGATCGCGGCGGCATACGGTTTGGTCGCGGCGGGGTTCGCCCCGTGGCTCGCGTTCCTCACCGTGGCCGGCGTCCTGCTGGTCCTCGGGACGATCCTGGCGTTCGCCGCGAAGACCGCTGTCACAAGGATCAAGGGCAAGCCCGAGCGCACCATCAAGAGCGCCCAGGACACCATTGCAGCCGTCAAGACCAGGAGCTGAATGCCCCGCACCACCCCCGTTGACCACACCCTCCGGCCTCTGCCCCAACCAACCAGCACCGAAGCGAGATCTCCGCACATGAGCAACGATGCCGCGTCTGTGCTCATTGAGGGGCCGTGGGAGCACCGATTCGTCTCTGCCAACGGTGCCCGCTTCCACGTCGCCGAACTCGGCGAAGGCCCGCTTATCGTTCTCCTCCATGGGTTTCCACAGTTCTGGTGGGCCTGGCGCGATCAGCTCACCGCACTCTCGGCGGCCGGATATCGGGTGGCCGCAATCGACCTGCGCGGCTATGGAGGCTCTGACAAACCGCCCCGCGGCTACGACACCTTCACCCTTGCTGCTGACGTCGCAAGCATCGTGCGATCCCTCGGCGAGAGCAGCGCGGTGATTGTCGGGCATGGCTGGGGCGGCTGGATCGCCTGGTCGATGCCCACCATGCAGCCGGCTGTGACCACCGCAGTCGCAGCCCTGGGCATGCCGCATCCGCTGGTTCTGCGCCACGCCTCAGTGAGCAACCTCGCCCAGATCAGGGCCAACGCCTATCTCGCCGGGCTGCAGCGCCCCTTCGTGCCAGAACACCAGATGAGCAAGGGTCCCGCGTATGTCGCACGCCTGCTGGGTGCCTGGTCGGCACCCGAAGGGGGGTGGCCTTCGCGCGACGTGGCCCTGCGCTATGCCGAGGCCATGGCTCTTCCGTTTGTTGCCCACTCCGCAGCGGAGTACTACCGCTGGGTCGTGCGCAGCCAGTGGCGACTTGACGGCCGACGATTCGCCCATCGCCTGGACTCCCCGATCACTGTTCCGGTGCTCCAGCTGCACGGTGAACAGGACCGGGCCGTGGTGCCGGCTCTCGCCACGAGGTCATCGGCATACGTCCAGGGTTCGTTCGAGCAGCATCTCGTACCTGGCGCCGGACATTTCCTGCCCGAAGAGGCACCGGCCGCGGTCAACGCCCATCTCGTTCGCTGGCTCAACGGCCTGCCCTGAGCGGGCAACGAGCAGCGGCAGGCTACCCGGCCGCGCATCCTCCTGTGTTGACCCTTGAGAAGGAGCCGCTCGCCGCATCGAGGACGGGCCGGGCTTCGTCCAGGGTGAGGGCGTAGCCGGTCTGCTCGTCATCGAGCGACTTGGCGAACACGATCCCGACGACCTCACCCCTGGGGGACAGCAGGGGCCCGCCGGAGTTGCCCGGCTCGACCCTGGCAAAGAGCGAGTAGATCTCACGGATCACTCCCGGGCTGCCGTAGATGTCAGCCCCGGTGGCCCGGAGTACGTCTCGTACCCGGGCAGAGTCGAGGCGGTAGGGCCCGTCAAGGGGAAAGCCGGCGACGACGGCGCCGTCGGAACGCTTGAGGTCCGGTCCCTGCCTCAAGGCCGGCGCTGCGAGCCCCGGCACGGACAGCACAGCCAGGTCCCGTTGTGGATCGAAGACGACCACACGGGCGTCATACGAACGGCCGGTGCCCTGGATCCGGACGTGTGCGGATGTCATTCCCGCCACGACGTGTGCGTTGGTGACAACCCGTTCTGGTGAGACGACCCAACCACTTCCTTCTTGCCCGCGGTTGCACGACTCGGCCACGCCGGTGATCTTGACGATCGACTCGCCGGCTCGGGCCATGCCCGTGCCCGACGCCAGGTAGTTGTCCGGTGGTGCGACTGGAGCGATGGGCTCGGCCTGGACGCCCTCGAAGACGCGCGGGAAGCCCTCACGGTCGAGCACCGAGCCGAACGCCGCAAACAGCTGCACGGTCTGTGGAGGCACAAATCGGTCGATCGTCTGGATGATCCGTGAGCCACCGATTGCCTTGGCCAACGGGGCCGGAGCGCCCCCACGAACCGCGCCGGCCATGAACCAGACGAGCACCGACACCGCGGCCGCGGTGGCCAGCCCGCCCAGGACGGAGTCGACCAGACGCGCCGGCTTGTCCCGCATCCCGCGGCGCAGGCGGGAACCAACGAGGACGGCGATCGCCTGGCCGGCGGATGCGAGGACGAACACCCAGAAGAGCAGTACGACGGTGCGCCACACGACGTTGTCGTCCACGCTGTCCCAGCGTTGCAGCAGCGCCGGCAGCAGCCACATGCCCAAGGCGCCGCCAGCGAGGAAGCCCACCAGCGACATCACGCTGACCAGGAACCCCTGGCGGTGGCCGATGAGTCCATAGCCGACCAGCACGATTGCCAGGATGATGTCCAAGAGGTTCGCGATCATCTGGGGCGCCCCATGAATTGTGCGGGCAGCGGCCGGTGGTCGCCCTGGTCCCAAGACCGCTCCAGACCGGCCAGCTCGAGGACCTTGGAGATCAGCCCAGCCGTGAAGCCCCACACCAGCAGACCGTCAACGTCGAAAGCCGGACCGACGAACCCACTTGGATGCTGGACCGTGAACCGCCTTGCAGGGTCGGTGAGCTCGGACAACGGTGCCCGCAGCACACTGGCGACTTCGCTGTGGTCGACGACGCTGATGTTGCTCGGCGTTGCCCACCACGCCAGGACGGGCGTGACCACGAAGTTGCTGGGCGGCAGGTACACAGCTGGCAGCTCCGCGACCACCTCAACGCCCGCAGGGTCCAGGCCGACCTCCTCGGTCGCCTCCCGCAATGCGGCCTCGACCGGTCCGGAGTCGGTGGGATCGATCGACCCGCCGGGGAACGAGACCTGACCCGCGTGCGAACGCATACTGTGCGATCGCTCGGTCAGCACCAGGTCCTCGCCACCATCCACATTGGGTCCGAACAGCATCAGCACCGCAGAAGGGCGACCGCCCTCATCGGGGGGAAGGATTTCGCTGAAGAAGTCTGGCTCCAGGTGACCCAGCGCTGCCACCAGATGCGCCATCCACGTCGGCTGGGGCACGCGGGCGGGGTCGGTCACGGCCCCACCGCGGTGAGCTCGTACCTGAGCAGTTTCGTCGCCTTGACCGGGTCGGTCTCCCCCTCGCCGTAGGACGGGCACCAGCTCGCAACCGGGCAGGCGCCGCACGCGGGCTTGCGCGCGTGACAGGTGCGACGCCCGTGAAAGATCACGACGTGGGAGAGCATGGTCCAGTCCTTCTTCGGGATCAGTGCGCCCACCGCATGCTCGACCTTGACCGGGTCCTGCTCATCGGTCCAGCCGAACCGCCTGGACAGGCGCCCGAAGTGCGTGTCCACAGTGATTCCCGGGACGCCGAAAGCGTTGCCCAGCACCACATTGGCGGTCTTGCGTCCCACACCGGGCAGGGTGACCAGGTCTTTCAGCCTCGCCGGCACCTCGCCATCAAAGCGCTCGACCAACGCCGTCCCCAGCTTGATCAGGGAGTCGGTCTTGGCGCGATAGAAGCCCGTGGACTGGATCATCGTCTCAAGCTCGGTGCGATCTGCGGAGGCGTAGTCCGCGGCGGTGCGGTAACGGGCAAAGACTGCGGGAGTCACCATGTTCACCCGGATGTCGGTGGTCTGGGCGGACATCACCGTGGCGACCAGCAGCTGCAGCGGGTTCTCGAAGTCCAGCTCGCAATGTGCGTTTGGATAGCGCTCGACCAGGCCTCGATAGATCCTGCGGGCCCGACGAGTCCGGGCGATCGGAGTCTCGGGGGTCGATGTGGCTGGCACCCTGTCAGACTAACGAAGCGCGACGCCACCGATCAGGGCGCGTGACGATGCTGGCGCAAGGGCGGCGCTCTGGCAGACTGTCCGCCGTGGACACCGATGTCGTGAGAAACGCCCCTCTATTCGCCTCCCTGGATGACGAGGCCGCCAGCGCCCTTATTGGGTCGATGACGACATCGCGTCTCGAGCGTGGCGACATCCTCTTTCACGAGGGGGACCAAGGCGATCGGCTCTACGTGATCGGCGAGGGCAAGATCAAGCTTGGACTCACCAGCGTCGACGGCCGAGAGAACCTGCTGGCCATCCTGGGCCCGGGCGAGATGTTTGGCGAGCTCAGCCTGTTCGACCCTGGTCCGCGCACCGCGACGGCCACCGCCGTCGCCGAGACGCAGCTCATCGCGCTCGGCCACGACGACCTTCACACGTTCCTGGTGGGTCGCCCCGCCGTTGCCGCGAACTTGCTGGCCGCACTGGCGCGTCGGCTTCGTCGCACCAACGGGGCCCTGGCCGACCTGGTCTTCACCGACGTGCCCGGCCGGGTGGCCAAGGCCCTGCTCGACCTTTCCCTGCGTTTTGGGCGCCCTGCCGAAGACGGCGTGCTGGTCGCGCACGACCTGACCCAGGAGGAGCTCGCCCAGCTGGTCGGCGCCTCCCGAGAGACGGTCAACAAGGCACTGGCTGACTTTGCGACGCGCGGCTGGATCAAGCTCGAGGCCCGCGCTGTTGTGCTCACCGACGTGGAGCGCCTCAGGCGCCGGTCCCGCTAACCCAGTCTTTTTTCCCACCGAACGGGCCTTGGGGGTGGGCGGCCAGATAGTCCAGCTGGGCCAGCACACTGAGCCGGGCGGCCGGCCATACCTCGCGCGGGACGTCGGCATAAACACTCGCGACGACGGCATCCGCGTCACGTGCCCCGGCCCCCACGGCATCCCGCACCTGCTCCAGCCGCTCGAGTCGGTGCACGATGTAGGAGCGGACCACCTGCGCCGCATCCGGCACTGTGGGGCCGTGGCCCGGCAGGATCTGGGTCACCTCCCGTGACCCGGTCATGGCCTCGATGCGCTGCAACGACAAGAGGTATGCCGCGAGCTCGCCATCGGGCAACGCCACCACCGAGGTGCCGTGCCCCAGAACGGTGTCGCCGGTGAGCAGGACGTTCTCGGCGACCAGCAAGAAGGACAGCGAGTCGCTGGTGTGTCCAGGCGTGGCCACCACGGCAAGCTCCAGACCGCCAACCGTCAGCCGGTCACCGTCTGCCAGATCGTCGTGGGCCGCGCCGAGGGCACGGACCGGGGCTCCTGTGAGCTCGGCGAAACGCCCCGCTGACTCAGCGTGGTCCCAGTGGCCATGGGTGAGCAGGGTCAGGGCGACCCTGGCCCCGCGAAGAGCGACCAGGTCCAGCACCCGCTGCAGATGCTGCTCACCCAGCGGCCCGGGATCGACCACCACGGCATCAGCTGCGCCCGGCTCGATCAGGACCCAGGTGTTGGTTCCCTCCAGCGTCATGGCTCCGGGGTTGGGCGCGAGCACGCAGGTCGCACGCGAGGTGACCTCGCCGCCGACCCAAGGGGAGCTCACGGATTCGGAGGGAACAGCGCCGGGGTTATCTGGGCAGTAGGCAACGGATCACGACACCATCATCGCTGTGGGTTATCACCGGCGTGACCGGCGTCATCGAGACGTCGGCCGCCATGAAGTCGCCGGCGGAGACCGCCGCCGCAAGCCGCTCAACGCACACCACGGTGGGCGGCAGCATCATCACCGAGCCACTCGCGTAGTCCCGCAGCAGGCGGGCCGGATCGGCCCAGTCTGCGTGGTCAGCCTCGCTGGTCTCGTCGTCGGCGATCTGCCCAGCCGGGAGCAGCGCCGCGAAGAACCTTGTGTCGTAACGCTTTGGCTCAACCTCCGGGGTGACCCAACGGGCCTGCGCCCTCAGCAGGTCCGTACGCAGCACCAGTCCACGCCGGATCAGCACCTGAGCCAGCGAAGCCTCGTGGGACAACAGTGCTGCACGCTCCTCCCGCCATCGTGGGCCGCTCACGTCACCGACCACTGTGTCGGCATCGGCCCCGGCCAGCAACACACCGCACTCTTCGAAGACCTCCCGCACGGCGGCAACGACGAGTTCGCGTGCGGTGGCCTCATCGGCGACGAGCGTCCGTGCCCACTCCTGCGGCGAGGGCCCTGCCCACGGCAGGTCTGGGTCGGCGTCGCGCGGGTCCACCCCGCCACCGGGGAAGACCATCATGCGGGGAGCGAACGCCATGCTGGCCACACGGCGCAGCATGAAGACCTCGACGGCGCTCAGGTCAGCCGACCGACGATCCCTCAAGATCATCACGGTGGCCGCGGACCTCGGGGCGACCCCCTCAGGACGTCCGCCGGCGAGCCATTCCTTGGCCCGCTCGGCCAGCGTTCCAACGGCGAAGTCGCGAATCTCGTTGGTAATGTTCAGTCCTGGACAGAAACGGTGATCTCGACCTCGACCGGCGCATCGAGAGGAAGGACCGCAACCCCCACAGCCGAGCGGGCGTGGACTCCGGCCTGGCCGAACACCTTGCCGAGCAGCTCGGAGGCGCCGTTGATGACTCCAGGCTGTCCGGTGAAGGCGGGGTCGCTGGCCACGAAGCCGACGACCTTGACCACGCGCGTCACCTTGTCCAGGTCGCCAATGACGGACTTGACGGCCGCGATGGCGTTCAGCGCACAGGTCTCAGCGAGCTTCTTAGCTTCCTCGGCGGGGACCAGTCCCTGTCCCTCACCCACTTTTCCGGTCCGCACCAGCGCCCCCGACACCATAGGCAGCTGGCCGGAGGTGAAGATCAGGTTGCCGTCGCGCAGGGCAGGCACATAGGCCGCCACCGGCTTGGCTACGTCGGGGACAGTGAGTCCGAGCGAGGCCAGGCGGTCCTCAACAGCAGACATGGGTCATGCCTTCTCTCGTTTGAGATAAGCCACCAGGCCGTTGCCGTCAGGGCCGGTCAGAACCTGCACCAGCTCCCAACCGTCCTCGCCCCACTGGTCGAGGATCTGCTTGGTGGCGTGCACGATCAGTGGAACGGTTGCGTACTCCCAATTGGCCATGAGCCAAGCCTAGACCGAACCGGCCCCGGCCCAACCGACTCGACCGGCCCCGGCCCAACCGACTCGACCGGCCTCAGCCCAACCGACTGGACCGGCCCCTTAGGCTCAACGGCATGGCACCAGGTACGACGGCGGGCTCCGCGTCATCCCGCGACACCGACTGGGATGGTGTGCGGCTGCACATCGTCACCGGCAAGGGCGGCACCGGCAAGACCACTGTGGCTGCCGCACTTGCCCTCGCGCTCGCGGGCCAGGGCAAGCGGGTGCTGCTGGCAGAGGTCGAGGGACGACAGGGCATCAGCTCGATCTTCGACGTCGACCCGCTTGCCCTGACCGAGGCCCGCATCGCGCACGCTGCACACGGCGGCGAGGTCTTCGGGCTCTCCGTGGAGGCCAAGGCCGCCTTGCTGGAGTACCTCCAGCTGTTCTACAAGCTTGGACGCGCGGGCGGGTTGCTGGAGAAGTTCGGCGCCATCGACTTCGCCACCACGATCGCGCCAGGCGTGCGGGACGTCCTGCTCATCGGGAAGGTCTATGAGGCGGTCCGGCGCCGCAAGGAGCACAAGGCCAAGGGCCCCGGGGCTGCCCCTGCCTACGACGCCGTAGTCCTGGACGCCCCGCCCACCGGCCGCGTGGTGCGATTCCTCAACGTCAACAACGAGGTCGCCGACCTGGCCAGGGTCGGACCAATCCGCTCCCAGGCGGACTCGATCACGGCGATCCTGAAATCCCCCCAGACCGTGGTTCACGTCGTGACGCTGCTCGAGGAGATGCCGGTGCAGGAGAGCGTCGATGTCATCGCCGACCTGCGCACCATCGGTATGCCCATCGGCGGCGTCGTGGTCAACCAGGTTCGGGAAGCGATCCTGTCCCCCAAAGCCCTCAAGGCCGCGGCCAGATCCGCGATCAAGCGCGAGGACCTCGCAGCAGACCTTGGCCGGGTCAAGGTGCGGCCCACAGACGTATTGGTCGACGGACTGCTCGCCGAGGCCAGGGACCATGCCGAGCGCGTCGCCCTAGAGCGCGACGAGGCCAAGGTCATCGCGGGTCTTCGACGACCGACCTATCGGCTGCCCTCTCTACCAGAAGGCGTCGACACCAACGGCATCCGTGAGCTGGCAGAGGCGCTCACGGCCCAGGGGATGGCGTGATGGCGGCCCTGCTGGACATCGACGCGCTGATTGACGACCCGCAGACCCGCATCGTCGTGTGCTGCGGTTCAGGCGGAGTGGGCAAGACGACCATGGCTGCGGCTCTGGGACTGCGCGCAGCCGAGTCCGGGCGCCGCGTCGTGGTGCTGACCATCGACCCGGCCCGACGCCTGGCGCAGTCGCTGGGGCTCTCCAAACTGGACAACACGCCAAGTGCGGTCCAGGGCATCGACGTCAAGCGTGGCGGTTCCCTGGACGCGATGATGCTGGACATGAAGCGCACCTTCGACGAGGTCGTACAGGCACACGCGACCCCGGAGAAGGCGGAGCAGATTCTGGCCAACCCGTTCTACCAAGCCGTCTCGAGCTCCTTCGCCGGAACCCAGGAGTACATGGCGATGGAGAAGCTCGGACAGCTCAAGGTGGAGGCAGACCGCGACCCGGACAACCCGCGCTGGGACCTCATCGTCGTCGACACCCCGCCGTCCCGTTCGGCCCTGGACTTCCTGGACGCCCCCAAACGCCTCGGGTCCTTCCTGGACGGCCGCTTCATCCGCCTGCTCGCCGCACCCGCAAAGGCGGGCGGCCGCGCATACCTGCGGGTCTTCAGTGCTGGCGTAAACATCGTCACCACGATCATGACCAAGGTGTTGGGCGGGCAGGTACTCATGGACGTCCAGACCTTTGTGGCCGCCCTCGACACCATGTTCGGCGGGTTCCGCGAGCGCGCCGACCATACCTATGCCCTGCTCAAGGACGGCGGGACCGCGTTCTTGGTCGTGGCCGCTCCTGAACGCGACGCACTGCGCGAGGCGTCCTTCTTCGTGGACCGCCTCGATGAAGAGGGGATGCCGTTGGCCGGGTTGGTGGTCAACCGGGTGTATCGCCTTGCGGCACCTGGCCTGTCCGCTGCCCGTGCGCTGTCGGCTGCCGAGGAGCTTGCGGACGAGGAGGGCGACGGCTCATCAGATGTCTCTGAGAGCTCGGCCATCACCGAAGGACTGTTGCGGCTGCACGCCATTCAGGCCGAGATCGCGGCCCGGCACCAGACCCTGGCCAATCGGTTCATCGCCGGGCATCCGGGCATACCAACCGTGGAAGTGCCCGCGGCGTCATCGGACATCCACGACCTGGTGGGTCTACGCGCGGTGGGCGACGCCCTCGCCGGTCACTGAGCGCACCGATCAGGAGGCAGGACGTTCCTGACGCGCCCGGTCGGCCTCGAACAGCGCACGCCAGGACGCGACATCCGGGCGACGCTTGAGCAGCGCCCGACGCTCGCGCTCGGTCATACCGCCCCAGATCCCGAACTCGGTGTGGTTGTCCAGAGAGTCCGACAGGCACTCAGCGATCACCGGGCACCCCATGCACACCTGCTTGGCGAGCTGCTGGGCGGCGCCCCGGACGAACAGGGCGTCGGGCTCAGCCTTACGGCAGGCCCCCTGTTGCGCCCAGTCCTGGACCCAGGTGGAACGACCGGTCACAGCACTCTCACGATGCGTCATGGTGACCGTCATGTTGGACTCCCCTGATATCCGTGCCCGGCGGTATGCCCGGCAAGATCACTTCCGTTGAGTTGAACGATAGGGAGAGACGCATATGGGGGGTATGACCTTTTCGGGTAGTTCTCATTGCCCGGAGTAACTAGTCATGTGGTTTCACGAGGCGCAGGCACCACAGTCCGGCAGGTTACCCTTGGCCGCATGCCGGGACGCGTGATGAATCTTGCCAACATCATCAGCCTGCTCGCAGCCTTCGTAGCGACCTCGGTCGTCGTCGGACTGCTCGGGGCGGGCTTGATGATGCCGGCCGTGGGTGCCACCGGAGCCGCCGCCCGAACCGGGGTCCACGCCTTCGACTCCCTCCCCAGTGACTTCACCCAGACCCCCCTGTCCCAGCAGTCCCGCATCCTGGCCGACGACGGCACCCTGATCTCTACCCCGTATGACGAGAACCGGGTGATCGTCCCGCTCGCCAAGATCGCCCCGGTCATGCGACAGGCGCAGGTCGCGATCGAGGACAGCCGTTTCTATGAGCACGCCGGCATCGACCCCCAAGGCGTCGGGCGCGCCTTCATCTCCAACCTGGGCGGCGGTGACACGCAAGGCGCGTCCACCCTCACCCAGCAGTACGTCAAGATCACGCTGCAGGAGAACGCGCTGTATGCCAACGACAAGCTGGGTGCCAAGGCGGCCACGGCCAAGAGCTATACGCGCAAGCTGCAGGAGCTCAAGTACGCCATCACGCTGGAGAAGAGCCTCACCAAGAACCAGATCCTCGAGGGCTACCTCAACCTCGTCTACTTCGGCGGTCAGGCCTATGGTGTCGAGGCCGCTGCCCGGCACTACTTCGGGGTGAGCGCGGCCAAGCTCAACCTGCCGCAGGCCGCGACCCTGGCCGGTCTGGTCCAGGCTCCCAGCGAGACCGACCCGATCAAGAAACCCGCCAAAGCCCTGGCCCGACGCAACGTCGTGCTCGACCGGATGCACACCCTGAACCTGATCACCGACAAGGCATGGCTGGCTGCCAAGAAGACCAAGATGGTCACCAACAACAAGCCGACGCCGAGTTCCTGCGCGCTCTCGCCCTACCCCTACTTCTGCACCTACGTCACCGAATGGCTGACGGATCTGCCGGCGCTGGGCAAGACGCCCGAGGAACGGATCAAGAGAATCAACCGCGGCGGGCTGACCATCCAGACGACGCTCAACCCGAAGATGGAGGCCGCTGCCAAGAAGGCGCTCATCGCGAGGGTCCCGATCGGCAACGCCGCGAGCATCGGAGCCGCCGCCGCGGTCGTCGAGCCCGGCACCGGCCACGTCCTGGCGATCGCGCAGAACACCACCTACTCCAACAAGAAGGGGCTGCGTGGTAAGACCTCGGTGAACTGGGCAGTCGACGAGAAGTACGGGGGCTCCATCGGCTTCGCGTTCGGCTCCACGGCCAAGATGTTCGCGGTCGCCGAGGCCCTGCGATCCGGCATGCCCATCAACTCGACCATCATCGCGCGGGCGGCCAGCCAGAGGACCGGGGCGGTCTTCACCCGAGCCGACTTCCATGACGGCTGCACCGTGGACGAGAAGGGATGGACGGTGCGCAACGACGAGGACACCGCCACCGGTCCGATCAGTCTGACGAAGGCGACGGCCAAGTCCGTCAACACCGCGTTCGCCGGGCTCGTCGCCTCGCTCGGAGCCTGCTCGGTTCAGAGCCTGATGACCAAGATGGGCCTGCACCAGAGCAACGGCAAGCCGATCCAGCGTTACCCCTCACCGGTAACGCTGGGGTCGGACAGCACCTCGCCACTGACCCTGGCCTCGGCCTACGCCACGGTCGCCTCCGGCGGCACCTACTGCGTGCCCACTCCGGTGCTCACCATCACGACCAGCGACAAGAAGACGATCGCGCTGCCCAAGAACCAGTGCAAGAAAGTCCTCGAACCCGACGTAGCCAACGGAGTCAGCAAGATCCTCAAGACCGTCCTGACCAACGGCACCGCCAGAGGCATCGGGGGCCTCGCCGGTGACCGTCCCGTGGCCGGCAAGACCGGAACATCCGATGGCAGCAACGAGACCTGGTTCGCCGGCTACACCCCGCAGCTGTCAACCGCGGTCTGGGTCGGCACCCCAGATGACCCCGGCAACAAGGTCATCCTCAGGAACCTTCGGCTCGGAGACGACTACTACCCCAACCAGGTCTTCGGCGCCACCATCGCTGCCCCGATCTGGAAGCGGATCATGGACCAGGCTTCTTCCGGTATGCCGTTCCGCGACTTCGCCGAACCCGGCGGCACCGTGCAGTACGGCGACATCGTGCCGGTCCCCCGCGTCTACGGGATGTCCGTGGCCGAGGCCCAGGCGACCCTGACGGCGGCCGGGTTCAAGCCGGTCGTCGGTATTGCCGTGAGCTCGGGCATCTCGGCCGGTCTCGTGGTCGGAACCCAACCCAAGTTTCGCGCGCCGCGTGGCACCACCGTCGTGATGTACACCTCGACCGGGTCTGAGCCCGTGGCACCGGCACCACCACCCACAACAAAGCCTGCGGCCACGAAACTGCCCAAGTGCGGGCCAGGCGTTCCCGAGCCGTGCATCAAGCGCGGGCGCGGCTAGGACCACGCAGTATCTTTCAGCCGCTGCTGCTGAGAGCGGACCTGACGAGGGCGGCGACCCGTCCGCCTTCTGCCCGCCCAGCCACCAGCGCGGCGGCCGCCTTCATGACCAAGCCCATCTGCGGCATACCACTTGCACCTGTCTGGCTGACTGCCTGCGCGACCAACGCCTGCAGCTCCGCATCCGACAGCTGCGCGGGCAGGTAGGCCTCGAGGAACACCAGCTCCGCCTCCTCCTTGGCGGCAAGCTCCGGACGCTTCGCCTCGACGTATGCCGAAGCCGCCTCGCGCCGCTTCTTGGCCTCCCTGGCCAGGACCTTGAGGACCTCGTCGTCGGTCAGCTCTCGGGCCGTAGCGCCGGCCACCATCTCGTTGGTGATGGCAGTCAGCGCCATCCTCAACGTCGCCGAGCGCACCCGATCACGCTCACGCATCGAGGTATGGAGATCGTCGCGCAGGGTGGACTTCAGCTGTGAGGTGCCCGGTTCGGTCATAGCAGGAGTCTGACACTGCCGAAAGTCGCGGCGTTCGATAGCCGCAAGGTTTGCGAGGATAGACCCGATGAGTCTGACAAGAAGCGCACTGCATACCGCCGCTGTACTGGCCGCCGTGGGCGCGGGGGGACTGGCCTACGCGTCCCTGATCGAGCGCAACGCCTGCACGGTGCGACGGGCCAGCGTCCCGGTA
>JBBQUB010000049.1:0-15550 GCA_038212865.1 Actinomycetales bacterium
GTACCCACGTTCGTCACGGGAGGCTATGTCACCTGTGTGATAAGCGCCGTCCCGCATCGACTCTGCCGTTCGCTCTGCGTCGCCGTGGTAGCCGACCATCAGGCCCACCGGGCGCCCGCCCGAGCCGGTCAGGCGCAAGCACAGCTCGCCCTCCGCACCGGCGCCGACTCGCTCGTCACCTGTCGCAGGGTCGAGCAGGACCACGTCGTATCCGGGCAGCGTCCGCCCCATCGAGCCCGGCACCACCTCTTGACCCGGGCTGTTGCCCACCTGAGCAGTCGTCTCGGTCTGGCCGAACCCGTCCCGGATGAGGACCCCCAGCCCCTCCTGGACCTGCTGGATGACCTCGGGGTTGAGCGGCTCTCCTGCGCCAACCATCTCGCGAAGGGACAGGCGGTCGCGCCACGGCGCCAGGTCCTGTTGGATCAGCATCCGGTAGACGGTCGGCGGGGCGCAGAACGTCGTCACCGACTCCTGCGCCATCGTCTCGAGCAGAGCCGCCGCGTCGAAGCGTGGCTGGTTCACGACCAGGATGGTGGCCTCGGCGTTCCACGGAGCGAAGACTGACGACCACGCATGTTTGGCCCACCCCGGCGAAGACACGTTGAGGTGGATGTCGCCTGGCTGCAGGCCGATCCAGTACATGGTCGAAAGGTGCCCGACGGGGTAGGACAGGTGGGTGTGCTCGACGAGCTTGGGTTCGGCGGTGGTGCCCGAAGTGAAGTAGAGCAGCAGGGTGTCATCGCCACCCGCCGGTTCCGGGGCAGCGAAACCCGTTGCGGCAGGCTGTGTTGATGAAAGGGACGACCTGCCGTATTCCGTCCAGCCCGGTACCGGTGCACCGACAGCAATGCGCGAGTAGTCGCCCTGCACGTTGGCGAACTTGGCAGCGTCTGCCGAGGCGGCAATGACGTGCCGGACGTGACCCCGGCTGATCCGGTCGTTCAGGTCAGCTTCGGTCAGCAAGGTCGTCGCCGGGATCACCACCACACCGAGCTTGATGCAGCCCAGCAGGGTCTCCCACAGCTCCACCTGGTTGCCCAGCATCAGCAGGAGACGGTCGCCCTTGACCGCACCAAAGGATGAGAGCCACAACGCGACCTGCGAGGAGCGGGCCGACATCTCGGCATAGGTCACCGACTGGATTGTTCCGTCGGCCTCGACGAGCTTCAGGGCTGCGCGGGAGCCGGTGGCGGCATCCGCCGCTACCCGGTCGAACCAGTCCACGGCCCAGTTGAAGCCCTGTGGCCGGGGCGGGACATAGGTGCCGAACGCTCGCCCGTAGTCCGTCCGCGTCTCGAGCAGGAAGTCTCGGGCGTGACGGAACTGCGTGTACCCATCGTCCATGGCCCGACCCTACCCATCGATCCGCGATGCCGGGCGGGACGTGACAAACTCGGTCCCAACCAGCTATGACGTCCAGGTGTCTACGGGTACTTGAGGACGACTGGCTTAGGTGCGGACGCAGCACCAGGTTCTGGCAGAGCGGCGGCAGCGGCGACACCTGGACCCTGCTGGATCTGACATCCTGAGGTCATGACCGACCCAGGCCCTCGGCCCGATGCCTATCCGGTGCGTTGGGAGGCCGATGTGGTACTTCGGGACGGGTCCGTCGCCCACGTGCGTCCGATCATGCCCTCCGACGCCGATGGTCTTCGCCGCTTCCATGCAGGACAGTCCGCCGAGTCCATATATCTTCGCTTCTTCGCGCCGTTGAAGATGCCGAGCGACAAGGACGTGGCTCGGTTCACCGAGGTGGACTATGACTGGCGGGTGGCTCTGGTGGCCACGGTTCGCGGCGACATCATCGGGATCGCCCGCTACGACCGGCTGGACGCCACGACGGCTGAGGTCGCCTTCCACATCTCCGACGCCCACCAGGGCAAGGGTGTGGGGTCGGTGCTGCTCGAGCACCTGGCGGCCATCGGTCAGGAACGGGGGGTGGCCAAGTTCGTGGCTGATGTCCTGCCGCAGAACCGCAAGATGATCCAGGTTTTCACCGATGCCGGGTACGAGGTCAGCTATCACTTCGAGGACGGGGTGATCGCCGTCGCCCTGCAGATCGAGCCCACCGTACAGTCCGAGGCGGTTCGACTCGCGCGAGAGCACCGGGCCGAAGCCCTGAGCGTGCGCTCCATGCTGTTCCCCGACTCGATCGCCGTGGTGGGAGCCAGCCGCCGGGCTGACTCGATTGGTCACCGGCTGTTGCAGAACATCCTTGCCGCGAGGTTCAACGGGCGGGTCCATGCCGTCAACCCCGAGGCGCTGGAGGTCCTGGGCATGAAGGCCCATTCGCGGGTCAGCGAGATCCCCGACCAGATCGACCTCGCGGTCGTGGCCGTCCCTGCGGACTCGGTACTGGAGGTGGTCCAGGACTGCGCTGCGGCCGGCGTCAAGACGCTGTTGGTGGGGTCCGCCGGTTTTGCCGAGTCTGGTCCTGCCGGTGAGGAGCTGCAGGATGAGCTGTTGCGCAGTGCGCGCGACAGCGGCATGCGGGTGATTGGCCCCAACTCCTTCGGCGTGATCAACTCGCACCCCGACGTGCGACTGAACGCAACACTGGTGCCCGAGCTGCCGCCAGCCGGGCACCTAGGCCTGTTCTCCCAGAGTGGCGCCCTCGGCATCGCGGTGCTCGCTGACGCTGCCCGGCGCAACCTCGGTATCTCCAGCTTTGCCTCGGCCGGCAACCGCGTCGATGTCTCCGGTAACGACTTCATGCAGTACTGGATCGACGACGACGACACCCAGGCGGTCGGCCTCTATCTGGAGTCGATGGGCAACCCACGCAAGTTTTCCCGGATCGCTCGTCAGCTCGCCCTGCGCAAGCCCGTGATCGTGGTCAAGTCCGGGATCAGCTCGTATGGCGTCCCTCCGGGTCACCGGGCCCGCGCCACCCGGGTGCCGCCGGCAGCCTTCGACGCCATGTTGCGTCAGGCCGGGGTGATCCGGGTCGAGAACGTGCATCAGCTCTTCGACGTCGCCCAGCTGCTGATCCACCAGCCCCTGCCACGCGGCGGTCGGGTGGCCATCGTCGGCAACTCCAGTGCCCTCGGGGCGCTCACTGCGGAGGCTTGCGTCAGCTGGGGACTCGAGGTCACGCACGGCCCGGTCTGCCTGCCAGCCGAGGCTAGGGCCGAAGAGTTCGCAGCCGCACTTGCCGCGGCGTTCGGAGATGACCTTGTCGACAGCGTCCTGACCTGTTTCACCCCCTCGTTGGCTACGCCCGATGTGGACGTTGCCCATGCCGTCGTCGAGTCGGCGGGTCGATCCGAAAAGCCTTGTGTGGCAACCTTTCTGGGCATGAGGGGTGTCACAGATGCCCTGTCCGGCCAGAACCGGGACGACGGTGTCCGCCATCGGGCGGTCCCGGCCTATCCGATGCCCGAGGATGCCGTGCGAGCTCTTGTGGCCGCCACCCGCTATGGGCAGTGGCGAGCTCGCGAACGAGGAGAGCTGGTGCGCCCGTCGGGCCTGAAGCGCGCAGCGGCCGAACACATCGTCGAGCGCGTCCTCGCGGAAGCCCCCTCGGGTCGAACGCTGACGCCGCCCGAGGCGCAGACCCTGCTGGCCGCTTACGGCATCGAGCTCTGGCCGACCATCCCCGTGGAGAGCGCCGACGACGCTGTCGCCGCCGCGGACGAGCTCGGCTACCCCGTGGTGCTCAAGTCCATCTCGCCCACCGTGCGACACCAGCCTGGGATGGCCGGCATCCGGGTCGACCTTGGGACTGAGGCATCCGTTCGCGAGTCCTTCGAGTCACTCTCACTGCGGCTGTCGCCCCTGGCGGCCGACACGTTCGTGGTGCAGCGGATGGCAACACCAGGGGTTGCCTGTGTCATCCGTACCGCCGAGGACCCGCTGTTCGGACCCGTGGTCAGTTTCAGCGTCGCTGGACCACCGACCGACCTGCTGGGCGACATCGGGCACAGGATCCCTCCGTTGACAGACGTGGACGTGACCGACCTGATCGCATCGGTCAAGGCCTCCCCCCTGCTCGACGGCTACCGTGGGGCCGCTCCCACCGATCGCGCGGCACTGGCCGATCTGCTGGCCCGCGTCTCGGTGCTGGCCGACCATCAGGCCGACGTGGCATCGCTGGAGATCAACCCGGTGATCGCCCATCCCGGCGGGGTCGACGTGCTCGGGGTTGAGATCGTCGTGGCCCCGGCGAGCACCCGCAAGGACGGCGGCAGGCGAGCTCTGACGTAGCCCCAGGCACAGCATGGCCCCAGCGGAAGGATGGCGGGGCGAACGGCTCATTGGCGGGTGCACCGTGAGCGTCGGTTCGGGAGATGGGCCAAGATGTCTGTCATGGGTAACATCGCCGACCAGATCACGACGCAAAGACGTCCGCTCCCGGGCTCGCTGACCAAGGACATCGAGCGAGCCGGGTACTACCCGTCCCTGGTGGTGGACGTGGTGGAGTCGGCCGTCGCCGGAGACGAGGTCGTCTCGCACCTGGTTCACCAGGAGACGACCTTCGACCACGACAGCGTACGGCGCCACATCACGGTGCTGGCCATGACACCCACCCGACTCGTGGTCGCTCATGCGGACGACTACGCCGCCGACGACGACCACGACGAGTCCGAGGGCACACCACCCCAGGCAGCCGCGGTGGCCACGGCGACGGCAACCTCCGAGTGTGTCCCGCTCAGTGCTGTTCGTGGCGTCATGCTGACCCACGTGGTGTCATCGCCGGCGAGCTATGAACCCGGATCACTGGGACGTGAGCTCACCCTGACCCTCGGCTGGGGCGCGGTCAGCCGGATCGACATGATCCCGGCGGCATGCGGTGACCCGAACTGCGAAGCCGACCACGGCTACGAGGGCACCGTCACGACCGACGACATCGGCTTGCGGATCAGCGCCGATGCCGACGGGGAGCCGGCGCTGGCACAGGCCATGGCGTTCGCGCGGGCGTTGTCAGCTGCCATTGGGCGCTGAGGTCGAGGCGTTGTTCGACCACGGGCTGCTGCCCGCCTATGACTCGTCAGGGTTGGCCGGCGTACTGCCAGGGGTGGCGCGGTCACTGGGCGTGGACGAACCGGTGCCGGACGACGGCGACCCGCGAGACCTGCTCGACGTCCTGCCCGCGCGGCGCGCAGTCGTGGTGCTCGTTGACGGCCTGGGTTATGAGCTGTTGCGTCAGCGCAGCGGGCACGCACCCTTCCTGCGCGGGCTGCTGCCCACGGCCCGCCGGTTGAGTGCTGGTTTTCCGTCGACCACCGCAACGAGCATGGGCACCTTCGGGACAGGCTTGCCGCCGGGGGCCCACGGTCTTGTCGGCTATGAGGTGCTGGTTCCCGGCGAGGACCGGCTCCTGAACGAGCTCTCCTGGGAGGGTGGCCCGGATCCGCGTCAGTGGCAACCGCTCGAGACGGTGTTCGAGCGGGCCGCCGCCGGCGGAGTCGCAGTCACCCGGATCGGGGCTGCCTTCTTCGACGGCTCGGGGCTGACCACTGCGGCGTTACGCGGCGGGGCCTTCACTGCGGCACATTCCCTTGATGCGCGGGTGGATGCGGCGCTGGCCGCCGTCCGGGCCAACAAGCGCGCTCTCGTCTACCTCTATTGGGGTGAGCTGGACAAAGTCGGGCACGTCCACGGCTGTCAGTCCTTGGAGTGGGGTGAAGAGCTCGAGCTGATCGACCGCGCGTTGGCCCGGCTGGTCGCCGGCGTCCCGTCGGACACCGCAGTGCATGTCACCGCCGACCACGGCATGGTTGATGCCCCGCATGACTTGAGGATTGACCTCGCGCACGATGCCGAGCTTGCTGGTGGCGTCCGGCATGTCGGCGGTGAGTTTCGATCTCCGCAGCTGTACTGCGAGCAAGGAGCAGCCGAAGAGGTGCTTGCGACCTGGCGCGAGCGGCTGGACGCGCGGGCCTGGGTGCTGAGCCGGGACGAGGCAGTCGGACACGGTCTGTTCGGCTCTGTCTCAGATCGGGTGCTTCCCCGAATCGGCGACGTCATCGTGGCTATGCGGGACAACTTCGCCATCGTCGACTCCCGAACTGCGCGTCCACAACTGTTGGCGCTATTGGGTCTTCACGGTTCGCTGACCCCGGAGGAGGTCGCTATCCCGCTGCTTCAGGTGGCGGCGAGGGACACCGCGCCGGGTCGGTGAACTGGACCCCTAGACTTCGCTGTCGTGGCTGAACTCGTCTTCTTCTCCGGCACCATGGACTGTGGCAAGTCGACATTGGCGCTCCAGATGGACCACAACCACGCGGCGCGTGGTCGGGCAGGGCTGATCTTCACCAAGCACGACCGGGCTGGCGAGGCGGTGCTCTCATCACGACTGGGTCTGGCCCATACCGCTCTCGAGGTCGTCGACGACCTCGACTTCTGGGACCTCCTGGTCAGCCGGGCCACCAACGGCCAGCGGGTGGACTACCTGATCTGCGACGAGGCCCAGTTCTATACCGGGCTCCAGGTCGAGCAGCTGGCCCGCCTGGTCGACGAGATGGGGGTCGACGTCTATGCCTTCGGAATCACGGCCGACTTCAGGACCGCACTGTTCCCTGGTTCCCAACGGATGATCGAGCTGGCCGATCGGGTCCAGTCGCTGCAGGTGGAAGCGCTGTGTTGGTGTGGCCATCGGGCGACGCACAACGCTCGTGTCGTGGACGGCGCGATGGTTCTCGAAGGTGAACAGGTCGTGGTGGGGGACATCGCACCCGGCGACGTCGCGATGGTGGAGTACGAGGTTCTGTGTCGGCGTCACTACATGCGTGGGATGACGTCGCAGGCTGCGCGAGCCACTGCCATGTCACCGGACGTGCTGCCGTTCGAGCCCGGCTCCTCCGTGATCCCGATACCAACGCTCAACGACTGATCCGGCAGCTGCGGTGACCGGCCAACGGTCGTGATCGACCAGCAGCAGCCGGTCAGGAAGAGGAGCGGTCGCTGCCCGGTCTCGAGCCAAACATGATGTCGCCCCACGCTGGGACGCTCGGTCGGCCAGCCTTGCGGGCAGTCTTTCGAGGCGCCCGTTGCTCTGCCTCGTGGTGTGCGGCTTCCTCGAGGTCCCCGTCGACAAGCGCATCCTGGAACGAGCCGCCCGCATCAATGACGTAGGCCGCCGCATCGGGCTCGGGGCGACCGTCGACGCCCGCGGGGTCGGGGTCCGCGTGCGCTGCTGGCGGAGGCGGCATTGTCTCGGGGTCGTATGACAGATCCTCGAGGGGGAGCGCTTGATCGGATACGTGGCCACCGGCACCGGGCACATTTGTCGGGGTCTTGGGCGAGCCACGACGGCCGCCCGACTTGCGTCTGGCCCGCGCGTTGCTGCGCTCACGCATCGCGGTCATCAGGTCATGGGGCTCATCGTGGTGCCGGGTCGGGGCTGGGGTTCGTAGGCCTCCCTCGGCTTCGACGTCATAGACCTGGCTTGGGCGCTCGGGCGGCGATGAGAGGTGCGGCGCAGGCAGGGGCCCCTTGGCAAGCTGTTCCGCTTCGCTGAGCCACCGGGCCTCGTCATCGACGGCGGAAACCGTCCGGTCAGCCGGGTCGAAGCTCCATGATGCCTGACGCTGGCGTCCGCCGGCGGCGAAGGTCAGCACGACTGTCCAGGGCCCGTCCTCGGCCCGCCAAGAGTCCCAGCTAACCCCGGTCGCGTCTACGCCGCGCCCCGTGAGTCGTTCGGCCACGCGAGCTGACAGTGTGGGCGCGTTGCCACTGTTGCTCCCGCCGCTGTGCCCGCGCAGCCGGGCTTCGCGCGCCAGACCGGTCACGTGCTCACGTTCAGCGAGGATCGGACCCTCGTAGCGATGGACCTTCTCGACCGACCAGCCGGCCCGGCTGGCCGCCTCTTCGGCGGATGCACCCGCTCGAATCAGGGCCTGGACATCGCGGGGGCGCAGCCCTCCGTCGATCTCGATCTGCAGCTGCCCCAGGCGCGGCCGGTCACGACGAATCGCAGCCCGCAACGGCTCGTCGACGCGTATCCGGAAACGTCCGCCGTCGCCCGCAGAGAGCAGCAGATGCTCACCGTCCTCGTGAACGCCAATGAGTTGCAGGTCTTGCATCGCCTTCTCCTGAGTCGCCCGACAAGATCAGACTCTGCCATCTTCGGCGTCCAGCCGGGCGCAGGCCACGCCGAAACGGTAGTTTTGGCTGCAACCATGGTGATCCATCAAGCCGATCTCCTCTGCGAACCGGAGAACCACCTGTGACTTCGCCCCTGAATGAGAGCAACAACAACCCGCTGGCTCCCTACGACGGCATACTGCTGATGTCATTTGGCGGACCCGAAGGTCCTGACGACGTGATGCCCTTCCTGCGTACCGTGACCGCGGGACGAGGGATCCCCGACGAGCGACTCACCGCGGTCGCCGAGCACTACTACTCCTTCGGTGGCAAGAGCCCCATCAACGACCAGAATCGCGCCTTGCTGGGCGCCCTTCGGGCTGAGCTGGACCGACGCGAGATCGCGACGCCGTTGCTGTGGGGCAACCGCAACTTCGACCCGTTCGTCACCGACACGCTGCGCGAGGCCTATGACGCCGGTATGCGCCGCGTGGTCGCCATCGTGACCAGCGCCTACTCCTGCTACTCGTCGTGTCGTCAGTACCGCGAGGACTTCGCCGCCGCAGTGCAGACCGTGGCCGATGAGGGCCGGGAGATCGAGGTCGACAAGGTGCGGCCGTACTTCAACCACCCCGGGTTCTCGCGCGTCAACTCACGGCACGTGACCGAAGCCGTGCGTGCGCTCGGGCAGCGCGCCGACAATGAAGTCCGACTGGTCTTCGTCACCCACTCGATACCCGGTGGCATGGACGACACATCGGGTCCCGGAGACGGCGAGGGCAACGCCTACAGCCGCCAGCACCTGGCATTGGCCGCGGCCATCACCGACGAGGTCAACGCCACGCTGAGCCTCAGCCTGGACCACGAGCTGGTCTACTGCTCACGCTCGGGTCCTCCTGCGCAGCCGTGGCTCGAGCCGGATGTCAACGATGCACTTCGGACTCTGGCCGCCGACGGCGTCAAAACCGTTGTGCTGGCACCGATCGGATTCGTCTCGGACCACATGGAGGTCCGGTTCGACCTCGACACCGAAGCGGCGGAGACGGCGGCCACGGTGGGTCTGGAGATGGTGAGGGTGCCAACGGTAGGCACCGACCCCGAGTTCGTCTCCGGCCTGGTCGACCTAGCGCTGGAGCGAGCCGCTCAGTCCCGTGGAGGGGTGGTCCTCTCCACTCCCTCCTGGCCCGGCAACGAGGCGTTCCCGTCCGTGTGTCGTCCGGGATGTTGCCCCAATCTCAAAACGGACAAGCCGGCCCTCTGCGGGTCCGACTGATGTCCGCTGACGTCAGCCGGCCCGGCGATGCGTCGCCGGGTCAGGCGCTGCCTGGTCACACACGACTCGGTCAAACACCGCCTGGTCAAGCAATGTCCGAGCCGCTTCTCCGCGAGCTCGAGGACCTGGCGATCTCTGCCGCGCGCGCGGCCGGCCGCTTCATTGTCGAGGACCGCCCGGCCGGCCTCGGTGTCCTGGACACCAAGAGCAGCGTCAACGACATCGTGACGGTGATGGACCAGCAGTCTGAGGCCCTGCTGCGGCGCCATCTGCTCGAGGCGCGGCCGGATGACGCGATCCTGGGCGAGGAGGACGGGGCATCGCAGGGAACCTCCGGCATCACGTGGGTCATCGACCCGATCGATGGCACCGTGAACTACCTCTACGAGATCCCGGCCTACTGCGTGTCCGTGGCGGCCGTCATCGGCGACTCGGCGAGGACCGGCCAGTGGCAGCCAGTCGCCGGCGCGATCTGCAACCCGCTCACGGGGGAGATCTTCCACGCTCGGCGCGGCGGTGGGGCACATCTCCTGGTGGCCCATGAGGACCGGGTGATCAGGGTCAATACGGTCGAGGTGCTCCTGCAATCACTGGTGGCCACCGGTTTTGGCTACCAGGCTGAGGTGCGGGCTCGCCAGGGGGAGGTGGTCGCGGCGATCCTGCCGGAGATCCGCGACATCCGGCGAGCCGGAAGCGCGGCGCTGGACCTGTGCGCAGTCGCGCGCGGTGCGGTCGACGCCTATTACGAGTCGGGCCTCAACCCCTGGGACCTAGCGGCCGGCTGGCTCATCGCCACCGAGGCGGGGGCTCTCGTGACCGGCTTGGGGAACGCGGCCCCGGGCCAGGCGGCGGTCGTGGCCGCCGGACCCGGCATACACCCGGCTCTGGTGTCCAGGCTCGAGTCCTTGGTACCCCTGCGCTGACGGAGGTGGGGGACAGGTGGGAATTGTCACAGGCTCGTCCCATCGGGGCGGTTGAGCGTATGAAGCGGGCGATTCGCCCCCCATTGAGGGTGCCGCTGCGCGAGTCGGCAACCGCAAAGGTGACGTGGGCGCTCAGATAGGGCACAATCCCGGCGGACGTGGGCACAAAATCGATGGGCCCGGCGTTGACCCCGCAGCCACCCACGACGCCGATAACTGCAGAAGACCCCAAGGAGGGCGACACCAAACATGGCGACTGACTATGACGCGCCACGCAAGACCGACGATGACCACGCCGAAGACTCCATCGAGGAGCTGAAGTCGCGTCGCGTCGACAAGAGCTCATCGAGTGTTGACGTCGACGAGACCGAGCAGGCCGAGGGCTTTGAGCTGCCCGGAGCCGACCTGTCCGGCGAAGAGCTGTCGGTGCGCGTGATCCCACGCCAAGCCGACGAGTTCACCTGCTCGCGCTGTTTCCTCGTGCATCACCGCAGCCAGATGGCCAAGGAAGTCGGCGGCCAGCCGGTCTGCCGCGAGTGCGCCGCCTGAGCCGCAGGGCTCACGGCGTGTATGGACCAACAGTGTGTGCTCGTGGCTGACTCCTCACGGGTACGCGTGCTGATCTCGCGCCTCGACCCCGGTTTGCCGCTGCCCACCTATGCCCACCCCGGCGACGCCGGTGCAGACCTCTATGCCCGAGAGAACGTGAAACTCCCCCCGGGACAGCGGGCCCTGGTACCAACCGGTGTCGCCATTGCCCTGCCCGCGGGGTATGCCGGGTTCGTCCACCCCCGCTCGGGTCTGGCCACCAGACACGGCATCACGCTGGTCAACGCACCCGGCACGATCGATGCCGGCTATCGCGGAGAGATCCTGGTCAACCTGCTCAACACCGACACCGACAAGGCCTTCACCATCGCCAGGGGCGACCGGATCGCCCAGCTCGTGGTCCAACGGGTCGACGAGGCGCACTTCATCGAGGTGGAGTCGCTGCCGGGCAGCCATCGGGGGGACACTGGGCACGGAGCCAGTGGAGGGTTCGGTCCCCCAGACTCTTTGACGACGACAGCTAAGGACTGACGAAACGTGGGCATCTTCGGCCGTGGGACCAAGAACAAGAGCGCTGAGCCGGATCGCGCGACGCCAGTGACCGATCCGGAGGCCGGCGCTGGCCGGGATCTGCCCATGGAAGCGGACAGGGGCCCCGCCGATGATCACGGTCCGTTCGACCGCACCGAGGTCGACGGTCTTGATGGCCGACTGGACCTTGGCGCGCTGTGGGTGACCGGGACCGCCGGCATGGAGCTTCGTCTCGAGGTCGAGCAGGAGTCACAGAACGTGGTCGGGGTCACCGCCGTGCTGGGGGAGTCCGCCGTTCAGCTGCAGGCCTTCGCAGCGCCGCGCACCGCAGGCATCTGGGACGACATCCGCACCGAGATCGCGGCCAGCATCACCAGCCAGGGTGGCACGGCCGATGAGACTTCAGGGCCCTTCGGCGCCGAGCTCCTCGCCCGGATGCCGGGTCAAGGTCCTGATGGCCGCACGGTGTTCTCCCCCGCGCGCTTCCTTGGTATCGACGGCCCTCGCTGGTTCCTACGGGCGGTCCTCAGCGGCCGGGCAGCTATCGACGAGGACGCTGCTTCCGCACTGCTGGAGGTGGTCCGAGCGACGGTGGTCGTGCGCGGCGACGAAGCGATGGCGCCTCGCGAGCTGCTCACCCTGAAGCTTCCGGACCAACCGGACCCCGCTGCGCAGGACGGGGCAGACGGAGTGCTCGCGACCGCCGCTCCAGCCCTGGCCGACCTCAAACCCTTCGAACGTGGTCCAGAGATCACCGAGATCCGTTAGGTGGTACGACACAGTCATGACAACCGACCAGCGCCACGTCGATAGCGCCAAACCTGGGCCGATCTCCCGTCTGACGTCCCGCCTGGCCAGCACGGAGTCAGAGCTCGAGGACCGTGAGCTGAAGCACGACACCTGGCGCCTGGGGGCAACCCCGATCGCCGAGCTGCAGGACCGTTCCCAGGCAAGTGTCTGCGGAGCGGTCCGAAGCGTCACCCTGCGACCTCGCGTCAACGTCCCCGCGCTGGTGGTGGAGCTGTATGACGGCAGCAAGACGTTGAACCTGGTCTGGCTCGGCCGCCGGCGTATTGCCGGCATCGTGCCGGGGACCTCGCTGACAGCCCACGGACGCGTGACCTACAAACACGGCATACCCACGATCTTCAACCCTGCCTATGAGATCAAGCCAGTCCGTGGCCACTAGCGACGACATCGAGGCCAAAGCAACCAGCGAGGCTACGGTACATACGGTCGAATCCCTTATCCGCGAAAGACTTTCGTCCGCGGTGGGTGGCGCCCGGGGCTCGTTCGAGGCCGCGTTGCCGACGGTCGCCTTCGTCGGCGCCTGGACCTGGACACACGACCTCAAGATCGCGGTGATCGCTTCGGCGGTCATCGTGGTGATCCTGCTGCTCGTTCGCCTGGCGACCCGTCAGACGCCGCGCTACGTCCTGTCGGCCGTCCTCGCCACCGCCGTCGCCGCGTTCTTCGCCCTGCGCAGTGGACGCCCCGAGGCGGCCTTCCTGCCCGGCATCCTGACCAGTGCTGCCTGGGGTGGCGTGGCCCTGCTCTCCGTGCTGGTCCGCTGGCCGCTTGTTGGTTTCATCGTCGCCGCCGGTGACCCCCAGCTGGCCGACGACCCCACGGCGTGGCGGCGAGACCGCGGTCTGGTCACGGTCTGTCAGCGGCTCACCATGGTGCTCGTCGCGCTGTATGCCGTTCGGGTAGTGATCATGTTTCCCCTGTATCTCGCGGGGCAGGTCACGTGGCTGGGGGTCACCAAGATCGCCCTGGGCTGGCCCGCCTACCTGGTGGCGTTGGCGATCATGGGGTTGATGCTGGTGCGGGGAAAGACCCCGCTCACCCGGCCCGAACCGCCCTCACCGCTGTAGCGTCAGCCGCACCCCGTTGGCCAACGTCCCCGGGTAGTTGCGCGCGGCTCGTCACTCTTCGCCGCGGGGCATCCTCTCGCCGGGGCTGAGCAGCGCCTCGAGAGCATCCTCGATCTCTGGTGTGGCCAGGAAGAGCAGCTCGTCGTGGGCTTCGAGGGAGTCATCGCGACTCGGGGCAATCGGGTGGTCCTCGCGGATGATCCCCACCAGGACGCAGTCGCTGGGCCAAGGAACATCCCCGACCCTTTTGCCGGCGTAGGGGCTGTCGGCCGGAAGCGTGAGCTCGACCATCGTTGAGCTGCCCTGACCGAAGGTGAAGATGCGCACCAGGTCGCCGATGCTGACCGCTTCCTCGACCAGCGCGGTCATCAGCCGCGGGGTCGACACGGCCACGTCCACACCCCAGGCCTCGTCGAACAGCCACTCGTTCTTGGGGTTGTTCACCCGAGCCACGGTTCGGGGCACACCGAACTCGGTCTTTGCCAGCAACGACACGACCAGGTTTGCCTTGTCGTCACCTGTCGCGGCCACGACGACGTCACAGTCGGCGAGGTTTGCCTCGTGCAGGGAGCTGATCTCGCAGGCATCAGCCAGGAGCCATGCCGCGTTTGGGACGCGGCCGGCCTGGACGTCGTCGGCGTCCTTGTCGATCAACAACACCTGGTGTCCGTTGTGCAGCAGCTCGCGGGCGATCGAACGACCCACACTGCCTGCTCCTGCAATGACAACTCGCATCGGGGCGTACGTCCTTTCGTGTCAAAGTCTTTCGTGCGGTGGTCTCGCGGGGCGGAAGCTGGGGACCCGCGGTCAGTGCACCGGCGGGGTCTGGTCGAGTGTCTGCTCCACGCTCTGCAGCGCACTCCTGGTGGTGACGACGTGGACCAGGTCGCCGTCCTGGAATACGGTCTCGGCGCTCGGCAGGATGCCCTCGCCCAGTCGGGTCACGTAGACCACCCGGGCACCCGAGGTCGACTCGATCTCGGTGATCCGCCGCCCGATCCAGGCCGGGTTCAGCGGCACGTCGGCGATCACCACCTGGCCGCTTGGGTCGGTGTGTTCAGGGACCGACCCCTGGGGCAGCAGTCGGCGCAGCATCTGGTCCGCGGTCCAGCGCACCGTGCCCACCGTGGGGATGCCGAGCCGCTGGTAGATCTCCGCCCTGCCCGGGTCGTAGATGCGCGCCACCACGTGCTCCACTGCGTAGGTCTCGCGGGCAACGCGGGCTGCCAGGATGTTGGAGTTGTCACCGTTACTCACGGCAGCGAAGGCATAGGCGTCCTCGATGCCGGCCTCGCGCAGGGTGTCCCTGTCGAATCCGAGCCCGGTCACCCTCCTGCCCTCGAAACCGCTACCGAGTCGGCGAAAGGCCGCGCTGTTGCTGTCGATGACGGCCACGTCGTGGCCCTGGCTCTCGAGACTGAGCGCCAAGGTCGACCCGACCCGGCCGCAACCCATGATGACGAAGTGCACGCAGCGACGCTACACCGAGCGCGAGCGCGCTCGCGCGCGAACCTCCGTGTCCCGCCGATTGCGCACGTGCGCTTGTCCGCCGCCTAGAGTGTTCGGCGTGTCGACATCAGGCAGGATCATCAAACGACTCCTGGTCGGTCGGGCCATGCGCAGCGACCGGCTCGGGGAGACCTTGCTGCCCAAGCGGATTGCGCTTCCGGTGTTCGCCAGCGATGCGCTCTCGTCGGTGGCTTACGCGCCGGACGAGATCTTCCTGACGCTGGCGGTTGCCGGTGGCGCCTTTGCCACGACGCACTCGTGGCAGATCGGCCTCGCCGTCGTGGTCGTCATGCTCGTGGTGGTCGCGTCCTACCGTCAGAACGTCCACGCCTACCCCTCTGGTGGTGGCGACTACGAGGTGGCGACGGTCAACCTTGGCCCGCGTGCCGGTCTGTCCGTCGCCAGCGCCCTGCTGGTCGACTATGTGCTGACCGTCGCCGTGTCGATCTCGTCGGCCTCTCAGTACGCCGCCACCGCCCTGCCGCAGCTGCGAGGGCACGAGAGGGCTGCCGCGGTCGGGATGGTCGTGCTGCTCACCGCCATGAACCTGCGCGGGGTGCGCGAGTCCGGAACCGCCTTCGCGCTGCCGACCTACGCGTTCATCGTCGGCATCGTCGGCATGGCCCTCTTCGGCTTCTACGTGTTGCTGCGCCTTCGCACGCCACGCGTAAAGCTGCGCGGCTTCCAAGCCCAGATCACGCGCCACGGCGGGCACCCCGTGTCAACGCCGATGTAAATCTGACCCACCCCGCCGATCTAAAGTTGACCCACCCCGGGCGGTTCAGTCCTCTGCTTTCGCCGAGGTTCGTCGTTCGATGAGTCCTGCTTTGCGCTTGTCTTTCAGTCGATAACTTTCT
>JBBQUB010000050.1:0-14892 GCA_038212865.1 Actinomycetales bacterium
CCCGGCCCGGCTGCAGGACCTCGATCATCCGACGGTGATCGGCGACGTCACCGACGACAGCGTCCTGCAAGCCGCGGGGATCACTCGCGCCCGCGCCCTGATCACCGCGGTCGACACCGACGCCAGTAACATCTACGTCACGCTTTCCGCCCGTGCGCTGGGTCCCAGCCTCGTGATCATTGCCCGCGCCCGTACCGAGGGATCGAAGTCGAAGCTGTTGCGCGCCGGCGCCACCCGCGCGGTCAACCCACAGCTGATCGGCGGCCGGCGGATGGGGGCCTTCGCGCTGCAGCCCCACGTCAGCGAGTTCCTCGACGTGGTCATGCACGACGAGACCCTCGACTACCGGATCGAGGAGGTCGAGGTCAACACCATGTCGTCGCTGGCCGGCCGGTCCCTGGCGGACGCGGCGCTCCGTGAAGCCACGGGGGCACTGCTTCTGGCCATCCAGTCCGCTACCGGGGAGTTCATCGCGAACCCGGGCGCCGACACGCTCCTGGACCCGCACACCATCCTCATCGCCCTCGGGACCTCAACCCAGCTCGAGGCGGTACGCAACCACGTCAACGCCCCCTGAAGGGCGAGCCGCAGCGTACTTGTGGACCCGGACCAGCGTGCTTACACCAGCCAGCAATCTTCACCCTCAGCGCAGATGCATTCCTGATCGGTTTCGTACTCGCACATCTTCCGGGTCTTCGCGGCTACGGCGAGGTCCCGCGAGATTGTGGCGGCCCGGCAAGTGGTTATTGCTGTGCGCTCGGCTTCCTGCAACATGGTGGCCATGATCGTTTCGCCTCTGGCTTGGTGAAGTGGTACGCCCCAACCGCGGGTTTAGCTGGCACCCGCCCGGACCGTCCTCCATGTCTAGTCCCATCGGCGGCACGAGACCATATGCGAGTCGATGCTTTGCGGATACATCCCGAGTGTGCCCACGACGCGTCAGCCAGGCCGAAGGAGGGAGAGAAATCACGTTCCCTCCGTTGTCGGTTGGCCACCTGGTTCTCGTCCCGAGGCTGCTGTGCTGCTTGGACGCCTATCCATCGAACGCGAGGATGACGGGGTGAGCGTAGCCGCGCAGCCGACTTCTCTGGCCGTTGTCCCGACCAACTTGCCTCGATCGCTACGAGCACCTGATTGGGTCACTGGAACTGCGCGTCCATCTAGACGCTGACCCTGTCGTCTTCCGTTGTCCACAGACCTGTGGATGGAAATGTCGGAAAAGTCCAGGATGCGTCTACTCTCCACCTAAGGTCTTCCGACGTGAGGTGAGGTGGCCGTGCAGGTTTTCGAGGCCCTCGTGCCGATCGGGCGGATGGGGCGGATCGGGCGGATCATCTTGGTGGGGGCGCGCCGATGGACGCCGTAGCCACGGTCGAGAGTGAAGTGCGCGAGCTGATCCGCCGTTCGGGCCTGGACCCCACTCGTGATCTGGCCGAGATGCGGCAGCTCGTTGACGACGCGGTGGCCGACTATGACGAGCGCTCGCTGCATGGCGGGCTGCCGGCGTTGGCGGACCTCGGCGAGGCGACCAAGAGCGTGCTCGATTCGGTCGCCGGGTTCGGACCTTTGCAGCGATACCTCGAGGACTCCACGATCGAGGAGATCTGGATCAACGAGCCATCGAAGGTATTTGTGGCCCGCGGCGGCACCGCGGAGCTGACTAACACGATCCTGACCGCTGACGAGGTGCGCGACCTGGTCGAGCGGATGTTGAAGTCGTCCGGGCGCCGGGTCGACCTGTCCTCCCCGTTCGTGGACGCCACGCTTCCCGACGGTTCGCGGCTGCACGTGGTGATCCCCGACATCACCCGAGAGCACTGGAACGTCAATATCCGAAAGTTCGTGGTCAAGGCTGACCACCTCGAGGACCTCGTGCGTCTCGGGACCCTGACCCGACCTGCCGCTCGGTTCCTTGATGCCGCCGTGGTTGCTGGCCTGAACATCTTGGTGGCTGGCGGAACTCAGGCTGGAAAGACCACCATGCTCAACTGCCTGTCCTCCGCGATCCCTTCGCGCGAAAGGGTGGTCACCTGCGAGGAAGTCTTCGAGCTGAAGATTCCGCTGCGGGATGTGGCCTCGATGCAGTGCCGTCAGCCCAGCCTCGAAGGCACCGGTGAGGTCCCGTTGCGTCGACTGGTCAAGGAGGCGCTGCGCATGCGCCCCTCCCGCATCATCGTTGGCGAGGTCCGTCAGGCGGAGAGCCTCGATCTGCTCATCGCTCTCAACAGCGGCTTGCCCGGGATGTGCACGTTGCACGCGAACAGCGCACGCGAGGCCATTACAAAAATGTGCACCCTTCCCCTACTCGCCGGCGAGAACGTTGGCAGCCGGTTCGTGGTGCCGACCGTGGCGGGCTCGATCGACCTGGTCATTCAGATCGCTCTGGAACGAGACGGCGTTCGGCGCGTGCGCGAGATCGTGGCCGTGCCCGGCCGGGTCGAGGGAGACGTCATCGAGATTGCCGATATCTTCACCTCCCGCGGTGGACAACTGGTGAGAGCAGACGGTTTCCCGCCTCACGTGGACCGCTTCGAGCGCGCCGGCTACGACATTGCCGCACTCCTGGCCCAGGGAGACTGAGTCGTGCTCGGAGTCGGTCTGGGCCTGGTCCTGGGCCTTGGGCTGTTCTTCATCTGGTGGTCGTTCTGGCCTCGACGGGAGTCGTCCGGAGTTCGGCGCCCGTCCGGCATGGTCCGCCGGCTCTCCGACGACCTCGCCCAGGCGGGGTTTGACGCGATGACTCCGCGCAGCCTTTTGGGCGCTTGCGTGCTGGCCTTCGGCCTGACCTTCCTGGTGTTCGCGGCAACGACCAAGGTCGCGCCGGTGGCGGTGTGTTTTGCGCTGATGGCTGGCTATGCGCCAATCGTATTGGTACGCATGCGTGCTCGCAGACGGCGATCCGTCATGCGCGACCTGTGGCCCGACATCGTCGATAACATCGGGTCCGCTGTCAGAGCCGGACTTGCGTTGCCCGAGGCCTTGAGCCAGCTGACGATTCGTGGCCCACAAGAGCTTCGCCCGGCGTTCGCCGCATTCGCCGAGGACTACCGCGCCACCGGCCGTTTCCAGGAATGCCTTGATCGGCTCAAAGAACGGCTCAGCGATCCAGTGGCCGATCGGCTGATCGAGTCCCTGCGCATCGCCCGGGAGGTTGGTGGCAGCGATCTTGGCCGGTTGCTGCGCACCCTCTCGGCCTTTCTTCGCGAGGATGCCCGTACCCGCGCCGAGCTCGAGACCCGCCAGGGCTGGACTGTCAACGCAGCAAGGTTGGCCGTGGCCGCGCCGTGGATCGTCCTGGCGATGTTGTCCACTCGCCCCGACTCGTTGCAGGCCTACAGCCGGCCGGCCGGCGTCTTGGTCCTGGCCATCGGCGCGGCACTGTCCCTCGTCGCCTACCGCGTGATGGTTCGCATCGGCCGCTTGCCTGAAGAGGGGCGGGTACTGCGATGACCGACCTGCTCACCTACGGCCTGGACACCGCCAGCTGGTCCTGGCTCGGGGCGGGGCTCGGGGCGATGCTCGCCGCCGGCGGGCTCCTGTTCTTCGTGGGCCTTCCCGCGAACCGGCGCCCAGGGCTCGAAGCACGGCTCGCCCCATACCTGCGCGACACCGCCCGGCCGTCGCGGCTGCTCGCCATTGGTCGTGACACCGGCGGCCAGGGCGTCTTGTTGACCTTGCGGCCCGTCATTCGTGATCTCGCTCGAGGGGTCGAGCGGCTCTTGGGTGGTGCCACCTCGGTCAAGCGCAGGATGGAGCGCGCGGGCCGACGCCCCGACCTCGAGAGCTTCCGCGCGGAGCAGGTTGTGTGGGGTCTCGGCGGAGGTGTTCTCGGACTCGTCGTGGCCACGATGATGTGGCTTAAGGACGGCGGCTCGGTCATCCCCCTCGTCCTGCTCGTGGTGTGTGCGGTCGGAGTGGGCATCGTGGCTCGCGACCAGATGCTGACCAGGTCGGCGAACAAGCGAGAGCAACAGATGCTCGCCGAGTTCCCGACGATCGCCGAGCTGCTGGCGCTGGCCGTTGGCGCAGGTGAGGGTGCCGCCGGTGCCCTCGAGCGGGTATGCCGGCTCTCCCAGGGAGAGCTGGCCGCCGAGCTGCGCCAATGTCTGGCCGATGCCCGCGCCGGTGCCAATCTCGCAACCGCCTTGCAGGGGCTGGCGGATCGCACCGGGCTCGCCAGCCTGGCGCGCTTCGTCGACGGCATCGTCGTGGCAGTTGAGAGAGGTACCCCTCTGGCGGATGTCCTGCGTTCGCAGGCGAAGGACGTCCGTGAGGCGTGCCGTCGTGCCGTCATGGAAGTGGGCGGCAAGTAGGAGATCGCCATGATGGTTCCGGTGGTTTTTCTGGTGCTTCCGGTCACCGTGCTGTTCGCGATCTATCCCGGCGTCGCCTTCCTGAAGTTCTCGATCTGATACCAACCTTCGATGTTCCGAACCGCCACCCTAGGGGAGCCCGTTATGAGCCGCACCAAGTCACTCACCACCGGTGCCAGTGCCACCGCTGCCAGCATCACCGCCACCGCCGCCATCAGCGCCACCGCCTTCGCGTATGCCGTCCTCGACCGGTTCCGGCGACGCTCGACCGGTCGTGAGCGTGGTGATGTGCCGGGCTGGGTGCTCATCACGCTGATGACCGCCGGTCTGGTCACGATCTTGTGGAAGCTCGCCGGAGACCAGCTTGCGGCCCTGTTCACCCAGGCCATGAGCAGTGTCACCGGTCCCTAGCACCCGCCCGACCTCGCTCATGACACCATCCGCTCAGCCCTCGCAGACCTGCAGAGCCGACCCAGCCGATCGCGAATCCGGCTCTGCCGTGGCCGATTTCGCCATGGTGTCCGGACTGTTGAGTCTGCTGTTCCTGGCCGTTTTCCAGCTTGGCCTGGCTCTGCACATCCGCAACACCCTGATCTCGTGCGCATCCGAGGGGGCGCGCTACGGAGCCCGTGCCAACGCCACGCCGCAGGACGGAGTGGCCCGAGCCAGCGAGTTGATCAGGGCGAGCCTGTCCGACCGATTTGCCGACAATGTCACGGCAACCACTGCCACGGTCGACGGGATCCAGGTGCTTCGGGTTCGCATAGAGGCGCCTCTCCCGGTCCTTGGCCCGCTCGGACCGGACCGCGTCCTCTCGGTCCAGGCTCGCGCCTTTTCGGAGCGGCAATGAGCTCTCGTGGAGCGTCGATGATCGTGGTGGCGGCTGGGTGGCGTGCTCTGCTGGTCCGGCTCCGGACCCGCTTAGGCCAGGTCGGGGCCACGGGGTCCGGTGGGCAGGCCGGGAGCGCGATCGTCGAGTTCGTCTTCCTCGCAGTGCTGATGATGGTCCCGCTGTTCTTCCTCGTCATGGTGCTCGCCCGCCTGCAGTCGGGGGCGTATGCCGTCAGCGCCGCCTCCCGCGAGGCGGGCCGCGCCTATGTCACCGCCGAGGTAGCAGCTCAGGCGCCATCCCGGGCGCAGTCGGCGGCCGGGCTCGCCTTTGCCGACCAGGGTTTCGAGCATGAGGGCAGGATCGAGATCGGCTGCGACGGCACGCCGTGTCTGCGGCCAGAGGGTCGGATCCAGGTCACCGCGACGATCTCGGTTCCGATGCCACTGGTTCCGGCCTTCTTCTCCGGGATCGTGCCGATGCAGATTCCGGTGTCGGCAACGCATGTCGCAACTGTCGACCGGTTCGGGGGACAGTGATGCGCGGAGCCCTGCCGTCACGCCAGCTGGCTTTTGTACCAAGGCTTTTGAGCCGCTTGAGCCTGGCTCGCTGCGAAGAGCAGCGGGCGCTAGGACGGCTGGGTTCCTCCAACAAACCGCGCGAAGGGGGCCAGATCAGCCTGCTCATCCTTGGTTTCACGGTTATCGCGCTGATGCTCATCATCGGAGCCGTCGACGTCACGGCCGTCCAGCTGGCTCGCGCGCGCCTGTTCGACGCCGCGGACAGCGCAGCCCTGGACGCCTCCGACGCGCTCGACGACGGAACGGCTTACAGCGGGGGCCTGAGATCTGCGGTCGCGATCAGCAACGACTCCGTCAAACAGTCAGCGGCCCGTTACCTCGCCCTCCAGCCTCGACCCCACGGCATCTCGTCGTGGGCCCTGGTCAGTGGCACCGGCAGCCCGGATGGACAGACGGCGGTCATCCGACTGCGGGGGACGGCCGACATCCCGATCGCTGCCAAGGTCGTGGCAGCATTCGGCGGTGCGGTGGACATCACGGTCGAGTCGCGAGCACGGTCCGAGCTTCGGTAGCGGTCGCGTAGTCTGACTTCTCGTGGCTGTTGACTTTGTACAAGCACTCAAGGACCTGCGCGCGACCATGGAGTCGGTGCGGCAGGTCACCGACCTCGACTCCTTGCGCACCCAGATCGGCGAGCTCGAGGAGCAGTCCGGTGCGCCCGACCTGTGGGACGAACCGGACAAGGCACAGGAGGTCACCAGTCGCCTGTCACGGGCAAACTCCGAGCTCGAGCGGATCACCTCGATGGACAACCGGATCGATGAGCTCGAGGTGCTGGTCCAGCTGGGTGAGGAAGAGGCCGACGCAGCGACGATGACCGAGGCCGAGAAGGAGCTAGCCAGCCTGACGAGGGCTGTCGGGGAGCTCGAGGTCCGCACGCTGCTCAACGGCGAGTACGACAAGCGCGAGGCCGTCATCACGATCCGGTCCGGCGCAGGCGGCGTCGATGCCGCGGACTTCGCCGAGATGCTCATGCGCATGTACCTGCGCTGGGCGGAGCGGCACGGTTATCCGACCGCGGTTCTCGACACGTCCTACGCGGAGGAGGCTGGCCTGAAGTCGGCCACCTTCGAGGTCAAGGTGCCCTACGCCTACGGAAATCTCGCGGTCGAGGCCGGCACCCACCGCCTTGTCCGGATCTCCCCGTTCGACAACCAGGGTCGGCGCCAGACCTCGTTCGCCGCCGTCGAGGTCATCCCCTTGATCGAGGACACGGACAGCATCGAGATCCCCGACAACGAGATCAAGGTCGATGTATTTCGCTCAAGCGGCCCGGGCGGCCAGTCGGTCAACACCACCGACTCGGCAGTCCGGATGACGCACATCCCGACCGGCATCGTGGTCTCGATGCAGAACGAAAAGTCCCAGATCCAGAATCGGGCGGCAGCCCTGCGGGTTTTGCAGTCCCGGTTGCTTCTCCAGCGTCAAGCCGAGGAGCACGCAGTCAAGAAGGCCATGGCCGGGGACGTCAAGGCGAGCTGGGGCGACCAGATGCGCTCCTACGTCCTGAACCCCTATCAGATGGTCAAGGACCTGCGCACCGAATACGAGGTCGGCAACACCAGCGGCGTGTTCGACGGCGAAATCGATGGTTTCATCGAGGCTGGGATCCGCTGGAAGCGCAGCGCCGAGCGCGACGAGCGCGACGAGGCGTGAGGCCGCAACGCCGGGGGAGGGCACAGTCCCCCCAAACCGGGCAACCCGTCGTACTCTCAGAGGTGTACCTGCGGCGCCTGTTGCTGCGCTTCGGGGCGCCCTGTCCCCAAGCCTGCAAAGGCGCACCGCACGCATGATTCGCTTCGAGAACGTCAGCAAGACCTATCCTCGCTCCAACCAACCGGCGCTGCGCGGGGTCTCCCTCGAGGTCGAACGCGGCGAGTTCGTCTTCCTGGTTGGTCAGTCCGGTTCGGGCAAGTCCACTCTGCTTCGCCTCATCCTGCGCGAAGAGGCAGCGAGCTCCGGCCAGGTGCTGGTGGCCGGTCGCGAGCTGTCCACCCTGCCCAACCGCAAGGTACCGGCCCTCCGTCGTGAGATTGGCACGGTCTTTCAGGACTTCCGCCTGCTGCGTAACAAGAACGTCTTCCAGAACGTCGCGTTTGCCCTGCAGGTGCTGGGCAAGTCGCGACAGACCATCGCCTCGGTCGTGCCCGAGAGTCTTGAGATGGTGGGGCTGGAGGGCAAGGAGAAGCGGCTGCCACACGAGCTCTCCGGCGGTGAGCAGCAACGTGTGGCCATCGCCCGAGCCTTCGTCAACAGACCCGCGATCCTGCTGGCCGACGAGCCCACCGGCAACCTCGACCCCACCACCAGCCTGGACATCGTCCGTCTGCTGGACCGGATCAACCGCACCGGCACGACCATCGTGATGGCCACCCATGACGACGAGATCGTCGACCAGCTGCGCAAGCGCGTCGTCGAGCTCGACAACGGTCAGGTGGTCCGCGACCAGAGCCGCGGTGTCTACGGGGCGAAGCGCTAGCCCGCCCATCGGGCACCGCCCGCATGCGCGCCCGCCGAGGGCGCGCGACCACACGGCATACCGAAGACGCGACCGAAAGGGAGCCATGCGCCTGCAGTTCATCCTCAGCGAGATCTGGATCGGCCTTCGTCGGAACCTGTCGATGGCGATCTCGGTCGCCCTCGTGACGATGGTCTCTGTGCTGTTCCTCGGGCTGGGGGTTCTGACCCAGCGGCAGGTCGACACCATGAAGGACTACTGGTACGACCGGGTCCAGGTCTCGATCTTCTTGTGCACCGCAAAGTCCGACCTGCCCAACTGTTCCTCCGGCGCCGTCACCGCCCCGCAGCGCGCAGAGATCCGCAGCCAGCTCGATGCGATGAAGCCGCTGGTCAAGGGCGTTTTCCCCGAGTCGCAGCTGGAGGCTTACAACCGGCTCAAGGCGCAGTACAAGGACAGCCCGAGCTACCGCGACATCAAGCCCGAACAGATGCCCGAGAGCTTCAGGGTGCAGCTGTCTGACCCGACGAAGTACGACGTGATCACCAGCTCGTTCATCGGCGCTCCTGGCGTGGGTGACGTCCAGGACCAGCGCCGCATCCTCGACCCGCTCTTCAACGTGCTGCGCGGCCTGTCCTTCACTGCGCTGGCACTGGCCGGGTTGATGGTGTTGTGTTCGGTGCTGCTGGTGGCCACGACCATTCGCCAGACGGCGTTCAGCCGCCGCCGGGAGACGGGCATCATGCGGCTGGTCGGGGCCTCTGCGTTCATCATCCAGCTGCCGTTCATCCTCGAGACCCTTGTGGCCACGCTGGTCGGCTCCGTCCTGGCGATCGGGCTGTTGTGGGCCATGGTCCGCTACGGCATCGGCTATCTGGCCGACAAGCTGCCGATCAACTTCATCAGCCTGACTGACGTCTGGATGGTGACGCCCTGGCTCCTCGCCACTGCCGCGGTGCTGGCGATCCTGACGGCGTGGTTCACTCTGCGGCGCTACCTGCGGGTCTAGCGGGTCTAGACACACCACCGGGTCGGCTGCTCAGATCCGTTGGTGCTCGAGTTGTCTGTGGTACCAATGTTGTCGATGAGTCCATTCTTGGCTGAGCCACGCCCGCGTACCACCCGTCGTTGGACCGTGCGGCTGGTGGGCCTTGGCGCCGTCCTTGCACTCGCCTGCACCGTCGGACTCGCGCCCCTGGGCTCGGCAAGCACCATCGGCGACAAGAAGAAGCTCGACGCCGACATCGCGCAGCTGCGCACCCAGCTCGAGGACACCTCCAAGGACCTGGCCAACGCCTTCATCGAGCTGCATCGGACCGAGGCCGAGCTGCCCGGCGCCCGGGCGGCGCTGACCGCCGCCGACGCAGCGCAGGTCGTGGCCGATCGGCACAACGACGAGGTCGCCACGGCGCTGGCCGTCGCTCAGGCGAACGAGGCCAAGGCCGCGGACACGCTTGCGCGAAATGCTCGCGCCACCCAAGAGGTTCAGGACCAGCTGGGCAACATGGCCCGCGACGACTATCAGCAGGGTGGGGTTTCGGGACTCTCAATTGCGTTGGAGGCCAACAGCCCCGAGGACTTCACCAATCGCATGGTCATGATGGACACGGTGATGCGGGTCCGGGGCGCGACGTTGCGCGGCCTGGACACCATGCGGGCCGAAGGCCGAGCCGTCCAGGCTCACCTCGTCGCCGTGCGCCAACAGGTCGCCGCCCTGAAGGTCCAGGCCGAGGCAGCGCTGGCGAAGGCCACGCAGGCCCGCGAGATGGCCGCGGCCGCCAAGACCAAGCTGGACCTGCTGTATGACGCCCAGTCCCGTTACGCGGGAACGGTGGCCGCCAAGAAGGCCGGCGAGATCGCGAACATCAAGAAGATGAAGGCGCAGTCGGACTCACTGGCGCGGGTGCTGGCGGCTCGGGCGAAAGCAGCCCGGGCGAGAGCGGCAAAGGCGCAGGCGGCCCGTGAGGCTGCGGCTCGTGCAGCTAACCGGCCGGTGCCCCGCAGCACCTCGTTGGGCAGCAGCAGCGGATACCTGAGCCGCCCGGTCAGCGCTCCGGTCTCCTCGGAGTTCGGCTGGCGCTTCCACCCCATCTGGGGCACCAACCTGCTGCACGCCGGCATCGACTTCGCCGCCAACTGTGGATCGCCGGTCTATGCCGCGGCCGATGGCGAGGTCATCATGACCAATCCGGAGTGGGCGACCGGCGGTTATGGCAACCAGCTGGTCATCGACCACGGGCTCCAGCGCGGTGTGAGCCTGACGACGACCTACAACCACCTGAGTAGCTTCGCGGTGTCGGGGGGCCACGTGGCGCGAGGGCAGCTCGTGGCTTACTCCGGCACCACCGGGACCTCGACCGGCTGTCACCTCCACTTCGAGACCCGACAGGACGGCAATCCGGTCAACCCGCGCAACTGGCTCTGACCCCTTTGCTCAGTTGAGGCCGGTTTACTCACTCCAGGCCGCTTCCAGATCCCAGAATCGGGCTGTCGAGCGGCCTGAGCTGAGCAAGGACTAGCGTTTGACCTGACGAAGGGATGGCGACGTTGGCCAAGGAGAAGGGTCAAAAGGTCGTTGCGAGGAATCGCAAGGCCTACCACGACTACCTGATTGAGGACACCTTCGAGGCCGGCATGGTCCTGAGCGGAACCGAGGTCAAGTCGCTGCGCGCAGGCCGGGCCTCTCTGGTTGACGGCTATGCGACGGTGCAGGACGGTGAGATCTGGCTTGAGGGCGTTCACATCCCGGAATACACCCAAGGCACCTGGAACAACCACACCCCTCGGCGGCGGCGCAAGCTCTTGTTGAACAAGATCGAGATCGCCAAGCTGGTCAAGGAGACCAAGGAGAGCGGGCACACCATCGTGCCGCTGTCGATGTACTTCAAGGACGGCTACGCCAAGGTCGAGATCGCGCTGGCCAAGGGCAAGCGCGAGTACGACAAGCGACAGACGTTGCGGGCAAAACAGGACGAGCGCGAGGCCCAGCGGGCCATCTCGACACGGCGGGAAAGGTGACACCGGTGCGGGCCAGGAGGCGACTTCGGGCGCTGTTGACTCTTCTGGCGGCGGCTGTGCTGATGGTCGGCCTGGGGGCCGTGAACATCCAGGCCGCTGAAACCGCCCAGGCGGTGGGCGGCGAGCGCATCCTGTCCTTCACGGCTGACTACAACCTGGCCAGCGACGGATCCATGGAAGTTACCGAGACGCTGGCCTGGCAGTTCGGGCCGGGTGAACATCACGGCATCAAGCGCAATGTGACCGTGCGACAGGGAGTGTCCAGCCCGCCGGACAAGTATCGCGTCTATGAGATGAGCGATGTGGGGGCGAGCAGCCCGACCGGGGCCAATGCCGAGGTCTTCGTCTCAGAGCTCGGTGCCGACAACGTCATCCGGATCGGCAGCCCGACGGAGCCGTTCGAGGGCGAGCAGCAACAGACCTACGTGGTGAAGTACCGCCTGGCCCATGTCGCCAACGGTTTCCCGGACCACGCCGAGCTCTTCTGGAACGTGACGGGCGCACGCTTCGAGATCCCCGTGGACTCCGTCAAGGTCACCGTGCATGGACCCGCCGCTGT
Source organism: Actinomycetales bacterium (assembly GCA_038212865.1). GTDB lineage: Bacteria > Actinomycetota > Actinomycetes > Actinomycetales > Dermatophilaceae > UBA4719. The sequence goes on from JBBQUB010000050.1 coordinate 11,759, forward strand.
CACCGATGCCCTGTGTTTCCAAGGGCCTGATCGTTCAGCTGACCCCTGTGAGGCCAGGGCGGGGCAGCCCGCGACGTATGCCGCAACCGGCCTCGGCCCGCGCGAGCAGGTGACCATCGTGGCCTCGCTCCCGGCGTCGGCGATCGCCGACACCACACCCGACCTGCGCGAGGGCGACACCGGCTTCAGCGGCGACAGCTCGGGCTCGCAGGTGTCACCCACGGCCGCCAAGGGACTGAGCCTGCTCGGTTACGGTGGCGGCCTGGCGATCCCGGCGGTGGCGGCAGCGCTGATGGGGACGTTGGTCTGGAAGCGCGGACGCGACGAGCAGTATGCCGGTCTGACGCCGGGACTCAGTCCGGTCGAGGGTGCGCCCGGTCCGGTCACCCACGGCCAAAAGGGCCCAGTTGCAGTGCAGTTCGCCCCGCCCAAGGGAATTCGCCCGGGGCTGGTCGGCACGATCATCGATGAAGAGGCCAACACCATCGACGTCTCCGCGACGGTCGTCGACCTGGCCGTCCGTGGCTACCTGAGCATCGAAGAGGTCGAGTCGGGAGCAGTCTTCAAGCGCCTTGACTGGCAGCTCACCCAGCTGGCTCCACCGGCGCAGGCCGAGCCGTTGCTGCCTTACGAGAAGACCCTGATCGCCGGGATCTTTGCCGAGTCCAACCCGGTGCTGCTCTCCGGCCTGAAGAACAAGTTCCACACCACCTTGACGACGGTCCAGTCGCAGATGTATTCGGAGGTCACCCGGCTCCGTTGGTTCCGCAGGTCGCCGGAGCAGGCTCGTCGTGGCTGGACCGCCCTGGGCACGTTCCTGATGGGAGCCGGCCTGGTTTCGGGATGGTTCCTGGGCTTCCGCAGCGCCGAGACCGACCGGGTCGGCGGACTGAGCTTCGTCGTTCCTTCGGGCATCGTGCTGGCCGGCGGGCTGTTGGTCGCAGGTCTGATCATCCGGGTGCTCGGCAAGCGGATGGCCGCCAAGACTGCGGGCGGAAGTGCGGTGCTGGCCCAGTCGCTGGGGTTCAAGCAGTATCTCGTGACGGCGGAGGCGCGGCAGATCAGATTCGAGGAGGCGCAGGACATCTTCAGCCGTTACCTGCCCTTCGCGATCGTGTTCGGCGTGGCCGACCGTTGGGCCGGCACCTTCTCGCAGGTCGCCGAGGCGGCCACGGCGGCGGGTCAATCCATCGGTATGCCGGGCTGGTATGTCTTCGCGGGCCACGGCGGCTTCGGCGACTTCTCCGGAATCGCCACCGGGATGGACTCGTTCTCGACCATGGCCAGTGGCACCTTCACCAGCACCCCAGGCTCCTCGGGCAGCAGTGGCTTCGGAGGCGGCGGCTTCTCCGGCGGCGGTGGTGGAGGCGGCGGCGGCAGCTCCTGGTAGTGGACGGCCCGTCGGGTTGAAGGGTGACTCGTGCCCCTGCTCGAGGGCTCCCTTTGACGGGGCTGCGAGCCACCCCTCCAGCCTCCGGTAGACCTCACTTCTGCTCGGGGGCTCCCTTGATGGGGCTGCGAGCCACCATCAACCTCGGGGTCAGAGACGAATGAGCATCTTGCCGGTGTTGGCGCCCGCCATGAGGTCCCGGAAGCCGTTGACAGCATTGTCGATCCCGTCGACAACGGTCTCGCGCCAGACAATCTTGCCATCGGCGAGCCACTGACCGACCTCGGCCTCGAACTGTGGTCGAAGGTCCGCGTGGTCGAAGACGATGAAGCCGCGCAGGGTCAGGCGCTTGCCGACGATCATCGACAGGTTGCGCGGCCCGGGAGTCGGCTCGGTGGCGTTGTAAACTGAGATCATCCCGCAGATGGCGGCGCGCCCACCTCGGCGAAGCGACGCGATGGCCGCCTCGAGATGGTCGCCGCCGACGTTGTCGAAGTAGACGTCGATGCCCTCGGGTGCCGCCTGCGCCAGCCCCTTGCGGATCGGTGTCGCCCTGTAGTCGACGGCCGCGTTGAACCCGGCCTCGTCGAGCAGCCAGGCGTTCTTTTCGGGTCCACCGGCGCTGCCCACGACCAGGGATGCGCCTTTGAGGCGGGCTAGCTGGCCGACCAGCGACCCGACCGCTCCAGCGGCAGAGGAGACGAACACCCGCTCACCCGGGACGAACTCAGCGATGCGAAGCAGTCCTGTGTATGCGGTGAGGCCCGGCATTCCTAGCACGCCGAGGTAGGCCTGGGCAGGCGCCAGGTCAGTGTTCAGGAGGCGCGCGGTGTTGGCGGGTACCACAGCTCTGGTGCGCCAGCCGAACCCATGGATCACGGTGTCCCCAATGGCGATAGGGGACTCGCTACTGTCCTTGGCGCCCTTTCCGACCTGCTCGACGAATCCCACGGCGTCGCCGGTCATCGCTTGGCCGAGCTGGAACGGAGGGACATAGGACTTCGCGTCGTTCATCCGGCCACGCATGTAGGGATCGACGGACAAGAAGCTGTTGCGCACCAGGATCTCGCCTTCCCCCACGACCGGGAGCTCGACGTCGACCAGGGCGAAGTCTTCATCGACCGGGACTCCATGGGGGTGGCGAGCGAGGTGCCATTGGCGGCTGGTGGTCATGTGGGCCGTCCTTCGGAATGTTTGGGCACTCTGTCGGGTTCGGCAGATATGCTGGGGTCGGGTCTGACCCTGAGGCCAGTGTTGACAAGTGAACAGTGCGACGTGTGCCACCCCATGGGGGTGATCGGTTTCGACGTTGGTCGTCATTCCAGGAGAAGCGGGTCGAGGACGCAGGGTTATCTCGTTAACGATCCTTGCAAAACAATAGGTGCCGATTCTCAAGCACCCGAATTCACCCTCGCCGCCTGAGCGAGCTCTGAGTTCCGTCAGCCTAGGTTTGCTTTCGGCCTAGTTCCTGGCGTCAGCTAGAAAGCTTGCTTGGCGCCCTTGTCGTGGGGGTTGCCCGGGACTCTTTCGCGACTGGGCCTGTCAGTGAACGTGTGCGTGCGAGCACTGGGGCCGAGAAAATCCATAGCGCACTGCACCCGGAGAAGTCCTGGTTTACCGTCAGCGGACGCGGGTTCAATTCCCGCCACCTCCACCACTCATGGGCACGTCGCACTGATTACGAAGGTGCTGCCCAGCCCTTGTCAAGAGGGCGGGGTGGCACGCAAGCAGGTGATGCCCGGCC
>JBBQUB010000051.1:0-14797 GCA_038212865.1 Actinomycetales bacterium
TCCCCGGAACGGTGGTACGGCCGGATCCAGGCGTCCCATCCGGATCATCTCGCGGCGGGCGAAGCCGCCATCCGCGCCATCTATCCCGCCGCCGAGAACCGTTTCGCCTGGCCCGAGCTCATCGATCAGGGCCTGCCACCCTGGCATGTCAGCGAGGTCTGGATCATGGCCCATCCGGACATGACCCATGCCGTGGACATCACCGACGCCTTTGGTCGCAAGGTCGCCGCTCTGCGGGCCCACGCGTCACAGACGGGACATCTGTCACAGACTGAACATCACGGCGATCAGCTCGAGGAGTTCCTTCGCGGTTGGGGCCGAGGGGTGGCCGAGAGGTTCGGCCTGGGCGAGGGTCGGTTGGGCGAAAGCTTCCTCGTCATGGACCTCGGCTGAGCCCCGTGGACATCGACGCCCTCCTGATCAGTATCTCGCCCCTTGTGGTCTATCTCCTGGTCGGGCTGGTGATCGGCTTGGAGAGCATGGGCATCCCGTTGCCCGGCGAGGTAATGCTGGTGTCCTCCGCGCTCCTGGCCTCGCGCCCCGGGTTGCAGCTGTCCCCCCTCTGGGTCGCCGTGGCGGGAAGTGCCGGGGCCATCCTCGGCGACAACATCGGCTATCTGGCCGGACGGCGCTGGCATCAATGGATGTTCGAGGTGCTGGGACGCTGGTTCCCCAGGCATGCTGGCCCCGACCACGTCGCCTACGCCGAGCACGTGTTCACCCGGTATGGCGCGCTGGCCGTCTTCTTCGGCCGTTTCGTTGCGCTGCTTCGCATCTTCGCCGGCCCACTCGCGGGTGCACTGCGCATGCCCTACCGGCGCTTCCTTGCAGCAAACGCCCTCGGCGGGTTCATCTGGGCGGGCGGGACCACCGCGGTGGTCTACACGTTGGGCACAGCCGCCGAGCTGTGGCTGAGTCGTTCGTCCTGGATCGCCTTGGCCGTGGCCGCCCTGTTCGCCATCACTGCCTCGAGAGTGCTCCGCCGGCGGCTGGAGCAGAATGTAGCGCGTTACGCGGCCGAGAAGTAGTCCCGCCGCCAACGGCACGCCGCCCGCCGGTCACAGGAGGTGCCGCCCGACAGCCCACGCCGTGAGCTCGTGCCGCGAGGACAGCTGCAGCTTGCGAAGCACCGAGGACACATGTGTCTCAACGGTTTTGATCGAGATGAAGAGCTCCTTGGCGACCTCCTTGTACTGGTAACCACGCGCGATGAGCCTCATCACCTCACGCTCACGAGCGCTGAGCCGGTCGAGCTCCTCATCGATGAGGGCGACCTCACCGGCGGCGGCGCCAAAGGCATCGAGGACAAAACCAGCCAGCCGGGGGCTGAACACGGCATCACCGCCCGCGACCCGTCGGATCGCGGTGGTCAGGTCGCCCGCGTGGATGGTCTTGGTGACATATCCGCGAGCCCCGGCCCGGATGACTGCGATCACGTCCTCGGCGGCGTCCGACACCGACAACGCCAGGAAACGCACCGGTTCACCGGCTGCGGTCGTCACGCCATGCGATCCGGAGATCACGTCACTGCCACCGTTTCCGTTGCCGCCGGGCAGGTGCACATCGAGCAGGACCACATCCGGTCGCGTCTCGGCCACCACGACGATCGCCTGGTCGACGTCGCCGGCCTCCCCCACGATGAGCATCGACTCGTCCAGCTCGGCCTTGACGCCGGAGCGGAACATCCGGTGATCATCGACCAGGACGAGCCGGATGGGCCTGGGCTGCAAGGACCTTGGCGCACTCATCAACGCATTCCTTCGGTGTCGGGCTGGTCAACTGGTACTGACTCGGCGGTCGCGACGGGCAGAGCGAGGCAGACCTCGGTGCCGTGTTCGAGCCGGCGCAGTGTTGCCCTGCCACCGTGTCGCGACATGCGGCCCAGGATCGACTCGCGGACGCCGAAACGATCCTCGGGGATGGTCTCCACCTCGAAGCCCGGACCGTGGTCCCGCACGAACGCCTCCACGAGCTCGGAGCCCACCTCGACATAGGCCGAAACTGGTGGTGCGCCGTGTCGGGTCGCATTAAGCAGGGCCTCCCGCAACGCCCGGACCAACGCGGTCCCGCCACCATCGAGTGGGCGATCACCGGTGACCACCAGCTCGATCGGTATGCCGTGCAGGTCCTCCACCTCGTGCGCGACCTCGGTCACCGCGGAGGCGAGGGTGGCCTGCGAGCCGCGCGGGCCGGCATACAGCCATCCGCGCAGCTCACGCTCCTGGGCGCGGGCAAGGCGGGTCACCTCGGCGGGGTCCTCGGCCTTGCGCTGGATCAGGGCCAGGGTTTGCAGGACCGAGTCGTGCAGGTGCGCGGCGATGTCTGCCCGCTCGGTCTCACGAATGCGCTGCGCCTGCTCGGTGCGCAGGTCGCTCCAGAGGCGCACACCCCACGGCGCGGCGATCAGCGCGGCACCGGCAAGAACTGCGACAGCCGCGATCCCCACATCCCAGAAGCCGGCTAGCCCACGTCCCTGGGTCGCGAGAACGACGACGCCGATGGTCGCCAAGGCGACGCCGATCCCCAGACGTACCAGGCCCGCTCGTTGATCGGCGCCACCGCGAACCAGCCACTTGCCGCGCTGTGTGTCATCGAGCTGTGACCACGCGAGCACGGCTCCGCCCGCGACGGTCAAGAGCGGGAGCAACACGCCCAGCCGCAGGTTGATCCCGTTCTGCTGGGCGAAGATCGCCGCACCGATCACGAGCAACCCCAGCCCGACCACGAGGTGGCGCACCGACTCGTTCGCCGGCCGGCCGACGGCTTCGTCCTCGGTCCCGGGTGCGGCGGCGGTCGCCAGTGACTGAGGCGTGAGGGCCCACAGGAAGAGGTATGCCGCGATGCCGGCGCCGCCCGCAAAGGTGGCCAGAACGAAAGCCAGACGCACGTACTTCACGTTGAGCCCCAGGTGCTCAGCCAGGCCGGCGCATACTCCCGCGACGTAACGGCCCCGAGCCGGGCGCTCCAGCCGACGCATCGGCCGACCCTTACCGGGGTCGATCGGCGACGGGGGGAGCTCGTAGGGCGTGGGCACGACTCCATCCTCGCCCACCCGCGGGGCAGAACGAGCCCGGACAGCTCAATCTCAGGGTCGGGTCAGGGTCGGGTCAGGGGCGACCCTCATGGCGAGCGACTGCCGCGGCCGCCAAGATCGAAGACATGAGCCAACAGAGCACAACCGACCCACGAACGGGTCTTGACAAAGTCTTCGCCACCCTGCGAGGCGTCCCCGTCCGACGTCGCACCGACGAAAAGTGGATCGGCGGCGTGGCCTCGGGGCTCGCCGACCGGCTCGGCGTCGACCCGGTCATCGTCCGCGCCGCCTTCGTGCTGCTCTCTATCCTGGGAGGCATCGGCGTCACCGTCTATCTGGTGGCCTGGCTGCTCCTGCCCAACGACAGAGATGAGATCGCCGCCGAGCGAGCGCTACGTGACGGAGACGGCAGTTCCATCGTGCTGATGGTCATCGCGGCCTTTGCCCTGTTCGGAGGTTCGTGGTGGGGCACCGACTCCGGGTGGGGCTTCCCGTGGGGCCTGGCGCTTACCGGCCTCCTCATCTGGTGGCTGGTGCAACGGTCACGCAATCGTCCCGATGCCGACCAACGGGTGAGCGCCCAACAGTCCGGCTCCCCATATTCAGCCGGTGCAACGCCGACCCCGTTCGCCGCTGGTCCTCCCGCGGGCCCCTTCGTCGCCGGCCAGATGCCGACGACATTCGGTCCCGTGCCAGCCACCCCCCGCCCAGTGGCCCCGAACAGACCTGCGCGTCGATCGGGCGGGGCGCTGATGGCCCTGCTGGCCATCGGACTGGCCCTGGTGACCTACGGCTCCCTGAGCTGGCTGGGCAGCGAGTTCCAGTGGACCGGTGACCACCGCGTGATCGCGATGGCCGGTGCGTTGGCGGCGATCGGCCTGCTGCTGCTCGCGCTCGGCCTCGCCGGATGGCGGGCCGGTTTCGTAGCCTTCCTGGCCGTCATCCTGGCGTTGACCGCCTTCTCGAGCGCTGTTGTGCCGTCAGGGATCCACCTCGGCGGAAGGGTGGGCGACGCCAGGTGGACCCCCACGTCGGTGGCAACCGATGTCGACTACCGCCTAGGGGTTGGGGACGGAGTCCTCGACCTGAGCGGGCTGCCCACCGAAGGTCTTAGCGAAGCCAAGATCCCGGCATACGTGGGTTTGGGTGAGCTGAAGGTGATCGTGCCCGAGGGCCTGACCGTCAAGCTTGCGGGCCATGTCGGACTAGGGGAGATCCTGCTGCCAGGCGACGCCCGCAGCGAAAGTCAGGGCGGTTCAGACCTATCCCGGTCGACCGTCATCGGCGACGGGCCAACCGAAGTCGTGGTCGACGCCGGAGTCGGCATCGGACAGCTCACCGTGGTGAAGGAGTAAAGACGATGGAAACCAACGCACCTCAGACACCGTCATCCCCGGATGACACCACCCCGTTCAGCACCCTGACCAACACCCCGATCAACACCCCGTTCAGCACGCCAGTCAGCAGCCCGATCCAGGACAAGGTCAGCACGCCGGCCCGTCGCAAGGGACCCAACGTCTCGGCCATCATTCTCGGGCTGGTTGCCGTGGTCCTCGCCGGACTGATCATCGCCAACGAGACGACGGGCCTGCAGGTCGACTGGTCACAGCTGGGGCCGGGCGCGATCGTCGGGATCGGCCTCCTGCTGGTGATCTTGGGGGCCATCGGCCTCGTCCGGCGCCATGACGACGCGTGACATCAGCGACCGCCAGCTGGGGGCGACGTCGAGCCGATCGAGGTCGCCCCGCGGCACCCAGTCGGCAGCCGCCGTGGTGCCGCCGACGTCGTACACGACGGGTTCGGCGGGCGCAGGGCACGACGCGCGAAACACCAGGCGCACTGCGTGAAAGTCCTCGAGACGCCCGGACGGTGCGCGGCCGATCCAGTGACGGGTGTCGACCAGCGCAAGCTGGCTCACGTCGATCACCTGGCCGCTCTCCTCCCAGACCTCACGCACCAGGGCCCGGTCAGGCGGCTCGTCGACCTCGATCCCTCCGCCCGGAAGCCCCCACTGGCCTTGCGCGTTGGTGCGGTCGGAGAACTGCGTCATCAGAACTCCCCGCGAGCTGGTCACGAAGGCATAGGCCGCCACCCGTTGGTATGGCTCAGGGACCTCGCCGTCGGCTGGCACCACGTCGTCGTCCCGATGAAGGCGCACCACGGGCTCGAGCGGTGCCACCATATGAGCCTCGACGACGAATGTCACTGTCAACACGTGCTTCTCGCTCGCGTCGCTCGTGACGTCTCGCGCCCGCCGAGCCTCCCAGCCATGAACTGCCAGAAGCGCCACGGGGTCCTCGCCGTGGCCGAGCACCAGACGAACGACCTCTGCGCCCGAGGCCTCGACCCCCACGACGATGAGGCGCGGCGGCTCCGGCCGCTCGCGGATCAAGGCACCGCTCGGGCTGCGGGCCCGGCCAGCGCAATGGCGCGGCCGTACTCGGCCTCGACGACATCCAGGATCCTGCTCCACGACTGCGCGGGCGGGGTGCTGCGGTTGTACGCCGTCATCGAAGCCCTGAGCTCATCGTCGGTGATGAGGCGTGCCACCCCGCCGGCGAGCGCCTCGTCGTCCGCCGAGAGATATCCGTTGCGACCGTCCTGGACGAACTCCTGCAGGCCGCTGCCCCAACGCCCCACGACCGGGAGTCCGACGGTGCGCGCCTCCAGTGCAGCAATCCCGAACGACTCCAATGGCGCTGGGGCGACATAGATGTCGGCCTCTGCATACCGCTGGCGCAGCTCGTCCCGCGGCACCCGCCCCGGCAGGTGGACCCAGGAACCCATGTCATGCGCGGCAACGAAGCGCTCGAGCCGGCGGCGGTCCGGCCCCTCGCCGAGGATCTCCAGGCTGATCCCGATCTCGGCCGGGACCAGCGAACGCACGCGAGCCATGGTGCGCAGCAACGGTATCGGCCGCTTACGGGCCGCCAGCCGCATCGCCGAAACCACCCTTATCTCGCTCCCCACCTCGCGGACCGGCGCCTGGTGTGCCACCGCAGCCCAGCGGTCGACGTCGATCCCGTTGGACAGAACTGTCACGACACTGTCCGCACCGACGATCCGCTGGAGCGGTTCGGCGGCCACGGCCGATACTGCACTCATCGCAACCCCACGAGCCGCCCACGTTCGCACGTACCTGACCGCACGGAATACCGGCTCAAGGGGGCCCAGCATGCAGTGCCATGTCATGGCCACTGGAAGGCCCATCCCGACGGCGACACGAGTGCAGTCGACGGCGAAGGGGCTCACGACGCCCATGTGGACGTGGGCCACATCGAAGCCACCGACGGCCAACCTTCGACGCAACAACGTTGGGGCCAAAGGGTTTACGGGCAGCTCGAACGGAAGCTTGAGTGCCAGCCTGTGGACCGAGACGCCGTCGACCTGGTCAACGAACCCGCCCCGCTCGCCCTGGTCGCCAGGGGTGGCCGTGAAGATGACGACCTCGTGCCCGCGACCGATCAGCCGGGCGGCCAGGTCATGAACCTGCACCTCGATGCCACCCAGGCGGGGCAGATAGCAATCCGAAAGCAACGCAACCTTCACGAAAGCCACCCTCGCATGAGACAGGATGGAACCTCATGGCGCACACCCTCCTGGCTTTTCATGCCCACCCCGACGATGAGGCGCTGCTCACCGCCGGGACGATGGCGCGCGCCGCCGCAGAGGGTCATCGGGTCATCGTGGTGGTGGCGACCGAGGGGAACGAGGGGTTGGCCTCCAGTCGTTTCGTGGCCGACGGTCGGTTGGGTGAGCGGCGGATGGACGAGCTACGAGCGAGTGCAAGAGCCTTGGGAGTCGCCCGGGTCGAGCACCTTGGCTTTGCCGACAGCGGGTTGGGGCCAGAGACCTTGCCTGACCCGCCAGGGCAGACCCGGTTCGTCCGGGCGGATATCGACGAGGCAGCCCGGCTCCTCGCCGACATCCTGCTCGAAGAGTCCGTGGACGTCCTCCTGACATACGATGCCAACGGCGGATACGGGCATCGTGACCATGTCAAGGTTCACCAGGTCGGGGCGCGTGCGGCGGAGATGGCGCAGACACCCCGGGTTCTGCAGGCGACAGTGCCACGTGACGCGATCTGCCGTGCGGTGGCCTTGGCCGGCAAGGTCTATCGATTCCCCGCCGACTTCGACCCCACGACCTTCCAACGCTCCTTCAGCCCCCGGGCGGCAATCACCCACAGGGTCAATGTCGCGCGTTACGCCGGCGCAAAGCGCGCCTCGATGCGAGCCCACGCCTCCCAAGCCAGCGCCGACGGCGAGGCGGACCGCACCCTCGCCGCTTTCTTGCGGATCCCGCGACCGCTTTATGACGTGGTCTTCGGGCGCGAATGGTTCGTCGACCCAGCCCACCCCCCGGGCGCCCCCATCTCCAGGAGCGTCTTTGCGGGGTTGCCATGAGCACGCCACCTCCGGGGATCGCCGCCACGGTTGAGAGCGAGCCCAGCCTGCCCGGTTGGAGACCCAGCACCCGCCAGGTCATCCAGGGACTGCTCGGCCTCGCCGTCGCGGTGGGACTGCTCGGGTGGGGGCTGCCCCTCTTCGTCGGCACCACGTGGGCAGAGGTCTTCGGCAAGCTGCAACAGGTGGGCACCGGGACGGCTCTCGAGCTGCTGGCGCTCATGCTCGCGGGACTGTGGCTCTATACGTTCATGCTCACCGGGTCGCTCCCTGGTCTGTCGCATCCAAAAGCCTTGATCCTCAACGTGTGCGGCTCCTCAGTGGGCAACCTGCTGCCGGGTGGTGGAGCGGCAGGCGTGGCCGCGACATACGGCATGTGCCGCTCGTGGGGCTTCTCCCGGCGAGACATCTCGACCTCCATCATCGTCACCGGCATCTGGAATGTCCTGGGGCGAGTGGCCCTGCCCGTCATTGGCGCGAGTGTCCTGTTGGCCGACGCCTCGAGCCTGCCCGAGCCGGTCGTGCGCGGCGGAGCCATTGGTGCCGTCGTCGGCCTGGCTCTGCTCGGCATCTTCGTCGCCGTGATCGTCTCTGAACGCAGCGCAACCGTCATCGGGCGCGGCCTCGACAAGGCCCTGTCCCCGTTGTGGCGCAGGTCGCGAGCCAGCCGTGGCATGAGCATCGACGAGCTCGTGCGCGACCTGCGGGGTCGGCTCAGCGCGGTGGTCCGAACCGGCTGGACCAGCATGACCTTCGGCTTGCTTGGCTTCTTCGGCGTCTACTATCTGCTGTTCTGGTTCTGCCTCGACGCCGCAAACGTCCACGTGACGTTCGGGCACATGTTTGCCGCCTATGCCGTCGGCCGGCTCCTCTCCACCATCGGCATCACGCCGGGAGGGGTCGGCATCACCGAGCCTTTGACGGCCGGCGTCCTGATCGGCTTTGGCGCAGACCCAGCGGCCGCCACCGCGGGCGTCGTGTTGTTCTCGATCTACATCCACCTGCTCGAGATCCCGCTGGGAGCGATCGGCTGGGTCGCGTGGGGGTTGTCCCGAAAGAAGTCGCCCACGCCTGACCCGTCCTTCGAAGCGACCACCGATCTTCCCCCCGCCGTGCGAGCGCCATCCTGATCATCGCCCCGATTCTGTCGCGTCAGCGACGAACTAGCCTGCGGACCTGCCGCGTCCGGGCGTGGTCGGCGATCTCGTCATCGATCCGTCCAGGCACGAAGGGCTCACCCAGTGCCTGCTCGACTGCCAGCTTGATGAGGGCGTCGGCGAAGCGGGGATTGGCCGGCAGGAGCGGTCCGTGCAGATAGGACCCGAACACGTTGCCGGTGACCGCACCCTCGGTCTGGTCAGCGCCGTTGTTGCCCAGCCCTGCCTTGACCTTGCCAAACGGCTGCTGTCCCACCCCCAGCTGGGTTGAGCCCGAATGGTTCTCATAACCCACTACGTGGCCGAAGGCCGTTTCCAGGACGACCGGACCAACCATCCTCTTGGCGTTGCCCTGGGTCGTCACATCGAGGATGCCGATCCCCGGGAGTCGCTCGCCCTCGACGGTGATGAACGCGTTTCCGAAGAGCTGGTACATGCCGCAGATCATCAGCATCGGGGTGCCAGCAACCGCCAGGGCACGCAGGACCTCGGCGTTGTGGGCAAGGTCGTCCTCGACCCGCGCCTGCCCGCTGTCCTGGCCGCCACCCCCCAGGACCAGGTGCGCGTCCGGCGGGAAGTCACTGCCGGGGTGGTGCTGATGGATGACGGGCTCATAGCCGTGCCAGTGCAGTCGGCTGGCCAGGGCGCGGGTGTTGCCGAGGTCGCCGTAAATGCTCATCTCTCGTGGGTAGATGTGGACGACCTTGATCCGGCCCTTGGTGCTCACGCCGGGTCCTCTCCGAAGTTTGCCAGGCCGTATCTCGCTGCCAGGTCGCGGCGCAGGGCCATCATCGCGGTGTAGGTGCAGAAGATGCGCTTGGGCTCGTCCTTGTATGCCGTCAGGAAGCGCACTAGCGCGACGTCCAGGTCGGGCTCGATCTCGGCCACGGCTACGTCGTCGTACTTCAGCCGCAGCGCCATGTCGTAGGCCCTCATACCGCTGGTGAGCGCAACACCCTTGTCCCGCAACGACTCGAAGCTCACGTCATAGAGCCAGGAGACGTCGCGACCGTCGGCATAGTTATCGTTGATGGCAACCATCGTGGTGACCGGTGCACTGCCATAGGTGCCCAGCGCAACGGTGAATCCGGCTGGGTTCTTGACCAGGACCAGCTCCAAGGGTTGGCCGTCAGCGTCGATGACCTCGCCACGACCGAAGGGCGGCTCGACCCTCTCGAGAGCAGCGACTGCATGAGCCTCACGAAACGTGTCTGCCAGCAACACTTTGGCAGCTGCCGTTGCCGCAGTGGCATTGATCATGGCAGCAAGACCGCGCTGCTTGAGGACCATCGGGCCGACAGACTTGGCGTTGCCGAACCGCACCTCAAAACTCCTCGCGTCATGCGGTTTGAGCAGGCCGTCCGCAGCGGTGGGCGAAGGAGGCGTGAAGTTGTCCTCGAACCGGACATCAGCCTCCTGCAGCTCGGGGAGCCGATCCGCGATCGATGGGTCGACGCCGAAATAGGTGACTTTCACTCCGTCACGGACCCGGCCGGCGATCCGCGAGACGAAGGAGTCGTCGATGTTGAGCACCACTGCGGTCGTCGTCTGCTCCGCGAGCTCGGCGAGCAGCTTGGCGGTGTGGTCGATCTCGGCGAAGCGATCGAGCTGGTCGCGGGCGACGTTGAGGAGCAGCGAGTGGGTCGGCTTGACCGAGGCGGCGAACTTCAGGGCGTGTGCCTCGTCGAGCTCGAGGACCGCCATGTCTGCCTTGAGCCTTCCCGAGAGCGGGATCTGCGCCAGCATCGAGGAGATGACACCTCTGGTGAAGTTGCTGCCCGTGGGGTTGGTGAACACCGTGAGCCCGTGTTCCCGCAGGATCGCGACGAGCATCTTGGTCGTCGTTGTCTTGCCGTTGGTGCCGGTGACCACGACGACGCCACGAGGCAGGTCCGCGAGCGCATGGGTGAGGAACTGTGGGTCCACCCTCTCGACCACCAGGCCGGGCAGGGCCGAACCGCCACCACGCAGCCTCGTGGCAGCTCGCGCCAGCTTGCCCGCCGCGACTGCCAGAGAGGTCCTCAACACGAGATCACCCTAGCCAAGAGGAGTCGGGTGGCATGGGAGTATCGCCGATGGGATGCGCGAACGTGGCACTGGTGATACTCAGGCGCCACCGGCGCTGACGAAACCTGCGACAGCCCTGGCGAAAGCCGAGCGCATCGCATACTCCAGCCGAGGCGGGTCGTACAGATCGCGCCAGGTCAGACGCACCATCTCGAAGCCGAGCGCCCGAAGTGAGTCCTCCCGGTGTTTCTCGGCAATCAGAGCCCGTCGGCCGTCCGCCCCGGCGTACTTGACCAGGCCATCGAACTCAACGATCGTCCGCTGCGCCCTGAACAAGAAGTCGACCCTGCCCACCAACCGCCCCCGCTCATCGCGGATCTCGACCTGGAGCTCGGGCTTGGGCAGACCGAGCGACACGAACAGCACGCGCGCCCAAGACTCACCAGGTGACTCCGAGAGCCCATCGGCGAGGTCCACTGTGGTGCGGGCATCGGCCCGCCCCGGTCCGATTCGACTGATCCGCAGGGCAGCCCCAAGATCCGCTTTGGTGATCCGGCCCGAAGCCAGGGCCGCGTCCGCCGCAGCCACGCCCACCTTCACACCTAGAAGGGCCGCAGCCTGGACCACGGCAATCGCTGGACACACGACTGCCACGCCGGCCGCAATGTGAATCGATCGGGGCGGCAGGTGACGATGAATGCGCACACCCTGCGCCGTGCGTTGGTCACCGGGCGAGCGTCGGCTGAAGTGGGTGACGTCGAACTGGTCAGACAGCAGGGGCAGCCCCAGGACGGCTACAGCCGACTGATGGCTGACCGCATGCCGTCCGTCGAAGGAGCGCGCGATCGCCTGCGCAACCAAGGCGTGGCGGCCCTCCGGAGTGGCTTCGGCATGTACCCGAGCATCCACGAAGGCACCCGTACGAACCCGGATCAGCTCACCCGATGACACCACGCGACTCAGGCTGAGCTTGGTATAGCCGCAGGAGTAGGCGTCGACGACCGTCAGGCTTCCGTACTGGGTGGCCAGGCGAGCGCGCAGAAGATCGTTCATGCACCAAGGGTGCGAGCGTGCCGTTCACGACCACCAGCACCCGAGGCAATCCCGTGGACAATGGGGCGACGACTCCAACCCATGTGGACAGCTCGCCTCGGTCGCCGCCCCGCGCCACCGACATAGCAAGGTGACATCTCGGTATCGCGGGTGGCACCGTCGTCGATGGCACCCGTGATACCGAGGTGCCACCCATCCATAACCGTGGTGGCTCATTCCCACTCGATCGTGCCAGGTGGCTTGCTGGTGACGTCGAGCACGACGCGGTTGACCTCAGGCACCTCATTGGTGATGCGGGTCGAGATCCTGGCCAGGACCTCATAGGGGACGCGGGTCCAGTCGGCGGTCATCGCGTCTTCGGAGGAGACGGGGCGCAGCACGATCGGATGACCGTAGGAGCGGCCATCACCTTGGACCCCGACTGATCTCACGTCGGCCAGCAGAACCACCGGACACTGCCAGATATCGCGGTCGAGGCCGGCGGCGGTCAGCTCACCACGGGCGATCGCGTCGGCAGCGCGCAGGATCGAGAGCCGCTCGGCAGTCACCTCGCCGACGATGCGGATGGCCAGGCCGGGGCCAGGGAACGGCTGGCGCCACACGATCGCCTCGGGCACGCCCAGCTCGAGGCCCACCAGCCGGACCTCGTCCTTGAACAACATGCGCAGCGGCTCGATCAGCTTGAACTGCAGGTCATCCGGCAGACCACCCACGTTGTGATGCGACTTGATGTTGGCGGTTCCCGTGCCCCCACCGGACTCCACGACGTCGGGATAGAGCGTGCCCTGGACCAACCACTCCACCGGGTGACCAGACCCAGCGGGCGGCCCGTCGGCCGAGCTGACCAGGTCGCGCGCCGCCTGCTCGAAGCAGCGGATGAACTCGCGGCCGATGATCTTGCGCTTCTGCTCAGGGTCCGAGACCCCGGCCAGAGCGGTCAGGAACTGTTCGCGGGCATCAACGACAACCAACGAAACGCCTGTGGCGGCAACGAAGTCCAGCTCGACCTGCTCGGCCTCGCCGGAGCGCAGCAGACCGTGGTCGACGAACACGCAGGTCAGCTGGTCGCCCACCGCGCGCTGCACCAGGGCCGCGGCAACCGAGGAGTCGACACCACCGGAGAGCGCACAGAGGACCCGCGCAGAGCCGACCTGCTCACGGATCGCGGACACCTGGTCCTGCACGACGTTGGATGCCGTCCAGTCGGCGGCCAGACCCGCCCCGCGGATCAGGAAGTTCTCCAGCACGCGCTGGCCAAACGTGGAATGGACCACCTCGGGGTGCCACTGCACGCCATACAGCCTGCGCTCGTCGTCCTCGAAGGCAGCGACCGGCGCACCCGTGCTCGAGGCGGTGACCTTCATCCCGGCCGGAGCCTCGGTGACAGCGTCACCATGGGACATCCAGACGGACTGCTCGGCGACCTGACCTTTGAACAGCGTCGAGGAGAGGTCCGAGACCGTGGCCCGGGTGGAGCCGTACTCGCCAAGTCCGGTGTGCGCCACCGTGCCGCCGAGGGCCTGGACCATCGCCTGGAAGCCGTAGCACATGCCGAACACCGGCACCCCAGCCGTCAGCAGCGCGGCATCCAGAGCAGGCGCGCCCTCGGCATAGACCGACGACGGCCCACCGGAGAGCACGATGGCGGCAGGGTCCTTGGCCAGCATGTCGGCCACCGACATGGTGTGTGGCACGACCTCGCTGTAGACGTTGGCCTCTCGCACGCGCCGGGCGATCAGCTGGGCATACTGCGCCCCGAAGTCGACGACCAGAACCGGCCGGGCGGCCAGCGAAGCGAGGTCAGCAGTCACCGGGGGAGGTTCTCGGCCAGCTGCGCCTCGACCTCACGAGCCACCTTGCGCTCGACGACGAAAGGAAGCAGGGGGACGAAGCCGGACATCATGGTCAGGATCATCCTCGGCAGGCTCCACCCGACCTTGAAACCGAGATTGGCGATGGAGAGGACGAACACGAAGTAGATGGCGCCGTGGATGGGGCTCCAGACCTCGGATGCCCCGCCCTTGCCGAACCCTCCGTTGATCACGATGATCACGATGAGCACGAACAGGGCCAGGCCCGCTGTGATCGCCATGACCTTGAAGTAGCCCAAGGCCTTGCGGGCTGCGGCCTCATCGCGGACCGGACGAACCTGCTCAGACATTCGTTGCCTTCCCTGTTTCACGTCGTCCTGTTTCATAGTCATCGCGGACCATCCTCCACCACATGTAGGCGGCGAAGAGCGCGAACACCCACCACTGCAAGGCGTATGCCGCGTTGCGCCACGACAGCCCCCCGTCCACCACTGTGGGTGGAGGCACCCGTTCCATCGCCGGGGAAGCGAGCGACGTCACATCCGGCTGTTCGGCGGAGGCAAACACAAAAGCGTTATATAGGCCTCCCGGCCAGCGGTTGACCAGCAGCGACAGGTCCAGGGCCGCCAGCTGCCCGGCCGGCACGGCGGCGTCAGCAGGAGACCGGTCCGCAGCCGGGGACTCCCCCGCTGTCAGGGTCCCGGACACGGTGACCTCAGCAGCCAGATCCGGGGCGGCAGCCTGCGCGGGATCGGTGACAAATCCTCGCACGACGGCGATCCGTGCGCCGGTGGACTTCACGACCAGCGGTGTCACGACCCAGTATCCGCGCTCACCCCGCAGCAGACGGGGCGCAACGAGAACCTGGGCGGACCCGTCATACCGGCCGGTCGCGGTGATCCGTCGGCCGTCGCCGTCATGGGGAAAGGGAGCGTGCGGGGTGAGAACCGCAGCAACATCGGCGACCGGCAGCGTTGGTGCTGCACGGATCTGGTCCGCGCGGCCCTTGTCGCGGGCGACGCTGAGCTGCCAGAGCCCCAGCAGCCCGAAGCTGACCATCACGGCGACGACCAGTGCGAGAAGCCCCAACCATCGGGGTTTCAGGGCGGTCCGCAGCACCGGCTCAGGCTATTTCACCGGCGCCGACTCCCCACACCCGCCATCCCGGCGTTATTCGTTTGGTTCGTCAGTGGCCTCACCCATACCGTGAGAGGTGACATGCAAAGGCTGCCCTATCCGAATCCCGGAACCCCTGACCTACGCACCCCGCTACGGTTCCTCGGCTGGGTTGCGCGGGGTCAGTGGCGCACCCTGGCGTCCGGCGTCTTC
>JBBQUB010000052.1:0-14418 GCA_038212865.1 Actinomycetales bacterium
ACGTCTGGCGGCGGGGGGCTGGCTGCTGGTGGATGACGCCGCGCAGGCTGATGTCGCAGTGATCAACACCTGTGGCTTCGTCGCGCAGGCCAAGAAGGACTCGATCGACGCACTGCTGGAGGCCTCCGATCTGAAGGGGCAGGGGCGCACCCAGAAGGTTGTGGCGGTGGGTTGCCTGGCCGAGCGGTATGGCGAGCAGCTGGCCGCTGAGCTGCCCGAGGCGGACGCTGTGCTGGGCTTCGACTCCTATGCGGACATGTCGAGCCACCTCACTTCGATCCTGGACGGCAACAGGCCCGCATCGCACGTACCGTCGGACCGTCGCCGCCTGCTCCCGCTCTCGCCGGCCACCCGGCAGGCCACTGCAGGGTCAGTGGCCCTGCCGGGTCACGGCGGTCCCGCGGTTCTCCCTGGCTCGGTTCGGGCGAGCGGGGCGCTGGAGAGCGCGGTTCTGCAGAGCAGGGCCCCGGAGAGCGTGACCATCGAGGGGCCGGTTCCGGCCAGTTGCCCCCGCGTGATCCGCGCCCGCCTGGACGGTCGGCCGTGGGCACCGTTGAAGATCGCCAGCGGCTGTGATCGCCGTTGTGCCTTCTGCGCGATCCCCATGTTCCGCGGGGCGTTTGTGTCCCGGCGGCCCTCCGACATCCTGGCCGAAGCACGGTGGCTGGGCGAGCGTGACGTCAAGGAGCTCTTTCTGGTCAGCGAGAACTCCACGTCCTACGGCAAGGACCTCGGAGACCTGCGCCTGCTCGAGACGATGTTGCCCGAGCTCGCCGCCGTGGACGGGATCGAGCGGGTCCGCGTGTCCTACCTGCAGCCGGCCGAGATCCGGATGGACCTGCTCGACGTGATGGCCTCGACGCCCGGCGTCGTGCCGTACTTCGACATCTCCTTCCAACACGCGTCGGAGCCGCTGCTGCGCCGGATGCGTCGATTCGGTTCAGCACAGGCGTTTCTCGAGCTGATAGACCAGGTGCGTGCCCGCGCCCCGCTCGCCGGCATCCGGTCCAACGTCATCGTCGGATTCCCAGGTGAGACCGAGGAAGACCTTGCCGAGCTCGAGTCTTTCCTGACCGCCGCGCGTCTGGACGTGGTGGGGGTCTTTGGCTACTCCGACGAGGATGGCACCGAGGCCGAGACCTATGAAGGCAAGCTCGAGAGCCACGTCATCGCCGAGCGCCTGGCGCACTTCACGATGCTGGTGGAGGAGCTCAACATCCAGCGCACAGAGGAGCGTCTGGGCGAACGCGTCGAGGTTCTGGTCGAGGGGATCGACCAGGACACCGACGAGCTGACCGGGCGGGCTGCCCATCAGGGGCCGGACGTCGACGGCGCGACGATTCTTCGGCTACCTCCAGAGGTTCAGGCGCCTGCTGTCGGCGAGCTCATCGCTGCCCGCGTTGTAGGCACGCTGGGTATCGACCTCATAGCGGAGCCCGCGTGAGCTTCGGCTGGGACGGCCCGGGCGGGCAACCTCCCCAGGCGAGCGCGTGGAACATCGCCAACGCGCTCACGATTTCGCGCCTCGCTCTTGTCCCCGTCTTCGCCTGGTTCCTGCTGCATGACGGTGGGACCTCGACCAATGACCGGCTGCTCGCCGCCAGCGTGTTCGTGGTCGCAACCGCTACCGACCACATCGACGGCACCATCGCACGCGCCAAGGGGCTGGTGACCGACTTCGGCAAGGTCAGCGACCCGATCGCCGACAAGGCACTGATGGGTATGGCGCTTGTCGGGCTCTCGATCCTCGGTCTGCTCTCGTGGTGGGTCACGGCCGTTGTGGTCGTCCGTGAGGTCGGTATCACCGCGCTACGGTTCGTGGTCATTCGGCACGGCGTGATACCGGCCAGCCGCGGTGGAAAGGTCAAGACCGCTCTTCAGGCGTTCGCGATCCTGCTCTACGTCCTCCCGCTGAGCGAGGCGTGGCACTCCATCGCCGTGGTGGTCATGGCGTTAGCGGTCATCGTGACCGTGGCGACCGGTGTCGACTACCTGATGCGGGCGCACAAACTGCGCAACACGAGCCCGCGTGCGCTGGCCAAGCGCGAGCGGCGCGCAGCGGCCGCGGCCAGCAAGCTGGCAGCATCGGCTGGGACATCCAAGGCGGCAGCAGCGGCTGGGACACGCAAGGCGGCGGCGGCACCCGCTGGGACATGCAAGGCGGCGGCGGCACCCGCTCGGACATCCAAGGCGGCGCCCACGGGGGCGACAGCAACCGGAGCGGACGCAACGGAAGCGGCAGCACGGTCTATTGCGGGGCCTGAGGCCTGAGCGTGGACCAAGCCGCCGAGCTGGTGGCCCATCTGACCGCCGTAGGGCAGAGCGTGGCGGTGGCCGAGTCCCTGACCGGCGGGCTGGTCGCTGCGGCCCTGACCGACATTCCCGGTGCCTCGGTCGTCGTGCGTGGGGGTGTTGTTGCCTACGCGACGGACATCAAGGCCCGGGTGCTTGGCGTTGAGGAGGTGCTGCTGGCGCGGGCAGGAAGTGTGGATGCCGAGGTGGCCCAGCAGATGGCCAGCGGGGTGCGGTCGCTGATGGGGACGACCTACGGCTTGTCCACCACCGGTGTGGCTGGGCCGGATCCGGCTGATGGCAAGCCGGTGGGCATGGTGTACGTCGCAGTAGCCGGGCCTGGTTCCTCGAGGGTCAAGGCGCTTGCCCTGTCCGGGGATCGTTTCGCCATCCGGGCGCAGAGTGTGACCGCTGCGCTGTCCCTGCTTGCCGAGGAGCTGCGCGCTCAGGCCAGGGAAGAACGCCCCGGCGCGGATGGTTGAGTCAAGATGTGGACCCAACTCGGCAAACCGGCATGCGGGCTGTCCTGTCGGCGGGGTACCGTTGTCCATGACGGATTGTCCGTCGAGAAGTTGTGAGGAGGCGTCATGATCTTGCTTCGTCGTGAAGTTGGGGACGTTCTCCGCGACCAACGCCAGTCCCAGGGGCGCACCTTACGTGAGGTGTCGAGTTCGGCGGCGGTCTCGCTCGGCTATCTCAGCGAGGTTGAGCGCGGCGAGAAGGAGGCCTCTTCGGAGCTGCTTGCCTCGATCTGCGCGGCTCTGAATCTGCCGATGTCCACAATGCTCAGCCATGTGTCGGACCGGGTCGCCGAGTCCGAGGCCGTGAGCGCGCTCGTGACGTTGCCGATCGGTCAGCGCTCCGACGCCTTGCTCCGCGCCTCCGCCGCCTGACCGCAAACCTAGGGATTGTGCGGGCACACAGCCCGCAAACCTAGGGATTGTGCGGGCCCACAGCCCAAACCTCAGCAGCTTGCCCCTCACGAACCGGCCAAGGCTCAGCGCCGCAGGCGTAACCCCCGCGGCGTGGCATGGAAACCCGCGCCGGCCAGGGCTGCTGCCAGAGGATGGTCAGAACCCAGGACGGGGTCGCCATCAGCCTTCTCGACGGTGAGCTTGCCCAGCGCGCCCTCGCGGACAGCCAAGGCAAGTGCATCGGCGGCGGACTGCAACAACGTCGGATCGTCGGTCCAGGACAGCAACGTCTTGCCGCCTCGTTCGACGTACAGGGTTAGTGCGCCATCGACGAGCACCACCAGCGCACCAGCTTTTCGACCGGGCTGGTGCCCCGATCTGGGCCCGGGTTTGGTGCCTTTGGTGTCAGTGGGTCCCGCCCCGGTGCCTCCGGCTTCGTTGGGTCCGCGTTCGGTGCCACCGGGCTCATTGTTCGGATCAGCGCCTCGGTCGGGCCAGCCCAGGGCGGCGCCATAGGGATTGGCTGGGTCCGACGCGGCCAGGACAACCGACGGCGAGTGCTCATTGCGCCCACCAACAGAAGGGGCTGGGCCGTCGGGCAGTGGCCGGCTCTGCGCGCGAAGGCGGTCAACGGCTCCGACCGTTGCGAACTGAGCGGCACCCAGCCCCTCGACGAAGTAGCCGCGGCGCACCCGCCCGGACTCCTCGGCCGCCGCCAAGACGCGATACACGCCAGCGAATCCACCCGAAATCCCTTCTGTGACAACGGAACCACGAGTCACGACGCCATAGCGATCGAGCAGCACCTCAGCCGCGGCGTAGGAACGGACGGTGGCGTCGGGCTCGATCTCTGGCAGGAGGGACCATCGCCCGGCGGCGGTCGGCGGGCCGCTGCGCGCGGGCATCTCAGGCCGACCGGTGGGGAGCCGTCGACCTGACAACGCGCCAAGACTGGTGGGGCGGCCGCCGTAACGAGTGGATCGAGGGGCGGAACGGCGGGGCTTGTGCGCCGTTCGCCCGCCAGCAAGTAACGCCCGCAAGGGAGCAAGGGTGTCGTTGGTGACCCGGCCCGCCCAGAGCAGGTCCCACAGCATCGCTGTCAGCTCCTGGTCGTCCGTCCCGGCCACCGCGTCGGAGAGCGTGCGGAAGAAGAAGGCGCCACCACCGGCGAGCGCCTCAAGGACCTGGTGGTGGAGATCGGTGAGGTCGAGCTCCTCCGACGGCGCAGCCAGGGTCAGGTGCGCGGTCTCGGCCAGGTGCAGCGAGACCCATCCGTCATCACCGGGAAGCGAAGAGTGGCCGCGCCAGATCACCTCGCCGCTGGTGGTGAGCTCATCCAGCAGCGCCGGACTGTATGCCGTCACGCGGCTGGGCAGCACCAGCGTCTCCACTGCGCTGGCCGGCACCACCGCTCCAGCCAGCTGCTCGACGGCGCGAAGAACTCCCTCGCTGCCGCGCAGGCCGGAACCCACCCCTTGCCAGGAGGGGAGGAAGCGGGCCAGATCGACCGCCGCGACGGGCTCGACCTCGGCGCGCAGGGCTGCCAGCGAGCGCCGACGGAGCGTGCGCAGGACCTCGGCGTCGCAGAAGTCGTTGCCGTGGACGCCACCCCCTGACTCGATCGGGCGCAGCTCGCCCTGCACGACCCGACCGGATTGGACGAGCCGGCGCAGGACATCGGCCACGACGGCCATACCCAGACTGAACCAGTCGGCTACATCTCGTCCGGTGAAGGGACCGTGTGTGCGGGCGTAGCGGGCCACCAGATCGCCAAGCGGGTCCGGGGCGGGCTCCAGGAATACGTCGGGGACACCGGCCGGCAGGGCCACTCCCAGGGCGTCTCGCAACCGTCCCGCGTCCTCGATGGCGGCCCAGCGTTCCTCACCGCCGATGCGGACCCGGATGAGCCGTCGGTCGCTCTCCAGATCGACCAGCCAGGCCGAGACGTCGTTGGCCGTCGATCCCTCGACACAGCGCTTAAGAATAGACTGATGTGGTTGAGCTCCCAGCAACCGCAACAGGTCTGCAACATCCTCAGGACCACGGCAACGTCGGCCCTCGGCCAGCCGCTGCAGCTCGGACTCGGTCCGCGCCAACGCCTCGGGATCGAGCAAGTCGCGAAGTGCGGCGCCTTCACCTCGACCCAGTAGTTCGGCCAACAGCGTGGGGTCAAGGGACAATGCGGCGGCGCGACGTTCCGCCAGGGGCGAGTCGCCCTCGTAGAGGAACTGTGCGACGTAGCCGAACATCAGGCTGCGGGCGAACGGTGACGGCATCGGCGTCTCGACCTCGACGAGACGCACCTTGCGGGACCCGATCTCGCGCATCAGCGTGCTCAGCCCTGGCACGTCGAACACGTCCTGGACGCACTCACGCACCGTCTCCAGGATGATCGGGAAAGATGCGTACTGGCTTGCCACGGTGAGCAGCTGGGCCGACCGCTGTCGTTGCTGCCACAGTGCCTGGCGCCGGTCGGGACGGCGACGCGGCAGCAACAGAGCACGCGCGGCGCACTCGCGGAAACGCGCTGCGAACAATGCAGATCCGCCGATCTCGGTGGTGACGAGATCGTGCACCTCGTCCGGGTCGAGCGCGATCAGAGACATCAGCTCGAGCCCCAACCCGGTCGACCCAGCCGCGCCATCGAACTCGATGTCGGGAAGCCGGAACACGATGCCGTCATCGCCATGCATGGCCTGCACGTCCACGCCGAAGCGCTCACGCATCCTGGCTGCAACGCACAGCGCCCACGGCGCATGCACCTGCGCGCCGAAGGGGGACAGCACGGCCACGCGCCAGTCGCCGAGCTCGTCCCGGAACCGCTCGACCACGATCGTGCGGTCATCGGGGACGTGTCGGGTGGCCTCGCGCTGTTCGTCCAGATAGGTGAGCAGGTTGTCCGATGCCCACGCATCCAGGCCAGTTGTGGTCACCCGGGCCAGCGCCCGATCAGGATCTAGCCGCCCCAGCTCGCGGACGAACTCACCCACGGCGCGGCCGAGCTCGGCCGGCCGGCCAAGGGAGTCGCCCTTCCAGAACGGCAGCTTGCCGGGCTGACCTGGCGCCGGGGTGACCAGCACCTGGTCGTGGGTGATGTCCTCGATCCGCCATGACGACGTGCCCAGAGTGAAGACGTCACCGACGCGCGACTCGTAGACCATCTCCTCATCGAGCTCGCCCACGCGCCGTCCAGTCCCCCTACCGGAGGCGAGGAACACGGCATACAGCCCTCGGTCGGGAATGGTGCCCCCGCTGGTGACTGCGAGACGTTGGGCTCCGGGTCGCCCGGTGAGCGTGCCGCTGAGGCGGTCCCAGACGAGGCGTGGCCGCAGCTCGGCGAACTCATCGCTGGGGTAACGCCCCGACAACATGTCGAGCACCGACTCGAGAATGGAGCGGGGGAGGGCCGCGAAGGGAGTCGCCTTGCGTACCAACGCTTCCAGGTCATCGACGGCCCAGTCGTCCATGGCGCACATGGCCACGATCTGCTGGGCCAGCACGTCAACCGGGTTGGTCGGGACTCGCAGCGACTCGATGGAACCGGTGCGCATCCGGTCGACGACGACGGCGGTCTGGACGAGGTCGCCGCGGAACTTGGGGAAGACCAGCCCGCGGGTGACGGCGCCGACCTGGTGGCCAGCGCGCCCCACCCGTTGCAGGCCACTGGCCACACTCGGAGGGGACTCGACCTGGATGACGAGGTCGATCGCGCCCATGTCGATGCCGAGCTCGAGGGAGCTGGTGGCCACCACCGCGGGCAGGCGACCGGCCTTCAGCTCATCCTCGATCAGGGCCCGCTGCTCCTTGCTGACCGAGCCGTGGTGGGCGCGGGCGAGCACCCCAGGCGCACCACGAGACGAGCCCGCCTGCGCCATCAGCTGCGCAGGATGAGGGTAGCTCCCGCTTGCGGGGGAATTCCGCGAGCCCGCCTTGGCGGCGACCGTCATCTCCGGATCGCCCTCAGTAGCAAGGGATTCGAGCTCGAGGCGTTCCTCCCAGATCTCGTTGAGCCGAGCGGTCAGGCGCTCGGCCAAGCGGCGGGAGTTTGCGAAGACCAACGTCGAGCGATGTTGGCTGATCAGGTCGACGATGCGTTCCTCGACGTGCGGCCCGATCGAGGCTCGCTTCTGTGCACCGGCCGCCGCACCGCTCAGGTCGCCGGTCAGCTCGCCCAGTGCCGACATGTCGGGGATGGGGACGACCACCTGGAGGTCCCACTGTTTGGTCGATGGTGGCTGGACGATGGTCACGGGTCGACCCCCGGCGAGGAAGCTGGAGACCTCCTCGACCGGCCGCACGGTCGCAGAAAGGCCAACCCGCTGGGCAGGCTTGTCCAGCAAGGCATCCAGCCGCTCGAGACTCAGCGTCAGATGGGCGCCGCGCTTGGTTCCGGCGACCGCGTGCACCTCGTCGAGGATGACGGTCTCGACGCCGGCAAGCGACTCGCGCGCCTTTGAGGTCAGGATCAGGAAGAGGGACTCGGGGGTGGTGATCAGGACGTCGGCGGGACGACGGGCGAAGAGCCTGCGGTCAGCGGCCGACGTGTCCCCGGAGCGGACTGCAACGCTCACCTCGGGCTTCGGAAGACCGAGGCGGTCGGCAGCGTGACCGATGCCGACCAAGGGAGAGCGCAGGTTGCGCTCGACATCGACGGCCAGGGCTTTCATCGGTGAGATGTAAAGCACGCGGCACCGGCGAAGCGGCTCAGCCGGCGGCGGCATGGAGGCCAGACGGTCCAGCGCCCAGAGGAAGGCCGAGAGCGTCTTGCCGGAGCCCGTCGGGGCAACGACGAGGGTGTGTTCGCCCGAGCTGATGGCATCCCAGGCGCCGACCTGGGCAGTCGTGGGCTCGGCGAAGGTCCCGCTGAACCACTCCCGGGTCGCGGGCGAGAACCGCGCGAGGACCTGGTCTGATGTCATAACCAGCCCAGCCTGCCACCTCCCACCGACAGGGGCACCCGGCTGCCC
The DNA here is from genome assembly GCA_038212865.1 of Actinomycetales bacterium. Classification (GTDB taxonomy): domain Bacteria; phylum Actinomycetota; class Actinomycetes; order Actinomycetales; family Dermatophilaceae; genus UBA4719. The sequence goes on from JBBQUB010000052.1 coordinate 8,174, forward strand.
CAAGGCCGCCAGCTGACACAGGCAACGCCATGCCCCGGATGCCCATGATCCGCGCGGGAGACGGCGTGGTGAGCGGCCCGGCATACCTCTGTTGGTTTTCTTGGAGGTCTGGGAACGGGTGTGGCCGCTGCCTTTTCCGCGTACTGTGCCGAGCAGCGGTCCTGAGGCTTCAGAGGCTCTGGTGGCCCTGGCACATAACGCTGGCCCCGCTGGAGCGCGACGGCCAGGTCATCCTCCCGCCAATGACCATCCAAGGACTGGCAAGGCCCTCGCCAAAAAGATGGGCGCGGGCAACGACAAACGAGGCCCGCTGGGCGGCTTGCTCTCGGGCAGTCAGGAGTAGAAATGGGATTCATGGACAAGGCGCGCGACGCCGCCCAGCAGGCCACAGCCAAGGCACAGCAGGGCCTCGCCCAGGGGCAGGCGAAGCTCGATGAGGTGCAAGCCTCTCGGGCCGCAGACGGGTTGCTGCGAGACGTCGGGGCCGCCTTCTACGCGGAGCAGCGAAGCGGTGGCTCGCACGAGGCCGTCTTGGCGGCGCTCCTCGCCGTAGATGCGCACGTCGCGTCGCACGGCCCGCTCGGGCAGGCGGGGTCTGGGTCTGCCGAACCCGAACCGCCTTCGCCGGTGCAGCCAAGTGCTTCGGCCGGTTCGCCGTCCCCGGGTCCAACGGGTGGGCCGTCAGCAGGTCATCCGGCTGGTTCGCCGCCCGCGGGTCCTGCGTCACCCGGCGGGCCTGCTCTGGACGACCTCTGAGGTGCTGCCGCGTTTGGTGGCAGACGTCCCAGCCCGCCGAACACGTCTCCTCATGCTGCGACAGAGGCCATTCACCAGCACCGGCTCAACCGAAGGGCGGTGAGCCTTTCGAGATGGGCACCGGCTCGCCACGGAACCCGTCGACGACTGGGCGGCCGGCGAGCGCTGCGCCGAGCGTGATTCGCACGAGCACCGGCCGGTAGTCGGCGTCGCACTGCTGGTCGGTCGGCATCGGCGTGCGAGTGAGCGTCACTACGACCCGGTCCGACGCCTGCACGACGTCGTGGCGCACGCCCTGGCTCGGACAGCTCCCTGAGTCGCCATAACGAACGATGAGCACCAAGGGGTCGGCATCGGTATACGCCCCGTCGAAGCCGAACGGCTCCCGATCTCTGGGAACGTCAGGCTTGCCCGTGGTCGGCGGCGGGGGCGAGCCCGCGGGGTCTGGCTCGATGGTCCCGGGATTCCTGACCCCGGGCTCAGACCCCGGCTCGGTCTTAGCGGGGTCGGGACCGCCCAGGAAACGCTCGGCGACAGCCAGGGCGACCAGGGGCACCGGTGAGCCCTCAACGGCGAACAGCCAGGCCGGAACCAATGCGGAGGCTCCATCGGCCAAAGCCACGCGGCTCAGCCCGAGCCGGGCGCCGGCGATGGCTGGTCCTTGCGGGCATCCAGCGGCGTCACACGGCGCGCCCAGCGCCACGACCGGTATGCCGTCGAAGGCCTTCCGTGCTGAGCGCAACGGGTAGAGGGCCCCTTCGCGACCCGTTGACAGGGAGCCGCTGGCGCTGACCACTGTGGCCCGGACCGACAGCTGGAGCACGGTAGCGATCCCGTTCGTGTCCAGGCCGCCCGCGACCGGCTCGACGACCACACTGAGGCCTTCGACGCGGGTGGGATCATCGCCCAGGCCGAGGGCGTCGCGGATCCTCTCGGTCGCGGCCAACGCCTGCGACTCGGTGAGCAGCACCTTCTTCGGAGGTAGGTCTTCGGGCAGGGGGACCCCTGGCTCGTTGCACGCGACCAGCTCGGCCCCTTCGGCCTGCGAGGGGCAGACGTCGACGGTCCTGGGCGGCGCGATGCCACCAGGGGAGCCGGTGCCAGCCAAGGGATCGGAGCCGGCGGAGGGAGCAATACTGCCGGATGAGCCTGAGCCCCCGGATGAGCCTGAGCCCCCGGATGGGGCCGTGCCATACCTGCAGCTGGAGGATGTGTAGTCATTCGCGACGCCGCCGTTCGACGGGACAGAAGAGACAGGAGTCTCCGGCCCACATATGGCGCCCCACGTCCAAGGATTTCCCGGCTGATCCTGGACCACGAGGTCGCCAGACGTCCAGGTGCCGCCAGCTCGCACTGGCGCAGCGGTTTCGCCCAGCGCGACCGCAAGCGCGCGCACCGCAGCTTCAGAGACGGCCGTTGCCGGCAGGTCTCGCAGCCGGGCCACCGACGGCCCGTCCGGCAGGGGCCCGGTGAGCCGGTAGGACCCCCGCCCACCGAGGTCGGCGGCTGCGAAGGAGCCTTCGGCCACCGCGAGTCGGAGCACCGGCGGTCCGGCCGCGCTCCCGCCATTGGACAAGAATGAGACACCCACCAGGACCGCCAGCACAGTGGCAACGGCGGCGACGGGGGCCCATCGTTTCGGGTTCATGCGGATAGGACGTCTCCTGACGGCCTCCGGTTCCGACAGGTGAGCGCCCATCGCAGGCGGAGCGCGGCGAGATGGAGTACGTGCGTCATTGATGGAGCACCAACGCCCCTGCGCGACCAATGACGTACCTGCCCGAGGAGCCATCGGGCAGACTGACGGCGTGACCTCCCCAGCCGAGATGGCGCACCCACCAGCGCCACACCGCGGTCCCGAGGTGCTGGCGGTGCTCGGCGTCTCGCTGGGGCTGTCCGGTGTCTACGCCCTGCTGAGTTATCTTCGGGCCGAGCTGACCGTCAAGGGCGGCATCGCGGCCACCACGGCAACGGTCGCCTCTGGGGCTCAGACCTCGCGCATGTGGCTCGACATCGCCTATGACGTGACGGGTCTGGTCGCGGGGCTCATGCCGGTCCTGCTGGTGCTGGTGCTGCTGTCTCGCGACCCCGGGACCGCTGGCTTCGGGATCGGTCTAAACCGTCGGCCTGCGCGCCGGGAGCTGTTGCAGGGGGCCGGTTTCGCGGCGCTCATCGGCATACCCGGCCTCGTCCTGGTCTGGGCCGCGCACCGTCTCGGGGTCAGTGCCAACCTCGCGGTCGTGAACGTCCCCGACACCTGGTATCGCGTCCCTCTCCTTCTCCTGCAGGCTGCCCAGAACGGCGCGCTGGAGGAGATCGTCGTCGTCGGTTACCTGCTGACCCGGCTGCGTCAGATGGGATGGTCGAACGGTCGAGCGCTGGGCGCGAGCGCGGTGTTGCGGGGGAGCTACCACCTCTACCAGGGGCTTGGCGGGTTCGTCGGCAACCTGGTGATGGGGCTGATCTTCGCCTGGTGGTTCCAGCGCACCCGTCGCGTCCTGCCGCTGATCGTGGCCCACTTCCTGCTCGATACCTTCGCCTTTGTCGGGTACCTCTACCTGCGCCGGTACGTCAGCTGGATCTAAGCCGCGGGTGGCTGGGTGCGTCTGCCGGCAGGTGTCCGCAGACGTCCCCGGTATGGCGGGTGTCGGTCTGGCCCGTGCAAGACTCCCTGGGTGCGGATAAGCGACTTCTGGCGGCTGATGGACGACGAGTTCGGCGCTGCCTATGCGCGCTCCCTGGCTCGTGACCATGTACTCGGAGCGCTCGGCAACCGAACTCCGCTGGAAGCGCTGGAGTCAGGGGTGAAGCCGCGGGAGGCCTGGCTGGCGTTGTGCGTCGACATGGACATCCCGGTGGAGCGCAGGCTGGGCAAGGAGCATCGGGATCCCGGGAAAAGGAGTTGAGTCTCCATCCGCAGGCCGCGATAGCGTGCGGCATGTGACTGATCTGGACCCCGACCTCCTGCTCCAGGCCAAGGGCCTGACCAAGACCTTCGGCGACTTCACCGCCGTCGACGGCATCGACTTCGCGGTGCAGCGGGGCGAGGCCTTCGGCTTCCTCGGGCCTAACGGTGCCGGCAAGTCATGCACGATGAAGATGGTCGGCTGTGTGTCTCCGGCGACCGGCGGCGAGCTAAGGCTGTTCGGGCAGGACCCGGCCACCCACGGCCCTCAGATCCGGGCTCGTCTGGGCGTTGTCCCACAGAAGGACACGCTAGACGAAGAGTTGACGGTCCAGGAGAACCTCTGGATCTATGGCCGCTACTTCGGGCTCTCCCGCAGCGAAGTTCGTTCTCGTGCAACGGAGCTGCTTGACTTCGCCCAGCTGACCGACAGAGCCACGTCCAAGGTCGAGCCGCTCTCGGGTGGCATGAAGCGACGGCTGACCATCGCCCGATCCCTGATCAGCCAACCAGAGATCCTGCTCCTGGACGAGCCCACCACCGGGCTCGATCCCCAGGCGCGACACCTGTTGTGGGACAGGCTGTTTCGGCTCAAGCGCTCGGGCGTAACGCTGGTCCTGACGACCCACTACATGGACGAGGCCGAGCAGCTGTGCGACCGGCTCGTCGTGATGGACCACGGCAAGATCGTGGCCGAGGGATCGCCGCGCTCCTTGATCAACCAGTACTCCACGCGCGAGGTTCTCGAGCTGCGCTTCGACACCGACGACCATGGCCATCATGGTGACGCCATCGTCGGGATCGGTGAGCGCGTCGAGGTCCTGCCCGACCGGCTTCTGGTCTATGCCGACGATGGTGACGCCGCTGCCGCTGCGGTGCACACGCGAGGGATCGAGCCCTTGTCCTCCCTCGTTCGTCGCTCGACCCTGGAGGACGTGTTCCTACACCTGACCGGCCGACAGCTGGTGGACTGATGAGCGACTCGGTCAGCGCCCCAATGCCGCCGACGACATCATTGCCCGCGCCCTGGCGACCGGTCTTCGGGTCCTGGGTCACGGCGTACAAACGGACCTGGATGGGCAGCATCTTCGGCCGATTCCTCTCACCCCTGCTCTTCTTGTTGTCCATGGGGCTTGGCCTCGGAAGCCTTGTCGACAAGTCCGCGGGGGGCGTCGGGGGAGTTCCCTATCTGCAATTCGTGGTGCCGGGAATCCTTGCGGCACAGGCGATGTGGGTGGCGGTGGGGGAGTCGACCTATCAGATACTCGGAGCGATCCGCTGGAACATGAAGTACCACGCGATGCTCGCCACGCCGATCGGTATCGACGACATCCTGCTCGGTCATCTGGCCTATGTCGCGATGCAGATCACTGGCGCCACAACCATCTTCATCGGGGTGGCCGCGCTGTTCGGGTCATTCAGCTCGTGGTGGGTGCTGCTCGCCCTGCCGATCACTGTCCTGACCGGAATGGCTTTCGCCGTGCCGATCTTCGCGTTCTCGGCCACCCAGGAGACCGACGGCGGCTTCAACATCCTGTTCCGCTTCATCATCACGCCGCTGTTCCTGTTCTCCGGCACGTTCTTCCCGATCGACGCTCTGCCGAGCTTCCTGCGCCCGATCGCGTGGGTTACTCCGCTGTGGCACGGCGTTGATGCCAACCGCGAGCTGGCCCTCGGATCACCCGATGTGGCAAGCGTTCTGGGCCATTCGGCATACCTGCTGGTGGTGATCGCCGTGGGTGCGTGGTTGGCTCGCCGCACCTTCACCAAGAGGCTGCTCGTATGACGGCCGCGACCTCATCAGCTCCCGTGCCTCCCTCTCCTGCAAACCGCGCCGCCTCGCGCATCGCCGGGGTGCTGCCCATGCCCGCCGGCGCCGGGATGGCGCGCATCCTCGTCGAGCGCAACATCATGAGCTACCGGCACCTCTGGATCGCTCTTGTCACAGGCTTCGCGGAGCCGGTTTTCTACCTGTTCTCCATGGGTATCGGACTGGGTGCGCTGATCAAGGTCGTGACCACGGACGGTGGTCAGTCGGTGCCATACGCGCACTTCGTGGCACCAGCCTTGCTGGCCGCGTCCGCCATGAACGGCGCCGTGTTCGACTCCACCTTCAACGTGTTCTTCAAGCTCAAGTTCGCCAGGCTCTATGACTCGGTGCTGGCCACCCCGCTGGGACCCCGGGACGTGGCAGTGGGCGAGATCACCTGGTCGCTGATGCGCGGCGGAATGTATGCCGCGGCGTTCCTGGTGGTGGCGTGGCTCGCCGGGACCGTGCACTCCTGGTGGGCGCTGCTCGCGTTGCCGGCTGCGACGTTGATCGGCTTCGCATTCTCGGCGGTGGGCATGTTCGCGACCACGTTCATGCGCTCATGGGTGGACTTTGACTACGTCACCTTGGCGATCCAGCCGATGTTCCTGTTCTCGGCGACGTTCTTCCCGCTCGCGACCTACCCGGACGCGGTGCAGTGGATCGTGCAGGCGACGCCGCTCTATCACGGTGTGGCTCTGGAACGGGCGCTGATGTTGGGCGAGGTCGGACCCGGGCTCTTCGTCCACGTGGCTTACCTCGCGGTGCTGGGCC
>JBBQUB010000053.1:0-14414 GCA_038212865.1 Actinomycetales bacterium
GCTTTAACGCAGTACAGAAACTCCTCACCAATCGCGCCTCACACGTTCATCAGGCGCCTTGTCGAGCGCAAGACCGTGGCCGCGTGCCCACCGGTCCGATCGGATCGCGCAAAGTCAGGACGTTGCCGACACCAGTGCTTCAAGCGTGTCAGCTAGACGGGACACGGGCAGTTGGCCATCCAGTTCAAGACTCGAGCTCCGGCGAAGAAGAGGCTCAACCTCTTCGAGGTAACGCCTGATCTCGGCTCGCTGTTCGGACGTCCTGCCATAAGGGTTGTTCGTGCGTCGGCGGACTCCATCGAGCAGGACGACCAGCGGTGCGCTGAGCAGGACAACGTGCTCGAAGAAGTCGTAGAACTGCCCCTGGTTGCTGACGGTGCCCGAGACGATCAAGTCAGGGTGCGCGCCAAGCATCCGGGTCATGCGTGGCTCGTCCCAATTGCCGTCGGGGAGTTCCCACCCATCGTCGTCGGTGTCAACGGTCAGGTGTCCGCGGCGCCGTAACTCATCGAGCATGGTGGTCTTGCCCACTCCCGACATGCCTGTTATCAGTACGCGCGCCATACCTGCCAACGTAACGGACGACCTCGTTCATTCGAGCTGCTGCGGAGAATGACCTTGGCATCGCCATGTGAGTGAATCTCTATCGAACCGCATCTCGGCTGTCACGTCGTGATCGGGTAGTCGGGTCCTCGCCCGGTCCAGCAACTTTGGTTCCATCACTTGAGGCCATCCGTGGCGCCTGTTCGTCGATTCAGCACTGTCAGCCCTCAGCAGGGCGCCGTGATACTTCGCGTGATACCGCCGCTGACGCATCTAGGTGTCCTGGCATGTCGAATCCTGACGATGGACCCTCAAAACCGTTGCGCCGGAGCACAATCCGACACACGATGCACCTTGATGCTGACGCCAGAATGTGAGTTCAAATCCCCCCTCGCGCACAGATGGCGCTCCGGGTCTTTGCTGGTCAGAGGCTCGGGGCGCTTTGTCATTCCTCGATATTCGGCCGGCAGTGAAGCTTGATCGCACCGCCTTGGTCCGCCGGGGACGGCGGTTGGCATGGTCCGCATCAGTCGGCCTCCTTCTTGTCGATCTCGGCGAGCAGACGGCGGAGGGTGATGAGTGCTGAGGCGGCGAGGGACCGTGCATACTGCCTGACGATCGCAGCGTGGCACGGTCCGTTGAAGATGGCGAAGTCGTTGAACTGGTGTGCGCCGCGGCGGCCGGCGACCTGTCGAGCGCGGTCGCGCACCTCGATGAGCTGCTCCACCGTCATCGGTAGTGGCGCCTCGTGAGGCTGGAAGGTGCTGCCCAGGGGATAGTCACGGCCCGGCCGGGTGGTCATCTCGATGTGGCATCCGAGCACATGGCTGACCTCGTGGGTCTGCGTGAACGCGACCAGACGCTCCAGACTTTGCACGAACGCGGGCATGTCGCGGACATAGAGCCGTCCGGGGTAGACGGTGTCGCCGGTCAGCAGCAGCCCGGTGTGCGGGTCGAAGACGGCGATCGACGCGTCCTCATGCCCGGGGATGCCCACGACGGTAAGCGTGCGCTCGCCGAGGTCGAAGGCAACCTCCTGCGTCGGCCAGTCGGTGATCTCGAAGAAGCGCTGGACGGCCGCTGCGGAGTGCCCGACGACGATCGTGTTGGGCCGTCCGGCGAACTGGGCATCGGCCGCGACGTGGTCTCCATGGGCATGGGTGTGGGCGACGATGAGTGCGAACTCAGGGCCGATGAGGTCATCGATCGTGCGCCGCAGCGGAAACAAGACCGGGTTCGGCGTCGCACCGGTATCCATCAGGACCGCCCGTGTGCTGCCCGCAAGGAGATAAAGGAACGGGCCTTCGTAGTTGAGCGACTTGCTCTGTCGAAGTAGCCAGGTGCCCGGGGCCGCCAGGTGTGTCTGCAGCGGGGGATCGCAGGCAGCCCCGTGGATCCATTGAACGTCCAGATCAACGGTGTGCATGAGGGCAAAGGGTATCGGGTTGGCCTCGTACGCCTCGTCAGATATCGCCTTGGGCTCAGTCTGCCGAGGCTTGTTCGGCATTCGGCAGACAGGTGGCCGTGAAGGGCGTAGCTTGAGCGCCGGTCCCATGCACAGTTGGTCACCCGAATCGACGTGCAGGCCACAAGCTCGAAGAGGGGATTGCCGTGAGACGTGCCCTAGCCGGCATTATCAGCGTAGGCCTCGTGGCCATACTTGGTGCGGTCTCGGCCGACGCAGCATCAGCAGCGCCCGCGCCTAAGAGGTACGCCAACTGCGCGGCCCTGAACAAGGTCTATCCACACGGTGTCGGCAGGACCGCAGCCGCCAGAGACAAGACCAGCGGTGTGAGGGTCACTAACTTCAGGGTCAGCAAGGCCGTGTACGACCTGAATACTGCTCGAGACCGGGACAAAGACAGGATCGCCTGCGAGAAGCGCTGATCCCCCTGGTCTGGCCGGGGTTGAGATCCGGTCAGACGAGGATGCGCCGGAATCGCAGGTCGCGAATCGGTGCGCCGCCCATGACGTCGTCCTTGACGGCACCATCGTGGCGCCAGCCCAGTGCCTCATAGAAGCCGATGGCCCGAGCATTGTTGTCAAGCACCCACAAGCTCGCAGTGAGAAAGCCAGCGGCGACCAACGTTCCGCTGCTGGCCTCCATCAGGGCCCGACCGACGCCCTGACCCCATACCTCCGGTGAGACGTAGAACGATGCGACTTCGCCCACAGCCGCCGGGTCCTGATCGCTATCCCGGGTCGGGCACAGCTTGGCAAAGCCCACCAAACGGTCAGCTTCTTCGGCGACCAGGGTCCCCCCGGCTGGCCAGCTGCTCTGTTCGAGGGTGACTTCCCAACGCCGAACCCGCTGCTGCGGATCGAGACTGTCGAGCAGATCTTGCGGAAGAAGGCCGCGGTAGGCCACCTTCCAGCAGCGAACGTGCACCTCAGCGATTCGGAGCGCATCCGCGACATCTGCCCGGCGAATCTGCACTTGATCATCATCCCTCGCCCCCGGCTGGCGGCCACAGGACGCCGGAACTGGCGACCCCAAGGTCTTTCTAAGGTGCGGAAAGCAAGGTGACCACAGGAGATGACGACCAACGCAGCTGTCAGCCTCCTCACCACACCCCGGTAGGTGGGCCGGACGACGCAAGCCCATTGGACCCGCCATGACCACACGCAGAGAAGTACCTCATCTGAGCGCACTTGGCGCTGTTGGCCTTGCGGGACTATGTAGCGGAGTGGCGAGCGCCTCGTCTGGGACGGGTACTCCGTAGGCAACCCCCGGGACAACGACCCCGTCGCCTCGGACCCGCCAGGAGGTTCAACCAAGGAGTCAAGAAGGCGTCAGACAGGTCCACGGCGGCGACCAACAACGCGTGAACGCAGCCGCCCCGCCGGCCAATCGTCTCCGGGGCGAGTGGGCCATCGCGCGCGTGTCCGCGATACGTTCTGGACATGGCCAGACCTCACGCAGCCTCACTCATCGAGGACGCCTTCCATCGACCCTTGAATGCGCTGCTGCGTGGGCGCGGGTGGCGCACGCGCACGATCAGCCACACGGGCTATGGCAGTCAGGACTTTGTGCGGGTCCTGGGCCGCGTACTGCTGAGCCGCCCGGCGGACCGGCCGGCGACCAGCGAGGCAGAGGCCATCATCGAAAGGCTCAGGGGTACCGAGAACGAACAGCGCGGCTGGCGGGCATTTGTCACGGCCGGTGCCATGGACATTCCGGTAAGCGTCATCATCGGAGACCGAACCACGCACGCCCGTACAGACCGTAGCGGCTACCTGGACGTGGTGATCCCCAAACCGGGCTTCCAACCGGGTTGGCACAACGTCACGATCGAGGCGGAGGGCGCGAAGCCGGTTCAGGCCTGGGTGCGGATCATCGACCGGCAGGCCCGTTTCGGGCTGGTCAGCGACATCGACGACACGGTCATCTCGACCTCCCTGCCCCGCCCGCTGATCGCCGCCTGGAATACGTTCGTGCGTCAAGAGACTGCGCGTCACCTGGTGCCCGGCATGGCACCGATGTTTCGCACGCTGCTGGCCGAGCACCCGGGCTCCCCGATCTTCTACCTGTCCACCGGCGCCTGGAACACCGCGCCGACCCTGACCCGATTTCTCAAACGCCACGGCTATCCGGCCGGTCCGATGCTGATGACCGACTGGGGTCCGACCAACACCGGCTGGTTCCGCAGTGGGCAGGAACACAAGACCGAGTCCCTGCACCGGCTGGCTCGCGAGTTTCCGCAGATCCGCTGGGTTCTCATTGGCGACGACGGTCAGCACGATCCGAAGATCTATGGCGACTTCGCTCGCGATCGTCCTGACGTCGTTGAGGCTATTGGGATTCGGGAGCTGACTCCGGCCGAACAGGTGCTCTCGCACGGCATCCCCGTGTCCAACGAGGAGTTCGCCCCGCGGGTTCAACGCGACGTGCCGGTGTGTCGGGCACCCGATGGCTATGGGCTCTTGCGTCTCTTCAGGTCCATCCCCCGTTAGCGCTAACTCATTGCCACGGCTGGCTTTTCGTGCGTCCTGGGCAGTCCTAGCGCCGTGAGCGCAGCCCCCATCGCCATAGCCGCGGCGCAGATGATCAGGGCCGTTCGATAGGCGGGCGCGAGGCTGGCGGCGTCGGCATACTCGTTGCCGCTCAGTCCCACGATCGCAGGAAGGGCGGCGACGGCCACGAGCCCAGCCGTTCGGGCGACTGCATTGTTGACGCCGCTTGCCGTCCCGGCCAGCTCGTCGGGGGCGGCAGCAAGGACGGTGCCGGTCAGGGGGGCGACGGTGATGGCGAGCCCCAGCCCCAGGAGTGCGACTCCGGGCAGGACGTTCAGGGCGTATGACGGGTGGCTGGGTGACAGGGACAGGAGGACGAATCCCGTTGCGGCGATGAGGGGTCCGATGATCATGAGCGGGCGTGCGCCGATTCTGGTGGCCAGTGTGCCGAAGCGGCTGGCGAGCAGGAGCATGACAACGCTCAGCGGCAGGGTCGCCGTCCCGGCTTCCAGCGCCGTCCATCCCGCGACCACCTGCAAGAAGAGGACCAGGAAGACCAGTGCCCCTGAGAGGGCCGCATAGACCGCAAAGGTCACCGAGTTGATGACGCTGAAGGTGCGTGAGGCGAATAGCGAGGTGGGCATCATGGGGTGTCGGGAGCGTTGCTCGGTGAGGACGAAGGCGACCAGGGCCAGGGCGCCGCCGATCCCGCTGACGACAGTGACGCCATTGAGCCCAAGAGTGGGCCACGCGGTCAGCGCATAGGTCAGGCCAGCCAGCCCCAGCGCACCGAAGAGCACTCCCGAGATGTCGATCGCCTTGCTGGCTGCGGGATTTCGCGACTCGGGGACATACCGGACGGCCATCAGAATGACGACGACACAGAGCGGGACGTTGACCCAGAACGCCCAGCGCCAGTCGTAGCCGATCAACCATCCGCCGATCAGTGGCCCAGATGCAGCGGCGATACCGAGGGTGCCGGTCCACGTGCCGATGGCGCGCATGCGGTCGGCGGGGTGGAAGGAGGACTGAAGGATGGCCAGGCTCCCAGGGGTCAAGAGGGCGGCCGCGACGCCTTGCGCCGCCCGGGCGCCGATAAGGGCCTGGATGTTGGGGCTGAGTGCAGAGAGCAACGAGGCGATCCCGAACCCCGCGACGCCCAAGATGTAGGTCCTGCGGCGGCCGAACCGGTCACCCAGTGACCCACCGAGCAGGATCAGTGCTGCCAGGGTGAGGGCATAGGCGTTGATGACCCATTGGAGACCAATCAGATCGGCCCCCAGATCGCGTCCAATCGTGGGCAGGGCGACGTTGACAATGGTGCTGTCCAAGAGGGCGACGCCGCTGCCCAGGACCGTGGTGATCAGGACGAGCCGACCGCGCGGTTGGTTGACCCGTAGCTCGGCTGGTCCAGGTATGGCCGGACCGGGTGCGTCGGGTCCTGGTGAGCAAGGCCCAGGGGCAGGGATCACCCGACCGATCCTATTGCGCCTCGCTGATGAGGTCCGGTGTCACCGCGCACCTCCCGGGACCCCTTGCCTTTGCTCATTTCAGACCGGTTCTGGGGCCGAAAACCGGCTCCGAAACCGGCCTCAACTGAGCAAACCGGCCTCAAGTGAGCAAGGGGGCGCCAGAATAGGAAGGTGCCAGAACTTCCCGAGGTCCAGGCGCTCGTGGAGTTTCTGCGCGAGCGCACCGATGGGTTGGCCATCGTCGGCATCGAGCTCGGGTCGATCAGCGTCCTGAAGACCTATGCCCCGGCTCTCGCCTCCCTTCACGGACTGCCGATCGGCAGTGTCACCCGTCACGGCAAGTTCATCGACTTCGAGGCCGAGGGGCTGCACCTCGTGTTCCACCTCGCGAGGGCCGGCTGGCTGCGGTGGTCCGACGCCTTGGCCCCAACGACGATCCGGCCGGGGAAGTCGCCGATCGCCTTGCGCTGCAGGCTTTCTGACGGAAGCGGCTTCGACCTGACCGAGGCCGGGACCCAGAAGCGGCTCGCGGCATACATCGTGCGCGACCCCGCGGAGGTGCCGGGAATCGCGCACCTGGGACCCGATCCGATGGCGGCGGACTTCACGGTGGCCGACTTCTCGGCACTGCTCGAGGGTCGAAGGACGCAGGTCAAGGGGCTGTTGAAGGACCAGGGCTTCCTCGCCGGTGTCGGCAACGCGTACTCCGATGAGGTCCTGCATGCCGCCCGGCTCTCACCATTCGCTCTGGCTTCCAGCCTGGACGAGAAACAGGTCGAGGCGCTGTATGCCGCATTGCGAGACACGCTGGCGGGCGCGATCAGCGCCGCCTCGGGCAAACCGGCCAAGGAGCTGAAGGACGCGAAGCGCGCCGGGATGCGGGTGCATGGGCGCACTGGGCAGGCGTGCGCGGTCTGTGGCGATGTGGTGCGCGAGGTCTCGTTCGCCGACTCGTCCCTGCAGTACTGCGCCACGTGCCAGACCGGTGGCAAGCCGCTCGCGGACAGACGGATGTCACGATTGCTGAAGTAGCCCCCTCCATCCCCGCTCCTTGCGCCGAAACCACCGAATCGAGCCTCGGGAGGACGCCAGACGGTGGGTTCGCCGCAACAAGGCGGGAGAAGGCGTCGACACGATCAGCGACTCTCGCCATATCTGCGAAATACGCGATACAGATAGATAGTCTGCGATCGTGGATCCGATTCGCAATCCTTATGCCCCGGGCGCCGGCCAGCGCCCGCCCGCGCTTGCCGGCCGGGACGACCAGCTGCGAGCGTTCGACGTGGTGCTCGAACGCGTTGTCAGATCGAAGCCGGAGCGTTCCATCGTCCTCACCGGACTGCGCGGTGTGGGCAAGACGGTGCTGCTCAATGCCTTGCGGTCAGCGGCTGTTCGCGCGCACTGGGGCACCGGCAAGCTCGAGGCGCGTCCCGACCAACGGCTTCGGCGACCCATCAGCGCCGCCTTGCACGTGGCGGTGCGCGAGCTTGGCCATCCGCAGGGCCAGGAGGTTGACCATGTCCTGGGGGTTATCAAGGCCTTCGCCCAGCGTCAGGTCGAGCCGACCGCGAGGATCCGTGATCGCTGGAACCCCGGGATCGACGTGGCCGCGGTGACCGGGCGGGCCGACTCCGGAGACATCGAGATCGACCTGGTTGAGCTGCTGACCGATGTCGGCGGGCTCGCTGCTGATCTTGGCAAAGGTGTGGCGATCTTCATCGATGAGATGCAGGACCTGGCGCCCGACGACATCTCCGCCTTGTGTGCGGCGTGCCATGAGATCAGCCAGAGCGGCCTGCCCGTCATCGTCGTCGGGGCCGGACTGCCGCACCTGCCTGCGGTGCTGAGCGCCAGCAAGTCATACAGCGAGCGGCTGTTCAGGTACTCACGCATAGACCGGCTCGACAGATCGGCTGCCGACCTGGCGCTGCAGGTGCCCGCCAAGGGCGAGGGCGCAGAGTTCCAGCTCGAGGCCCTCGAATCGATGTATGCCGCGACGGGGGGCTATCCGTACTTCATCCAGGCCTACGGCAAGGTTGCCTGGGACAGTGCGCCCTCATCACCGATCACCTGTGAGGACATCCGGGTGGCCGCACCGGAGGCCGAGGCCGAGCTTGCCGTCGGCTTCTTCGGGTCACGCTACGAACGCGCGACCCCCGGCGAGCGGGAGTACCTGCGCGCCATGGCTGATGCTGCCCAGGTCGCCACACCGGACTCGGGCGGGCTCGGTCTGGATGACATCGAGTCCGTGACCACCGCGTCGGTGGCAGCGGTGCTCGACCGCAAGCCGCAGTCACTGTCCGTGGCGCGTGACTCCTTGCTGAAAAAGGGCCTGATCTACAGCGGTGAACGTGGGCGAATCGCTTTCACCGTCCCACATTTCGGCCGCTACCTACGCGCCAACGGTTAACGGCCCAGTCCCGCCTGAGCCAAATCGTGAAGTCTTCACCGTGGAAATTCATCGAGTCGCAGGCAGGGTTCCACGATGTCCGCCCTCCAGTCGCCCTTCATGCTCAGATGAATGCAGATGACTCCTCTCGCGTAAGCGGGCAGTATTCGATCATGTCCGACCAACGAGCCTTGTTAGCGGCCTACGACGACCAGCTGCGCGACATCGCCGAGATTGTCTCTGCGCTGCGATGGGAGCGGCACGGTCCGGTCATCTGGGCGACCTACCTGGGTGGCCGTGGTTTCGTCACGTACCGTTCGCTGGGTGGGTGCAGGGGGCCGCGACTGCGTGACCTTGTCGCTTCGACACTGGCGCACTACACCGCCGATCCGGAGCTGGCCAGAGTTGAGTGGAAGACCCGCGGACACGACGGCGTGCCGGAGCTGGACGCGATCCTGGTCGAACACGGCTTCCTCGCCGGCGAGCCTGAGTCGGTGATGATCGGGAGTGCCGTGGACCTTGCCGTCGACGTGCCGGTGCCGCGGGGTGTGACGATCCGCCGGGTCACCGAGCCCGCGGATGTCCATCGGATGGTGGCAATGCAGAACGAGGCGTTCGGCGAAGCGAGCCCGGGTATGGCGGAGGAGCTGCTGTACCGGCTCTCTCTTGGTAAGGACGATATGGAGTTGTGGGTCGCCGAGGCCGACGGCGAGATGGTCAGCGCCGGACGGCTCGAGCCGGTCGACGGCTCTGACTTCGCCGGTATCTGGGGTGGTGCCACGCTCAAGCAGTGGCGCGGTCGGGGGATCTACCGCGCGCTCACCGCAGAACGCGCCCGGTCGGCGGTACTTCGGGGCAAGAGATTGATCAACAGCGATTCCACGGAGCACTCTCGGCCGATTCTCGAGCGATCGGGGTTCGTCAAGGTGACAACGACGACGCCCTACCAGTGGCGGCGTCCAGAAGCGATGCCGCCGTCGTAGATCCATCCACAGGCCAGAGTCTCTGGGCCCAGATCTCTGACTGTCAGAGGTTGTTGGCAGTCGGGTCCCTCACTCTCTTGAGCAGCGTCGGTCACTGCCAGGTGCCATTTCACCGGAGCCTCGTCATACGATCGCACGATGCTGACACGCGTGGATCTCACCTTGGACTGTGCTGACCCGGGGGTGCTGGCCGAGTTCTGGAAGACCGCTGCCGGGTATGTCGACGAACCGCCGCCCCCGCCCTACTCGACGCGGGAGGAGTGGGTGACGCAGTTCGACGACGCGGGCGACGACGGGATGGGTGCGGCGTGGCTGCATGACCCGACAGGCGTCGCGCCCCGGTTGTGCCTGCTCCAGGTTCCCGAGCCCAAGACCGCGAAGAACCGATTGCATCTTGACCTCCGGGTGTCCGGCGACGGCACGCCAGAGCAGAAGTGGTCTCGCGTCACCGACGAGGTCACCCGGCTCTGCGCTGCCGGCGCGGTCGAGCTGCACAAGTTCGCCGGGCACCACGTCATCATGACCGACCCTGAAGGCAACGAGTTCTGCGTCGCTTAGGCCCGCGTGCCCGGTGTGCCGGCCGTACTACCCGCGGGTCGAAAACCGTTCGCAGCGCGGGCAGTTCCCGGGGTCACGCGCTCACCCTTGAACTCGCACACCGAGGAGCCCGGAGCAGTACCCCCCGCGTCAAGGCCGCCCGCGGGAGGTAGTCATGGGGGATGGTCGCGGTCGATTCCCCCGAGGTCAACGATGTGGCGGGTTGCAGCCTGCCACATCGTTGACCCAGTTCCACAGGTCGTCTCGTCGTGCGGCGGTGTCTGATCGTCTCGTGCCTCGGAGGCGATGAGTCGACCGGACCCGACGATCGAGCCAGAACCCGCCAGTGGAAGAAAGTGGTTCACCGTCGTCGGAGGCAAGCCACACCATCGTGTCGGCACCCCCCTCAGCGTTACGCAGCAGTGGTCCGACGAGCTTACGGAACGTCGGCAGCGATTCCTCGACACCGGGGGTGTCGGCCCAGCCGGGATGCATCGCGTGGAACACGACGGACCGCTTCTCGACGCGTTGGGCCCACATCTCATTGAGGGTCACCTGAGCGCGTTTGGCCAAGGCGTACTGCTTGGCACCGTTGTAGAGGTCGGAACTCATCTGAAGATGGTCGACGGTCAGCTCGGCGGTGTACATGCCCCCTGAGGACATCGTGATGACCCGTGCTGGCGCCGATTCCTTGAGACGGTCCAGTAGCAGGCAGGTGAGGAGGAAGGGGCCGACGACCTGGCTGGCGACGGTCGTCTCGACCCCGTCCGGTGCCTCGAGGCGCTGATGCGTGAGCGTGCCGGCGTTGTGGATCAACACGTCAAGGCGTTCATGCTCGCCGAGAATCTGTTCGGCAGCCTGCCGGACCGAGTCGAAGTCACCCAGGTCCGCAACCGTTGACGAGACACGGGGATTGCCGGTCGCTTCACGGATCTCAGCCGTGACGCGGGCGCCCTTGCCGGGGTTCCTCCCGACAGCAATCACGGTTGCGCCGGCCTTCGCGAGCTGTTCGGCGGCGGCGCGCCCGAGCCCTGAGGTTGCGCCGGTGATCGCGATCACCCTGCCACTGAGGTTGTAGGAGTCGAGGCTCCGCCAGCCGAAGAGGCGTCGTCGAGCCTCCAACCCGATCCGCGTGAAGCTCGGCACGACCAACCCCTCGAGGGCGGTATCGATCAGCTCGGGTGCGCCCATTATTCGTCTGCTCCTTCGAGGACCTGTCGTGAGAAGGGGATTCCCGCCGCCTCCAGCCGTGTGTGCAGAACCGGTCGCATGGATGACGCGGTGGTCACCTGGCCCGAGGTCTCGGGAAGGTCATCGTAGGCCAAAGCACACGGCAGCCCCGGCCAGAGTGTGTTCGGCGCCTCTTAGGGCAGCTCGGCAGCAACCGACCCAACTGCGGCATGCACCAGGGTCAGGGTCCGGTCGGTAACGGCGGCCAGGGATGCGCCCGATTCGATAGCGCGCATCGCTGCCTCAAGCACGCCGCCGAGCAGCTGGGCCGTGAGCTGAAGGTCTGGCGGGCCGAGCTCTTTGAGGGCCCGCAAGAAGGGTGCGGCTTGCTCGTGGTGAAGGTCCCTGAGCCGCGCCATACAGACATCGGGCAGCTGTGCTGCCGCGAGGGCCGCCGCAGGGCGGTGGGCGCCCTCGCGTGCGAGGCGCAGCGACACTCGAAGGTTGGTGTCCCGCTGCTCGGCGGGACCGTTGGCCGATTCCAGAGCGACCCGAAGTGCCTCATTCGCCCGTGGGAACGCGTCCTCGATCACGGCCGCGAGGATATCGGCGCCTGAGGAGAAGTACTGGTACACACTCGGTCGGGCCAACCCCGCCGCGGCCGCCACGGCCGCGGGTGTCACCGCGCTCACTCCTCCGCTGACCAAGAGCTCGGTCGCAGCGCGAAGGAGCGCGTCCCGCTGGCGCAGGCGGTGCTCAGCCACGGTCGGGGCGGTGATCTTCGGCATACCCGCCCTTTCCGCTGGTGGCGTTGACGTGGTGGGTTGCGAGGTGCGACCGTATCAATGATACTGACAGCACTGTCAGTATCATTGATGAGGGATCAGGAATCTACGTGACCGAGAGGCCCCCACGCATGACCGTCGAGTCATCGCTGAATCCCAAGCGCTGGAAAGCGATGCCGATCATCGCGCTCGCCGTGTCCATCATCATCATGGACGCAACGGTCGTCAACACGGTTCTGCCCGTGCTGATCCGCGATATCTCACTGACGGCTTCCGATGCCGAATGGGTCAACTCGGTTTACGCCCTGGTCTTCGCCTCGCTCCTGATCACGGTGGGCCGCATTGGCGACATCTTCGGACGGCGCCGGCTGCTCCTCATCGGCATTCTCATCTTTGGCGTGGCCAGCGTGTTGGCGGCCAGCTCGTACTCGGGCACCACCTTGATCGCGGCTCGCCTGCTTCAGGGAGTCGGCGGGGCGATGATCCTGCCCGCGACGCTCTCCACCGTCAACGCACTCTTCACCGGACGCGAACGGGGCATCGCGTTTGCGATCTGGGGCTCGACCATCGGCGGTATGGCGGCCGTCGGTCCAGTTGTCGGCGGATGGCTGACGACCGACTTCAGCTGGCGCTGGGCGTTCCTGATCAACATCCCGGTTGTGCTGATCGTGCTGATCGGTGCGCTCCTCTGGGTGCCTGAGACGAAAGACCCGCACGTCACGCGCGGCGTGGACATTGTGGGCGTCGTCCTGTCGATCGCCGGACTGGGCGGCGTTGTCTTTGCTCTGATCGAGGCTCAGCGCTACGGCTGGTGGACCGCCACCGCGCCGCTCACGATCGGCAGCTTCAGCTGGACATGGTCGATCTCGCCGGCGCCGGTTGCCTTCGTCCTGGGCCTGCTTTCGCTGACTGCTTTCGTGCTCGTTGAGCGGGCAAAAGCGCGTGCAGGCAAACCGGCGCTGCTCGACCTGTCACTCCTGCGCATCCGAAGCTTTCGCTATGGATCCATCGCGGCGCTGATCGTGGCGCTTGGCGAGTTCGGGATGCTCTTCGCACTGCCCTTGTTCCTGCAGGGTGCGCTGGGCTACACGGCCCTGCAAACCGGACTGCTCATTCTCGCTCTTGCGATCGGAACCTTCCTGATCTCCGGTGGGACACCGCAGCTCACCCAGCACCTTGGTGGTCGCGCCGTGGTGCGCATCGGGCTCTTCCTTGAGGCCGTCGCCATCACCGGGCTCGGCCTGAGCATCAGCCTCACCGCAAGCGGTCCGGTCCTGGCCGCATGGCTGTTCCTCTACGGGGCGGGCGTCGGTATGGCCACCGCCCAGCTCACCAGCGTCATTCTCGCCGAGGTCCCGGTGTCCCAGAGCGGGCAGGCATCGGGCTTGCAGAGCACCGTTCGCCAGTTGGGGGCCGCCCTCGGGATCGCGGTGCTCGGCACACTTCTCGTCTCGACGCTGGGCGCCACGACCGCCCACAATCTCAGCTCCGTCCCCGGGCTCAATGACTCGACCCAGCAGCAGGTCGTCGCAATCGTCAAGGGATCCGCAGGCGCGGCGATCCCCGAGCTCGGATCGCGCCCGGGTGGTCAGCCAGCCCAGGCCGCGGCCGAGTCCGCCATGGTGACCGCCGCACGGATCACGACCCTCAGCGCGGCCGCCGTCATCCTTCTCGGACTGCTCGCGACCATTGCGCTCCCGCCCATGCGACCCAAGAACGAGGAGGATTCTGTGCTGGCCGTTCCACGCCCTGAGGCTGCACTGGAGTGACACGCCCTGAGGCTGCACTGGAGTGATGAGACCGATGGGGTCTTGCTGCTGGGACACCCGTGCCGAGCGCTACCTGGCGCGCACCATTTCACCGGTCACGCGCGGATGACCAAAGCCAACGCGACAATGGCTGAGATCGCCGGGGAGTTGCGCGAGGGGTTCCTGGCTCTCGCGGTCGGCGCTTGCTTGCCGGTGATGACCGCGCTGATGGAGGCCGAAGGGACAGGGCTGACTCGTGTGAAAGGCAAGCACGAGCAGTTGCGCGCTGACTTCGACCTCCCCGCTCCTGTTGGAATTTCGGCTAGTGCCCGCTGGGCTGGTCTGGCGCAAACGGCCATTCCTCGAACGAGGAGCACCGACCGTCTTCGGCAAAGCTGAGCACCCAGAGGTCGCGCCAAGGTCTTCTCCCGAGAGCGCCGTACTTGACCAGGACGCGGACGACGGCGGTTCCTGCGTCCACCGTCACGACGTTGCTCGACATCGTGAACTCCTCGTCAGGACCGACCCGCTCGGCCTCCCAGAATCGTGCGATTGCGTCCAGGCCCTCGAGTGGTCGCGCCCAAGGTGAAGGGAGGTAAGAAGCGTCTGGCACGAAGAGCTCAGCGAGAAGTTCGGTCCCCGGCGATCGCCACAGCCGTTCGTACTCCGCAACCCACTTCGCTACGGCAGTTCGGTCCATGGCTCCATTGTGCTCCGTCAGCCGCTGGACATCGGCGGCCGTCGGCAGCACACTTCACGCATGACCACCATGCCTGAGGGCGGACAAAGAGGACCTGAGGACGAGTCCGGGACCGAGCATCTCAGTGAGCTGC
>JBBQUB010000054.1:0-14079 GCA_038212865.1 Actinomycetales bacterium
GCTCTTCGTCCACGTGGCTTATCTCGCGGTGCTGGGCCTGCTCGGGCTGGTCGGGGCGGCCCGCCGGATCGAGAAGCTGCTCCTGTCCTGATCGCTCCTGATCGCTCCGGATCGCGGGGGGGGGGGGCGTGTCGAACGTCCCCGGCGTGTCCTGCATCCTCCGGCGCTGGTCGAACAGTTGTTCGGGTACATTGTCCCCATGGGTCGCCTTCGACATCCCACACTCCACAGGCTTGCGCTTGACGGATGTGGCTGTCGGTGGCCGCTCCTAACGTCTGACTCGACACGAAATGCATCCCCGCATAGGTGTCGGTCGCAGGTAGACGACGGACTCCTATTCAGAAATGACAGGTGAAGGACATGGCTGGAGCAGATCGCGCGAAGTCGCTGGAAGCGGTGATGGCGCAGATCGAGAAGGCGCACGGCAAGGGTGCGGTGATGCGGCTCGGCGACGAGGTCCGGATCCCCATCGACGTCATTCCTACGGGGTCCATCGCCTTGGACGTCGCCCTGGGGATCGGCGGGCTGCCCCGTGGGCGGGTCGTGGAGATCTACGGCCCTGAGAGCTCGGGCAAGACAACGGTCGCCCTCCACGCCGTGGCCAGCGCCCAGAAGGCGGGCGGTATCGCGGCATTCATCGATGCCGAACACGCGCTCGACCCCGACTACGCACAGAAGCTCGGCGTCGACACGGATGCCCTGCTGGTCAGCCAGCCCGACACCGGCGAGCAGGCGCTTGAGATCGCGGACATGCTGATCCGATCTGGGGCCATCGACATCATCGTCATCGACTCGGTCGCGGCGCTCGTTCCTCGTGCCGAGATCGAGGGCGAGATGGGCGACAGCCACGTCGGTCTGCAGGCGCGGCTGATGTCCCAGGCCCTGCGCAAGCTCACCGGCACGATCCACAACACGGGCACGACGGCGATCTTCATCAACCAGCTCCGCGAAAAAATCGGCGTGATGTTCGGATGTTTCTCCTACAACACCCGGGTGACGCTGGCTGACGGCTCCACGGAGAAGATCGGCAAGATCGTCAACCAGAAGCTGCCGGTCGAGGTCCGCACCTATGACGTCGGTCTCAACCAGATCGTCAACCGTCCCATCACCAACTGGTTTGACAACGGGGTGGCCGAGCGTTTCCTGCAGCTCACGGTCGAGAAGTCCGGTGGCAATGGTCGTTCGCAGTTCGCTGCCACGGAAAACCACCAGATCCGCACCCCTGGGGGGTGGCGGGAGGCCGGTGAGCTCATCGCGGGCGACCGCGTGCTGACCAACGAGACGGCCCGGCTCAGCGACCAGCAGTGGCAGGTGGTGCTGGGCGGCCTCATGGGCGATGCCCACCTGGCGCCCAACCTGCATGATCGCCACGGCGTGCGCTTTCGGATGGGCCACGGCGCCAAGCAGACTGCCTACCTCGACTGGAAAGCGTCGCTGTTCGGCAACATCGGTCAGAGCCGCACGGTCAACGCCAAGGGCGCTGCCTTCGTCGACCTGACGCCGCTGTCCGAGCTCGGCGATCTTCGCGACGTCGTCTACTGGGGTGACGGCAAGAAGCACCTGACCGACGACTACCTCAAGACGCTGACTCCGTTGGCCCTGGCGATCTGGTTCATGGACGACGGCTCGTTCAGCGAGCGCTCCAAGGGCCTGCAAGAGCGCACAGCAGGCGGCAGTGGCCGGGTCGAGTTCTGTGTCGAGGCGATGAGCGAAGCCAGCCGGGTCCGGCTCGCTGCCCATCTGCGCGACGTGCACGGCGTTGACACCAAGCTGTCGATCCGTGGCACTGCCAAGATGGCCGTGCTGACGATGACGACTGCCGGCAGCAGCAGGTTCCTGGAGCTGGTGGCGCCATACGTTCACCCGTCCATGGACTTCAAGCTGCTCCCGCGCCTGCGTGGGCAGTTCGCCGTGGAGCCCCAGTTCGTCGAGCCCAGCCAGGTGCTCGTGCCGGCCCGGGTGCTTGAGGTCACGATCAAACCGCCGACGAAGTCCATGCATCGGTTCGACATTGAGGTGGCTGGCACACATAACTACTTCGTCGACGGTGTCATGGTGCACAACAGCCCCGAGACGACCACCGGTGGCAAGGCGCTGAAGTTCTACGCCTCGGTCCGCCTGGACGTCCGCCGCATCGAGACGCTCAAGGACGGAACCGACGCGGTGGGCAACCGCACCCGCGTCAAGGTCGTCAAGAACAAGCTCGCCCCGCCGTTCAAACAGGCCGAGTTCGACATCATCTATGGGCAAGGCATCTCCCGTGAGGGTGGCCTGATCGACATGGGCGTCGAGCATGGCTTCGTGCGCAAGGCCGGTGCCTGGTACACCTACGAGGGCGACCAGCTGGGGCAGGGCAAGGAGAACGCCCGCTCGTTCCTGCGCGACAACCCCGACCTCTCCGACGAGCTGGAGAAGAAGATCAAGGAGAAGCTGGGCATCGGTCCACGGGTCGACCAGCCGGCTGACCCGATCGCTGCCGGGTCGGACAAAGACGGCCCGGTCAAGGCCGCCCAGGGCAAGAGCGGGCCGATCAAAGACGTCCCGGTCGACTTCTGATCTGTATGACGAACGGGACCACACAGGACCAGTCTGCGCTCGCTGCGGCGGCACTGGCCGACGCGATCGAGACCTCCTTGACGCGTGATCAGGCCGCCGTTCCCCATACCGGGGGACGGCAGCCTGATCTGCACGATGTGGCACGACAGATCGTGCTGAGGCAGCTGGCCATGGCCCCGCGCAGCCGGGCGCAGTTGGAGCAGAAGCTGGCCCAGCGTGACTGTCCCCCGGACGTGGCGGCGGCCGTTCTGGACCGGATGACCGAGGTGGGCCTGGTCGATGACGAGGCCTTTGCCGGGATGCTTGTGCGCTCGTTGCAGGCTGGACGTGGTCTGGCCAAGCGTGCTCTCGCGCGCGAGCTGCGCACCAAGGGCATTGACGACGACCTGGCGAAATTGGCGCTGGACGCCCTCCCGGATGCGCTTGACCGTGATCGGGCTCGTGAGCTGGTGGACAAGAAGCTGCGGGCGATGCACGGCCTGGGCATCCCGGTCCAGACCCGACGACTGGCCGGCATGCTGGCACGCAAGGGCTACTCTCCGAGCCTGACCTACACCGTGATCCGTGAGGCCATCGCGGACGCCCCGGAGCACCTGCCGGACTAGGAACGTGCGCATGAGGCCGATCTGGGGTTAGGTTGCTGGGAGTGGTTCTGGACCTGTCTCAGTGCCCAGGCCTGGATCGAGTCCTGGAAGGGTGCTGCCCGGCTCACCTCGCAGGCGAGACCATCCTGCGCAGCGGGCGTATCGAATGGCTGGAGGCCGGCGTCATCCGCGCGGGTCCTGAGTCGGCGGCCTCAGCCGTGAGCAGCACACTGCCTGAATCAAACCTGACTAACCCGGTTGTCTGGCCTTGCCCTGAAGGGCGGAGTTCGGTTGATCTACCCGTCCTTTGGGCCGAGCGTCGCGCACCCCAGCTGTTAGCCCTGCTGCCAGGAGCACGACGGCGGCACACGCGAACCAGCCGGCGCCGAAGCCCTCAAGTTCCGCCAGCCGTGGGACGGTGAGTGCTCCGACGACGCCGCCGAGCATCTGGGCCATGGACTCCACTGACAGCACGGTTGAACGTTCCCGAGGGCTCGCGCGGTGATGCAACTGCTCAAGTCGCAGAGGGTCGACGGTGCCCAGGGCGATATACACGGTCATGTAGCCGGCGGCGGCCATCGCGAGCCCGTTGCTGGTTGCTATTGCGGCGTAGGCCAGTGCGCAAACAACTGACGCTGCGGCCGCGCCTCGCATAGGTCCGCGGCTCAGGCGCATCATCAGCGGGGCTATGGCGCTGCCGAATCCGGAGGCGAAGAACACGGCTGTGAGTAATCCACCGTAGATGGCTGTCGCTTGCGCCGGATCGCCCACTTTCGAAGAGAAGTAGGTGGGTGCCAGCAACTCGGTAGCCGAGACGGCCAAACCTGTGGCGAAGACGGAAAGAAGAATGGCGCGCGCTCCACGGTCCCGCCGAGCGAAGCGAAGGCTTCTCGTCACGGTCGGCGGCACGTCGGCCAGCGCCTTGCGCAGAGCCGTGAGTCGTCGCGTCCTCTCGTCTGGCCTCGCTGGTTCGCTCATCAGTGCCGCGATCGCGGCCGTGGCTAGGGCGAGCAGTGCTGCCGCCAGCCATACGGGCACTGTCAGCGTCAGCAGGATGGATTCCCCGCTCGTTGGTACGCCCGGCCAGCCCCGGGCTACCAGCCCCGGGAGCACCCCGCCCAAAAGGACACCCAGTCCGATCGACACCGAGCTGACGAGCCCCTCTTGTGCGAGCGCGGGCTGGAGGTTCGCGCCCGTGTTAACGGCCTGGACTGCGTCGACGTACCAGGCCTGGAGCGGACCGGAAGACAGCGCACGGCCAACCGCGAAGACGCCAAGAGCCACACCGAAGTCGGCTGCGTCTCGGGCCAGCGCGAGCATGATGAAAGCCGCAGACGTCAGCATCGCGGACGCAAGGAACACCTGTCGCCGTCCGATGACGTCGGCGAGGCCACCCGTTGGCAGCTCCAGTAAGGCGACCAGGGCGCTGAAGCCGGCGAACAGTGTCCCGCTGGTGGTCAGGTCCAGGCCACGGGCCTGCATCAGTAGCACGAGGACGGGGAGCATGAGGCCGCCAGGGAACCAGCGCAGAGCGGTCAGCACCAGGAAGTGCCGCCGAAGCGTCCGTTCCGAGTGCGTTGTCATCGGTGCCGCTAGGGGTCCTTCCGCTGGGTCCCCTAGCCGTCCTGAATCTCTCACGGCTCGGACGTGGCCCCCGCAAGGGCACCCGGCCGGGCTTTGTCGATGAGGACAGAGAACGGGAATGCATGCGTCACTAGGATCACCGGCATCCGCCCCAGCCGTGTAAGGCCCTCGGTGGGCTTCTCGGCTTCGACCGGGCGGATCCCCCCGTCGGCATCCTCCAGCGACAGGCGCCCGGAGGCTATGGCTTCCGCCTGGCGGTTGCTGCGCGAGCGCCCCAACCACCGATCGGTCACTTCGTCAAGGTCGTGCCCCAGCTCGCGCAGCTCGTTGCTGTTCAGGTGCAGCACGATGTCATTGCTCACGGCCGCCGAGCGCCACTCGCTTCCGAAACTTTTCGGTGTTGCTTCGAGCCAGTCGCGAAGGCGGTCTTGCTGGCGCGACAGGAAGACCAACTGTGCGGCCGTCGCGGCCTTCCGCATGCCCGGGCTGCGGTCAAGGTCATCCTCGGCCCAGTGCGCCCCGCCCGGGACGGCCCTCCACCAGCGTTCACGACCGTCAGCGGTAAGTTCCGGTGCCTCCTCGATGAACTTGTGCGCCGCGAGCGTGCGGAGATGGTAACTCAAGCTTCCCGGCGCCCCGGGCACGTCCCGCGCGAGCTGGGCCGCCGTTGCTGGGCCTCCTGCGATCAGGGCCTCGTAAAGCCGCATCCGCATGGGATGGGCAAACGCACGCAACGATTTGGGGTCCCGGATCGGGGCTGTCTCACGTGTCATGCGCGCAATATAGCACAACAGATGTTGCGCAATATTTGGCGTCCATTCACATCGACATTTTGGCAGATGGACACTTTCTGGCGATGGCGCGGCACTCAACGACCAAACCGATCAAAGACGACTGCACCAGAAGGCCCTTGCCTCGAGGACGTTCGGGCTGACGGGGCGGCACCCGCTCAGCCGTTCGACACGTACCCTTGACGATGCGATGAAGAGCTACCAGGTGCGCACTTACGGGTGCCAGATGAATGTGCACGACTCCGAGCGGCTTTCCGGGCTGCTGGAGTCCGCTGGCTATGTCGACATCGCCGGCGTTCCCGATCCGCCGGAGACCGCAGACGTCGTGGTGTTCAACACCTGCGCGGTGCGTGAGAATGCCGACAACAAGCTCTATGGCAACCTCGGTCAGCTTCGCCCGGCCAAGATGAAGAACCCGCACATGCAGATTGCGGTCGGTGGCTGCCTGGCCCAGAAGGATCGCGCCGCGATCGTGGACAGGGCGCCCTGGGTCGACGTGGTCTTCGGCACCCACAACATCGGTTCCCTGCCTGCCCTGCTCGACCGCGCCCGCCATAACAAAGCCGCCGAGATCGAGATCCTCGAGAGCCTGGACGTTTTCCCCTCCACCCTGCCCACGCGTCGCGAATCGGCATACAGCGCTTGGGTTTCCATCTCGGTAGGCTGCAACAACACCTGCACCTTCTGTATCGTGCCGGCACTGCGCGGCAAGGAGATGGACCGTCGCCCCAGCGAGATCCTCGCCGAGATCGAGGCACTGGTGAGCGAGGGTGTCATCGAGGTGACGCTGCTCGGACAGAACGTCAACACCTACGGCGTGGAGTTCGGCGACAAGCTGGCGTTCGGCAAGCTGCTGCGTGCCTGTGGTGAGATCGCGGGCCTCGAAAGAGTTCGCTTCACCAGCCCACACCCGGCGGCATTCACCGACGACGTCATCCTCGCGATGGCGCAGACGCCGAACGTCATGCCAAGTCTTCACATGCCGCTGCAGTCGGGCTCGGACCGAGTGCTGAAGGAGATGCGCCGGTCCTACCGCAGCGACAAGTACCTCGGCATCCTCGACAGCGTTCGCGAGCGCATGCCGGAGGCTGCGATCACGACCGATCTGATCGTCGGGTTCCCTGGGGAGACCGAAGCGGACTTCCAGGGCACGCTTGACGTGGTGCGGGCCTCGCGATTCGCCAGCGCCTTCACCTTTCAGTACTCGATTCGCCCAGGAACCCCGGCCGCAACCATGGCCGACCAGATCCCCAAAGCCGTTGTGCAGGAACGGTACGAGCGGCTGCTGGCGGTTCAGGAGGAAGTCTCGTGGGCGGAGAATCGTAAGCTCGAGGGATGCGCGGTCGAAGTGCTCGTCGCCCAGGGTGAGGGCCGAAAGGATTCTGCCACCGCGCGGCTTTCCGGTCGGGCTCGCGACAACCGTCTGGTCCATTTCTCGGTTCCCGCGGGGGTCGAGGCCCCCCGCCCTGGTGACGTGGTGGAGGTGACCGTGACCCGCGCCGCACCCCATCACCTGGTCGCCGACTCGGGTGTCCACGGGGGGCTCTTCTCGGTTCGCGGCACCGCAGGCGGCGACGCCTGGGCGGCCCTGCAGGATTCGCCCGGCTCGGGCCGACCCGCCGTCACTCTAGGTATGCCATCGGTCGGACCGCCGCTGGGAGTCCACCACATCACCGCCGCGACCTGCGGCTGACGGGGCGGCTGACAGTGCTCATCGCCGTTGCCATCGTTCCCGGCCCTCCGGCGTTTGTGGCCGAGCTGATGGGTGCAGCTGCTCACGAGCTCGACAACCTTCGTCAAGCCGCGGATTCAGTGGTGTCCCGCACCGTATCCGATCTCATCGCCGCCTCGGCTGCTTCGCCGGCGCCGTCTTCCTTGCTGGCTCAGCTGGTGGTCGTGGGGCCCGGTGAGCCCGGGGAGTTCAACGCAGTCGGATCGGTGGCATTCGGTAGTTTCGGACGAGACGTCGCGATCCCAGCTTTGGTCGAGGGTGAGCCGACCGACCCCAAACTGCCGACCCCGCTGATGGTCGCCCGCTATCTTGCGAGTCGTGACGTGGACAGACACCCAGAGCACGCAGAAGTGTGGGCATCGGCGCGCTGGGTCACCACCAGTGGCGCCGAAGCAACCGCCCTCGGCGATCAGCTGCGTGAGGACCGGGCACGCGTTGCCCTGATCCTGGTGGCCGACGGCGCCGCCTGCCACGGGCCCAAGGCACCGCGGGCCGAGGACTCAAGGGCACAGGCATTCGACGACTCCGTCTGCGCGGCACTGGCGTCAGGAGAGCCGGGGCGCCTGGCCCGGATCGACGTCGACCTCGGCCATGAGCTGGGAGCGTCCGGACCGCAGGTGTGGCCCGTGCTGTCGGCCGCGGCGGGCAGCAAAGGGATCGGCGAGGTGCTTTGGCGAGGAGCGCCGTACGGCGTCGGCTGGGCCGTGGCGGCATGGCGTCCCGCAGTCCCAGAGGTCGCTCGAGCCTGACCGCCGTGGCCGCTCGAGCCCTTCTGACGAATGTGCTCGAGCCTGGTTCTGACTAAGCCGTCAGGGGTCTGGAAGACTGCGGGCGTGCCAGTCATCGCGGTCGTGGGGCCAACCGCCAGCGGCAAGTCTGGTCTTGCGCTCGATCTCGCCCGGCGACTCGACGGTGAGATCGTCAACGCCGACGCCATGCAGCTCTATCGCGGCATGGACATCGGCACGGCCAAGCTCTCGCTCGAGGAACGCCAGGGGATCGCCCACCATCAGCTTGACGTCCTGGACGTGGGCCAGGAGGCGAGCGTCGCGGCATACCAGCGAGAGGCCCGACTCGACCTTGCCCAGATCCGGGTACGAGGTCATCGACCGATCCTCGTCGGCGGATCGGGCCTCTATGTCCGCGCGGTGCTTGACGTGCTCGAGATCCCGCCGACCGACCCCCTGGTGCGTGGGCGGCTCCAGGAAGAGCTAGCGCAAAGAGGTATCGAAGCGATGTTCGCGCGGCTCCTGCAGGCGGATCCTGTTGCGGCACAAACCATCCAGCCCAACAACGAGCGTCGGGTCGTTCGTGCGCTGGAGGTCATCGAGCTCACTGGTCGACCGTTCTCGGCGACTTTGCCGACCCGCGAGTACGAGCTTCCCACCGTCACCATCGGTCTTCTCATCCCGAGGCCAGAGCTCGATGACCGCATTGCGACCCGGGTTCACAGCATGTGGGACTCAGGTCTGCTCGAGGAGGTGCGCGGCCTGGACGCGGCCGGCCTGCGCGCGGGCCGGACGGCGTCCAAAGCCCTCGGCTACAGCCAGGCGTTGGCGCACCTTGACAGTCTGCTCACGGCCGAGCAAGCAGTCGAGGACACCATCACGACGACCCGCAGGTTCGCCCGGAGGCAGGAGTCATGGTTCCGGCCGGATCAGCGAATCCACTGGCTCGCGTACGACGACCCGCGCCTGACCGACCGCGCCCTGGAGGTCATCGGCTCGGCGTGAGGGCACAGGGCCATGGCCTGAGGGACACGGCGTGATGGAGCAGTGCGTGATGGAGCAGGGCGTGAGGGCAGTGGGCAAGGGCAAGAGGGACACGGCGTGATGGAGCAGGGCGTGAGGGCACGGCGTGAGCAACAATGGGCGGGATGACTAACATGGGCGCGCTGCACTTCACCAAGGGCCACGGCACCGAGAACGACTTCGTGCTGGTGGCCGATCTCGACGGCACTCATGACGTGACGGCCGTGCAGGTTCGACGCCTGACCGATCGGCGGGCCGGCATTGGTGGCGACGGGGTGATCCGGGTTGTGCCCACCGAGATGGCCGCCGAACAGCACGTGCGAAATCAGGGTGCCCAGGCACGGTGGTTCATGGACTATCGAAATGCCGATGGCAGCGCCGCCGAAATGTGCGGCAACGGCACCCGCGTGTTCGCGGCATACCTTCGTCGTGAGGGTCTGGAGACGGCTGACGAGTTCGCCGTTGCCACCCGGGATGGCATCAAGGTGGTTCACTTCGAGGGTGATCTGATCGCCGTCAACCTCGGGGACTGGCGCATTGTGGACGCCGACGGAGCCCGCGAAAAGGGCTTTGATGCCATGGTCAAGGTCCACGGCCACGACCCCATGCCAGGACTGACGCTGGACCTGGGCAACCCGCATACCGTGGTGGCACTGTCGGATTCGGCAGATCTGGCTGCTCTGGACCTGACTCGCGCACCCGAC
This sequence comes from Actinomycetales bacterium, assembly GCA_038212865.1. Lineage (GTDB taxonomy): Bacteria > Actinomycetota > Actinomycetes > Actinomycetales > Dermatophilaceae > UBA4719. The sequence goes on from JBBQUB010000054.1 coordinate 9,703, forward strand.
ATCCACCCCTTTCCTGCCAACGGCACTAACGTCGAGTTCGTTCTGCCGATCGGCCCCGGACACATCGTCATGAGGGTTTACGAACGCGGCGTCGGAGAGACCCGTTCGTGCGGCACGGGCGCTGCGGCAGCGGCACTGGCCACGCGTTGGTGGGCCGACGCGGACACGGCCACCGACCAGTGGCGGGTCGACGTGCCTGGTGGAACGCTGAGGGTGCGGGCACTGCCCGGTCAGCAGGTCGAGCTCGCGGGGCCGGCAGTTCTGGTGGCCGACGGGGTCACGACCCTTTGCTCACCTGAGGCCGGTTTGCTCAGTTGAGGCCGATTGCGGGGGCGCTGAACGCCTGACAAACCGGTTTGAAGTGAGCAAAGCGGTTTGAAGTGAGCAAGGTGGGTCAGGGCGCGGTGCGGTGGATCGTGAGTACCCGGAAGCCCTTCGCTGTGGCATGTCGGCCAACCCCGTAGGCACCTGGTGCCAGGCTGTCGAGCCGACTCGCCAGCCAGCCCTGCAGCGAGTCCGCGCCGAGGTTCTTCTGCACCACGAGGTATGCCGTGCCGCTGACTTCCAGCCGCGGCAGCCAGGTCGAGAGCATGTCGTGGAGCACCTCCTTGCCGACCCGGATCGGTGGGTTGGACCAGATCGTGTCGAAGCGGATTTCGGCCGGCACCTCGTCGGGTGCTACGGCATGGAAGTCGTTGACTCCCAACGCTTTGGCGTTGTCACGTGCCAGAGCGAGGGCACGTTGGTTGACGTCGACAGCCCAGATGCTGGCATGGGGGGAGCGCAGGCCCAGGGTGAGCGCGATTGGCCCCCAGCCGCAGCCGAGGTCGAGGAGATTTCCCGTGGCGGCCGGCGCGGGCGCCTCGCGAAGCAGGACCGCTGTGCCGATGTCGACCCGGTCAGGGCAGAAGATGCCCGGCGCCGTCTCGACGATGAGCTCCCGACCCGCCAGGAAGACCCGGAGCTGTCGACGTTCAGCTGCGCTGGCCGGCTCGGCGGTGAAGTAGTGGTCGGTCTGCTCGCTCATCACGCTCAACGCTACCGGCGCCAACCGCGGGAGCGGTCATGGGCACGGTCCCGAGGTTTGCGGGTCAGGTCGCCGCACCGTCCCGAGGTTTGCGGGTGTGTCGGCATAAAGAATTCGCGCCGGGGGTTGAAGGGGTGCGACCCTAAGGGAGATATGACTCAACGATCTGATCTGTTCGACTTCACCGCCTCGGCGCTCAGCGACGATGACACATGGCATCGCGGGCAGGCCGGGTTCGGCTCCGGCGGGGACGTCGATGGTGACCAGCTAGAGCGTGAGGAACGCGCGGCCATGCGCCGTGTGCCGGGCCTCTCGACCGAGCTCGAGGACGTCACCGAGGTCGAGTACCGCCAGCTTCGCCTCGAACGGGTAGTGCTCTGTGGCGTGTGGACCGAAGGTAGCGTCGAGGATGCCGACAACTCCATCCGTGAGCTCGCCGCCCTTGCCGAGACCGCCGGCTCCACGGTCCTTGCCGGGCTGATCCAGCGCCGCCAGAAGCCCGACACGAGCACCTTCCTGGGCTCAGGAAAGGCGATCGAGCTGCGCGACATCGTCATTGCCGAAGGCGCGGACACGGTGGTCTGCGACGGCGAGCTCAGCCCCAGCCAGCGCCGCGCTCTCGAGGACGTCGTGAAGGTCAAGGTCATCGACCGGACGGCCCTGATCCTCGACATCTTCGCCCAGCACGCCAAGAGCCGTGAAGGTAAGGCTCAGGTCGAGCTGGCCCAGCTCCAGTACCTCCTTCCGCGCTTGCGTGGTTGGGGCGAGTCCATGTCCCGACAGGCGGGCGGCCAGGCGGCCGGTGGGCAGGGCATGGGATCCCGCGGCCCCGGTGAGACCAAGATCGAGCTTGACCGGCGCCGGATCAATGCCCGGATCGGCAAGCTGAAGCGCGAGATCAAGGCCATGAAGACCACGCGTGACACCAAGCGCCACAGCCGCAAGGCCAACGGCGTTGCCAGCGTGGCGATCGCGGGCTACACCAACGCCGGCAAGTCCTCCCTGCTGAACCGGCTCACCAGCGCCGGCGTCCTGGTCGACAACCAGCTGTTCGCCACCCTCGACCCGACCGTCCGCAGGGCAGAGACCGCCGACGGCCGGCCGTTCACCCTGGCTGACACCGTTGGCTTCGTCCGCGCGCTGCCGACCCAGCTCGTCGAGGCCTTCCGATCCACGCTGGAGGAGGTCGGAGACGCCGACCTGCTCCTCCACGTCGTCGACGGGTCCCACCCCGACCCCGAGGGTCAGATCTCGGCCGTGCGCGCTGTTCTGGCCGAGGTCGGCGGTCACCAGATCAGGGAGGTCATCGTCGTCAACAAGGCGGATGCGGCCGATCCTGAGGTCCTGGACCGGCTCCGGCGCAGCGAGACCCACTCGGTCGTCGTCTCGGCCCGCACCGGTCAGGGGCTCGACGAGCTCAACGCCCTCATCGCCGACGAGCTGCCCAGGCCCGACATCGAGGTCACGGTGCTGCTGCCCTACGACCGTGGCGACCTGGTCAACAGGTTGCACCGCGAGGCCGAGATTCTCACCACCGAGCACACCGAGCACGGCACCCGGGTCGAGGCCAAGGTCCACCAGACCCTGGTCGACGAGCTCACTGCATACGCGATCTAGGGCAGCGCTCTGGGGGCGATCGAAGCATGGGCGCCCCAAGGATGGAGCGGTATCCGCCGAACTGCTGGAGGTCCTGACCTCCATGGTCCGGGTGGGCGAAGGCGTCTTCGATCTGCTGGCTAGCGCGGTCGAGTCTTACCCGGCCTGTGAGTGTGGTGCGGTCCTGGGCCATCGGGTGGCTCGCCGAGTACCTGACGAACTCCGGTGTCTGCCCCAGGGATCGAGCGAGGCGGTACGTTCCGTCGTCGGCAAGGTTGATCTGCGCTGCTTGGGCACGACACAGGGAACGGGCGTTCTGAACGATGGCGTCGAAGATGTCATTCTGCACAGATGACGAACGGGCCAGAACCGAGAGGATCTCACTGGTGCCGGCCAGCTGGCTTCTGCATCTCGGCGAACTCGGCCTGGAGCCGCGTCTGATCCACCGCTGGTACGGCGTCTCCGGCTCCGCCACTCGACCCGACCACCGCGAATCTCCGATCTACGGTTGACCTGCCCGGTATCCCCGCCGGGTCCCGCCGATCTTGAGTGTCCTCCCCGAACGGGGCGAATGCCTAGGTCAAGGAGGCGTTCTCCTTCGCCCGGGTCCGCGGTCGCGGAGGTCTGTGGGTCGCGCGGCGGCGTCTGCGTTCGGGCATAACCTGAGGCAATGCCTGCTAAACCCCTCGACCTCGACGCACTCCTGATCGCCGCGGTTCAAAGCATCGGAGGAGTCGAGCGCCCGGGGCAGGTCCAGATGGTGCACGCCGTGGCGGAGGCAATCATCAAGGACGAGCATCTGCTGGTCCAGGCGGGGACGGGCACGGGTAAGTCGCTGGCCTATCTGATCCCCGCCGTGGCCCATGCCTTCGAGACGGGCCGACCGGCCATCGTGTCCACGGCGACGTTGACCCTGCAGGCCCAGATCGTCGACCGTGACATGCCGAGGCTGGTGGAGGCAATAGCCTCGATCCTGGGTCGGGCGCCGACCTACGCTCTGGTCAAGGGCCGCCGGAACTACCTGTGCCGGCACAAGCTGTCCGGGGGGTTCCCCGACGATGACGAAGGCAGCCTGCTGTCGGTGGGGGCTGTGGACGCCAACCTCTCCCGGATGGGGGGCGAGATCGTGAGGCTGCGCGAGTGGGCCGACCAAACCCGCTCCGGGGACCGCGACGAGCTTGTTCCCGGAGTCTCCGAGCGGGCCTGGCGTCAGGTCTCTGTCTCGGCGCACGAGTGCCTTGGCGGGAAGTGCCCGATGGTTACTGAGTGTTTCGTGGAGCACGCGCGCTCGGGCGCCAAGGACGTCGACGTGGTCGTGACCAACCACAGCTTCATGGCGATCGACTCCTTCGAGGGCCGCCAGATGCTGCCCGAGCACGACCTGCTGATCGTCGACGAGGGCCATGAGCTCGTCGACCGGATCACCTCAACCATCACCGACGAGCTGACTTCGCCCATGATCGCGACAGCAGCCAAGCGTGCCGGAGGGCTCGCCCAGACCGACCAGGTCGCCGAGGCCTCGGAGTTCTTCGCGGCCATCGTCGACGAGCTGCCCGAGGGGCGGCTGAACGGCATACCCGACTCCTTGTCGTTGGCCCTCGCGCGGGTCCGCGACTCGGCCCGCGCCGTGCAGACCGAGCTGAAGCCGGCATCGCCGGAGGACAACAACGGCGCCCGACAGGTCGCGCGCGCGGCGATCGACGAGATCTTCGAGAACGCCGAGCGCATCCTGGAGGAGCGCGAGCTCGACGTCG
>JBBQUB010000055.1:0-13944 GCA_038212865.1 Actinomycetales bacterium
GCCCTCGATCCCGAGCATCAGCGTGAGATCGGATCGCTGGTCCCGCCCGAGGACATCGCCAAGATGGTCGGAACGCTCCTCGACCATGGCCGACCGGGCGAAGTCGTCAAGATGTTGCATGAGGGTGAGCAGAGCAGCACCGCAGTTCGCTAGCCGATCCCCAACTGGTCGGGATTGGTCATTGTTCTGTCGTGGACAGAGGCATCAGTGTCGCGGCGTAGTCATATGCGTCGGCTATGAGATTTCGCCATGGTTCAAAACCGGGGCGGTGAGGTCCGGCTGGGACGCCGACCCACTCGCGGGTGGTATTGCGTCCGGCCCGGACGGCGCTGCCCTCACCGGCTGACACGAGGGCCTTGGCCTGTGCTGCGGGCAGCTTGATGATCAGCTGCCCTTCGCGGCCGATGAAGGCGAAGAACTTGGTGTCCAGGCGAAGACCCTCACTGCCGAACATGCGGGCGCGGTTGACCCGTGGCTGGTTGAGGTAGTCGTCGGCGAGTTCGTCGAACAGCTGCTGCGCTGCGCTGCGGCGCAGGCGCCGCTCTGTCACGTCACTGGTCACCGACTGGCTCCCCGCCCGGCGCGGGTCGGCGTGCGAGGTCGAAGGGGAGGCGATCGAAGATGATCCTGATGTGGGTGATCTTGCCGTCTGCCACGGTCAGGGCCTCCGCACCGGGAGCATCCGGCACTGGAACGGTTTGGGTGTCATACATCAACACCGCCGTGGTGTCGTCACCAAACGCGGCGATGAGGTTCGATGTGGTCACGATCTGCGCGAACGGTCCCATGAAGGCGCGGAACGCCTCGATGCCCTCCAGGTGACCGGCCGGTGCCTGGCAGGAGATGTCCTCGGCGATGTAGGTCATGGCCTGGTCGAAGTCGCCCCCGCTCCAGGCGCGGTAGTAGGCCAGCGCGGTGCCCAACGCTGCTGAGGTGTGCTCGGTCATGGTCGGTCCCTTCCCTCACGAAATCAGGTGATGTTGTTAAGACACCGTCGACGCCCCAAACGGAACGGTGCCTGACCAGATCCACCGCAGGGGTAAGGGTGTACTACGCGTGACACCATGCCACGGTGAGGGGATCGACCTTAGAGCGGGCGCGAGACGGACCGCGCTCAAGGGTGTCCTGCAACGAGCCCGCGCATCCCTTGAGCACCACAGGTACACCTCCGGTCGAACAGCGACGCCCCGCCCCGCCGCGCGACAGGAGCGGGGACTGGCGCAGCGCTTCGCTGCGGCGTTCACCCGGGACGACATCGACGCCGTCATTAGGCTGCTCACCGACGATGCCTGGCTGACGATGCCACCGGCGCCGCACGAGTACCACGGCCATGACGCGATCGCAGCATTCCTACACATCAGCGCAGACTGGCGCGCAGGGCGGCGAGTCCGGCTCGTGCCTACCCGGGCCAACACCCAACCCGCCTACACCTGCTACCTCGCTGATCCCCCCGGGCCAACCGCGCATCCCACCGGCCTCCTCGTCCTCACCTTGTCCGATCAGCGAATCAGCGCCATCACCCACTTCCTCGACGAGGACCTGACCCGACACTTCGAAACCGTCGACACGCACCGTCACTGATCAGCAGGGTGGATCACGGCCCCCACGGCAGGCAGGAATGAAAACGAAGGGCATCCCGATAGCTGGCTGGCAACCGGGGATCCGCGACAGCCCCATCGGCCGGTTCTACCGCCACCGCACGCGGATCCTTCCGCGGTGATGGTCGAGGGCGCGGCAAGGGTCACGACCCTTGTGCCGCAAACGATTTCATCCCTGGCTGCTGAGGAATGGTAAGTCTCACGCGTCGAGTATCACGGCGGTGGCGGCAGCGGTGAGGGCGATGCCATCGCCGGTGCGGAGGTGGGATGCGAGAGCGGCGTCAGTGAACTTGATGACGTGCTCCCCGCCGTGACTGAGCGCCTGGTCTAGGACGTCCTGCGGGCTTCGCGGTGAGGTCACTGGCTTACGGGGCTTCACCGGTGCGTACGCGGCGATCACGGCGGCACTGGCCGACCAAGCTGCGTCGAAACTGCCGTCCCACAGTGCCTTTGGGAGCGCGGGCAGTGTCATTGCGACGGCGTTCGGTGCCGTCGCGGCATGGACCAGCATGGTCGGGTTGCCGTGGGCATAACCCGGATACATCGCGACAACTGCGTCCACGATGCCCTCGATGCCTAACGTAATCATCTCCGTTGTGATGGGCCTCGCAAGCGTTGCCGCCTCATCGGCCCACCCAGGCGTCTGTTCGAGCTGAGCCAGCCGCTCGCGGATACCGGACTCCTGGCGCGGCACGCGCGGCATCATCGCGACGAGCTCGATAGGCGTCCGGCTGCCGGCAGGCCGGATGAGGGGACTTGGCTGCCAACGCGCAGCCCAGTACCCGAGCGCATGCGCGAGTTCAGCGACCCGCGGTGGTGACTCCACCTCAATCAACGCATTGACCGCGTGGCCAACCCGGATCGCCCCATGCGTGGCCCCAGTGGCGATCCCGGGCAGTAACCGAGGCCACCAGCGTTCCAGGACCGCAGCCCAGGGGTCCTGGGCAACCTCACGCAGGAAAAGCTCGATCCAGTCCGCGGCCCGGGTGAACTCGCCCAACGCTTCCTTCCACTGCGCCGGGTCGATAAGCCAGGTACCGCGGGGCAGCTCGTCGAGCCGACGCAGGTATTGATCCGTCCATCGGTCGATCAGCTGGTCCTGATCTCGTCGGGCTAGAACTTCCACGACCATAGGGCCGTGGTTGGACAGGTAGCCGTCGAACTCCGGTCCGGTGCGGTGTAGGCGTTCAAGGGCGTCGTCGTAGGGTCCGGTGGTGGTCAGCATGAGACCATTGCAGGACATCAAGTGGACTTGAGGTCAAACGCGTGGATCGACGGGACCTGTTGACAATCGGTGAAGTGTCCGCCCGCAGCGGGCTGGCTCCCTCCGCGCTGCGGTTCTACGAGAGTCTGGGGCTGATCACCAGCACCCGCACCAGCGGAGACCGGCGACGCTATCAACGCGCTGTGCTCCGGCGAGTCGCCGTGATCCGAGCCGCGCAGCACGTTGGCCTCAGCCTCGATCAAGTTCGGACCGCTTTCGCAGCCCTTCCCCGCGAAGTCGCCCCCGGCAAACGGGATTGGGCTCGGATGTCCGCGGCGTGGCAACCACTGCTGGACCAACAGATCGCTGAACTGCAACTCGTGCGGGACAACCTGAGTAACTGCGTCGGCTGCGGCTGCCTGTCGATGACACAGTGCCGCCTATATAACCCGCGAGACCTGCTCGCCGCCACCGGTTCCGGATCCAGACGGCTCCTCCCAAAACCACAGAGCGACTGAGGCGACTGAGCGCGCAGAGTCTCATCGCCTCGGCTCCGTCCCGCAGACCCAAGGATCGGTCAGCGGGAGTGCTGGCACGCGGTTTTCGTGTCGGCCAAGAGTTCGGCAGCCGAGGCGATCGCGTTGCTTAGCTCGCCGGGAGTAGTGCCGAGGTGGGCCAAGACGTCCTGGGCCCGTTCTGCGAATCTGGCGGGTGCCCCCGGCAGTCGACCAGCGGAGGCAACTGCGCCTTTCTCATTGATGAGCCACTTTTCGGCGTGCCCGTGCAGTGCCTGGGCGCACACCTCCACGACGCGAAACAGACACCCGGCGACGTATGCCGTGTCCCCCCGCGCGACCGCCTTGCGGGCGATGTCGATGGTGAAGGACGCCTCCCACAAGCCGGCGATCAGAGCGTCCCGAAGGCGAGCTGGATAGCGGCGGGCAGCCTGTTGTAGCACTGCAATCTCGCCCGACGGGTCGGCTAGGACGACGCCGAGGGCGACCTTCGCCGACGTAGGCGAAGTCCGGCACTCCCAACGGATGCCCGATCTGGAAATTGAAGTCGTACCGGCCTGCTTGCGCGTCGTCCCAAGACCTGCGGACCCGGTCAAGATCGCGGTAGATCCAGTCCACGGCAGCCCCAGCGATGCGCAGCCAACCCCCGCCGTCGACCCACTGTCCCCACTCCCCGGGACGGGTCACGCGCGCCTCGGGGCCAGCAACGTCGCGCGCCAGGTCTTGGAGCGCCTCGATGTTGAGCGGGGTTTGGTAGTACAGACCGAGGTCGAAGTCTGACTCCGGCATGTGCTCCCCACGGGCCCGGCTACCACCGAGCAGTACTCCGACCATGCCGTCAACCTCACACAGACGCTGCGCCAGCTTCCGCAGCTCCTCATCATCGCCCACCCGTGCATCATGCCGGACCAGGCAGTCTGTTCGGTGTTCATCGCCCAACTCGCCAGGTGGACCCGCCCACGGCGGCGCGACCTCAGGCCGAGGCCGATCAGTCCTGAAAGCGATTCGAGCGGCTGCCTGTTGGCGCATCCGTGGGCGCAGAGTGTTCACGCACGCCCGGCATTGCCCGATACTGAGCAACACCAACGCCCTCCGAGTCCGTGCTCAAGCATCGGTGGATGAAAAGCGTTGATGCGCAATAGAATTCGCATCTTGTGTCTTGTAAACAAGGGGTTGGGTGGCCTTCAAGCCATCCGGTGAGGTACGCCTCAAGGGTGACCTGGCTCCTCCCGACCAGCTCTCCACGCTTGGCGAGGTAGCGGGCCTCGTCGCGGGCGATCTTCGCCTCACTCTCGGTCGCGAAGCCGCCCACCCAGAGAGGTTTGCTGCGACCGGTGGACTGATCCGGGACGCGGATGACGTACGACACGTTGACCCGCGCTTGATCAGCCCGTCCTTGATCCTGGCCACTAGGCGGCGGTGGACAGGGCTGCGACGTAGGCGAGCAGGTCCTCAGCCCTCATCCGACGCGATCCGTCGATCCTGACTGAGGGAAGCACGCCGGCTTGGATCAGGACGCAGACCTTGGATCGACTCAGGCCCAGCATCTGGGCGGTCTCAGTGACCCGATACAACAACTTCTCCATGACGGTCCTTCCTTGTTCACGGATGTTGTATTTGGGCTACGAGGGGCCGGGGGCACTATGGCCCAGGGGCGTGCGAGCTGCGTTCGAATTGGGTTGGACCTGTCAAACTCCAGACGCACTCAACTGGCGAAGAGCTTGCGTACTGGCGTCGGGACGTCGCAGCGTTCAACCGAGGCGTCAGCGGCCACGTCCTTACTGATGATGGGTACGCCCAGAAGGGGACTGCATCGGCAATTCCCTCACCCAAACTTCACCAAGGTCGGCGGGTTCGTTGTGCGTTGGCTCGGGTCGGACTGCACGTTCAGTGTTTTGGGCATCGTCAGCGATTCCGGTACGTCGAAAACGAACCAGCCCGAGCGGGTCGTACCTGGCAGCTGCTTCTCGTCGAATCCCTGCCCCTCGGCCCCGATGAAGGGCCCCGCCGCCTTGTATGTCTTGCCCGCGGCGTCGGTCAGGGTGGTGCTCGCGGACGGCATGGACGCCGATGAGAAGGACACGTTGGTAGCAGTGGCATGGAACACGATGAACTGGCCGTTCTTGGGCTTGTACGACCTCACTCCCTGCGACTTCGCGGCCGCGCCCGCGTTTATCGCCTGTATGTCGTAGGCGAGGGCGGTGGTCGTGATCAAGAAGGACCCGTTCCGGAACGGCTGATTCCCGTACGCGGTGCCTGTGCGGAACAGTCCCCCGATGTCCCCGCCACACCTGGCGAGTCCCAGCAGGACGACCACCAAGGCAACCAGGGCCAGGTTGCGCCTGGTCACCAGGCCCGGTCTTGCTGCTCGTGAGTCCTGGGCGACTTCGTCTTCTCGGGGCACCGCCACCGTGCCTCTTCCCATCGCCCATCAGTGGAGACAGTTATAGCACTCCAGATGCTGCCAATGCCCTCGTCCGAACGTCTTTCTATGGCTCATTCTACTCGTCGCAAGTCGGACGTCGCATCGGCGTGAGAGGCGAAAGCCGGTGACCCGTTGCGTTGCGCCGCCACCTTGTTGGGAGTATCTAAGGGTGGGTGACTCAACGATGCCGTGGCTCAACGCCACGCACGACTGGTCGAGCACCGTGGACGCCGAACATCTCGCAGCGGTCCGTCAGTCCCGACGGCGTCAGCCGATCAAGAAGCCGGTCATGGACACCAGGGACATCCGGTTCTTCGACCTCCCCGACGCTGAACTTCTCCCCGATGGCCATCCCCGTCGGGGCAGGTCAGTCGTCGCAGCCCTCAGCGACTGGCTCGTGCACACCAACCGGCGCCGCAACGGGGCGTGGACCCAGCGCTACGAACACGGCATACCGGTCACGGACCTGGTCCCGTTCAATGATGACGGTACGAGCGGGACTACCGTGCACCTCCTCCCCGGTGAGTCGCTGCGTGCAGCAGCGCCAATCACGGCACGCGAGTTGAGAAAGTTGACCGCCTGGCGCCGTTCGATCCTGGGCGATGGTCACAGCCGCTACTGTCGGCGTCACGTCACGTCCGCAGCAGCGGGTGATGGAGACTTCCCGGGCAGAGCAAGTGGCGCGAAAGGCGGAAGGACATGAGCTCAGCAGGGGGCCGTGGGCCGCAGCGGACGCCTCGTGGGCCGCGCGGCATGAGTGGCGCTGCTGTAGCCCTGGTCTGGCTGCTGTCCGTGCTGCTTTCCTCCGGGTGTTCGAGTGCGTCGCCGGATGGAAGTCTGGGCGAACAAGCACTCCAGAATCTGACTCCCCTTGAAAAGACGATCCTCGCGGACAAGAGCGTGACTCCAGGTGAGTACAGACTCGCCATGCAGGACACGGTGGGTTGCCTTCGGACGGCAGGCTTGACGGTGAGCAACCTCGTCGAGGCAGCAGATGGAACCTTGCAGTACACGGCCTCGTACAGCCCCCCAGAAATGGCAACCGCCGGGCCGGACGCCGCCCCGCCCGACACCAGCAAGACAGACGCCAAGGTCTCTGCCTGCGAACAGCGCAGCGCAGGCGTGGGGGCCGTCTTTGTGCTCCAACACGCGACCAGCTTGAGCGTTCGTCCCCTACCCGGCTTGAGCGAGGCTCTTGCCCACTACAAGGGATGAGGTGAGGTAGAGCTCAGCTTCTGCGCCGTGGTCGGCAAACCCATGATCACCCGTGGGCAGCCCCCCACCTTCGCGCGAGCTCTTCGCGTCAGACAGGCGGTACGACGCGACACCGGGGCCGCCCCGGACATAGTGAAGGCCAGGTTCCGGAGCAGGATCCTTGGCCAGTAGGGGCAGGGACAGCCGGCTGATCGGCGGGAGGTCAATCGATCGCCGCTACCTGGAGGCGACCTGTCAAGGTCAGTGGGCTGGTGTCGGCTCCTTGGCGTTCAGGGAGTCGGCGGCCGCGCGCAGGAGGAAGGCAAAGATCGTGAGAACCGCGCCGGTGATCCATCCACCGAGCGCGAGGGGGGCAGGCACCCACAACAGAAGAATGACGCCCGGCCCGACCAGGGCCAGTGCCAGGTACCCGAACATCCGCATGCCGTAGAGGAAGACAAAGGGGAGGTAGTGCGCACCGACGATCACCATGCTGGCCGGAAAGAATAGCTCGCCGTGACCTGCTAGCAGGGCCACGACCACCACGAGGCCGATGGGTACGGTGAACGCGATCTGCATCGCCAGTCCCGCCATCGGATGCCCGGTTGGCAACGATGCCGAGCGCCCAGTGAGCCGGATGCTGAGCCATGTGAGCGGGAAGATCAGGGTCCCGCCGAGGAAGAGCACGGCGACGGCACCCCCGGTGGAGACCCACGTGGCCATTGCGGCCGCCGATAGCCACACCACCGCAGACACCAGTTGACCGTTGAAACCGCCCGCGTAGAGGCGGCGCACATCACCTTGCGCTTCGGCTATCAACATTCGTGGCCCTCCTCATCCAGCACGGTTAATGAGCCTCCCCGAGTCTTCACAGGTCCCGGCGCCGGAAGCTGCGCGCGGCGAGGGCGACGAGCCCGACCGCGAGCAGGAGCGCCGTCAGCACCGGCCACAGCACGGCGGCGTCCTTGCCTGCCGCCAACGACGCCGGCGCCGTGGCCAGGGCCGCAGGTGAGTACGAGCCGAGGGGTTTCCAGATCGACGCGATCGACACCAGTGCGTAGGTACCCAGTCCCGCGCCGGCAGCTCCTGCCGCGGAGCCGATGAGAACCGAGAGCAGCGTCATCAGGGCAATGAACAGGACACCGAACACCAGCCACGCCAGCGCTGAGGACCACAGCGCCGACCCCGGTGCCGTCCCGAAGACGGCCGCGGTGATCCCCCAGGTCAGGAGAGTTCCCGTGATGACCAGGATGGCGAGGAACGCGGAGTGGATCGTGGCCTTGGCGATGACGAAGGCGGTGCGCGACACCGGCTTGGTCAGCACCAGGGCTGCTGTCCCGCTTCTGGTCTCCGAGGAGATGATGCCCGCGTAGATGATGATGAGGGCGAACAGGGCGATCCCGAACAGGTTCTTGATCCACTGGCTGTAGGCGTCAAGGTAGGTCGGTGCCGGCAGCGTGAGTCCGCCGAGCTGGCTGCCGCCCACCGCACCCACAATCTGCGGGGTGAACCGGGCGAGAACCGGTCCGGTCAGGGCGAAGAACACCACGATGCCGGGAAGTACCCAGATGCGCCACGTGCGCAGGATCTCGCGGGTTTCCTTGCGGGCGAACGCCGCGAAGCCGTTCATCGCTGTTCACCCCCGACGAGCTCGACGAAGACCTCTTCAAGCCCCATCTCGCCGGCTTCCAGGCGCAGGATCCCGATCTTTCGCTCAGCCACCATGGCAGGGAGCTCGCGCTGCGCCGCACCCACGTCCGCCACGGTGATCTCGATGGCGCCGTCGGCCCCGCGCGCGACCGTGGTCGCCCAGACCTGTCGCGCGATCTGCTCGGCGAGCTCGTCGGCGCCGTCGGTGACCTCGACCACCACCTTCTGCACGCCGTAGCGCGCCTTGAGCTCGTCGATGGGGGCGCGGGCGACTACGCGGCCGCGGTCGAGGATCGCGACGGTGTCGCACACGCGCTCGACGTCGGTGAGGATGTGCGTGGAGAAGAACACGGTGGTGCGCCCCCGAAGCGAGGTGAGCATGTCGAGGACGTCCTTGCGGCCCATCGGGTCCAGAGCGCTCGTCGGCTCGTCGAGCAGCAGCAGCCGTGGTGCATTGACAAGGGCCTGGGCCACGCCGAGCCGCTGCTTCATGCCACGGGAGTACCCGCCGATCATCGCCTTGATGTCGGTGAGCCCCGCCAGGTCGAGCAGCATGGCGACCCGTGCGTCTAGCACCCGCCGCTCGATGCCGAAGAGCTCGCCGGCGAAGCGCACGAACTCCTCGGCCGTCATCCATTCGTAGAAACCGGGCACGTCGGGCAGGAAGCCGAGGTCGGCGCGGACGGCGTTGCCGGCCGACGTGACGTCGTGGCCGAGGACCTGGACCCGGCCACTGGTGGGGCGCGCGAGCCCGGTCAGGAGGCGGAGCATGGTCGTTTTTCCTGCGCCGTTCGGGCCGAGAAAGCCGAAGATCGAACCTTCTTCGACTGATAGGTCCACCGTGTCAAGGGCGCGCTTGTCGCCGTAGGCCTTGGTCAGCGCCGTGGTCTGGATCGCGGGGTTCATCGCTTGCCGTTCTGCTCACGCGGCCCATACAGGGCGTCGGCGATGTTCTCGGGACGCACCAACGGCGACGCGAGCTTAGCCGCTTGGGTATCGATGATCGCCGGCTTGCGGCCGGCGGCAAGGTAGATAACCGCGCCCACGGTGTTCACCAGCAGCACGATGGCCACCCAGATCCACTTGTTGGCCAGCACCACCTCCTCGGTGGGTCGCCGGTACAGGTCGAGCAGGGCGATGACCTCCAGGGTGATCGAAGCCAGGGCCAGCACCCCCAGGACCACCAGAGCCCACACCGGAAACTCGGACAGGCTGACGCTCATCACAGACACCCTTTCGTGGAAACATACGACGGACAACGGCCTACCGGTACGCCCCACCCGCTGGGAGCCCGGGCGTTCATCCGGGGAGCCCGCCGGCCACGACGCCTGCGGCGAACACGGCGATCGCGACCGCGAGCAGGACGAGCTCCGTGCCGGCGATTGATCGCTTGGCGTAGCGGACGACCATCAGGTTGGTCAGGGAGTGCAGCACGATCGTGACCAGTACCAGCCATGGCTGGGCGAAGAGCAGCAGGGTGAACCCGATGTGGATCCCGGCCGCACTGAACCGTTCGACGACTCCCCACACCGGTCCGTTGTCCTGCATCATTCCTTGGTCGCGCAGGAGCTCCTTGGCTTCCAGGGACTTGGGGTCGTCCTTTGGCAGCAGGTTGGCGATGATCAGTGTGTTGACCGCGATCAGGGCGACCTCGATCGTCATCCAGCCGGCTCCGGCCCACGTCGCGGCGCTGGCGCTGCGAAGGACGAACAGAACCAGAAGCAGGCGCACGATCTCCTCGGCGGGACCCGACGCGAGGACCACGATGGTCATGGCGCGTTCCTTGGTCGTCAGCCGGGTCGCTACCAGCGCGACGGGCTGACGCAGTGCCAGCGCGATCATCCAGCCGGCGGCGCCGAGGACTGCAGGCAGCACCTGGGGCGCACCGAGCCAAGCAGTCAGCGCCGCGATCACTGCCACCGGAACCCCAAGCACCGCCAACGAGTTCACGCGCAACTGGGCAGCCATCTTCTTGTAGTCGGTGCCTGAGCCGATGGACGTCACGGGAGGTTCTCGGGGGTGATGTCAAGAGGAAAGAGCACGGTGGCTAGCAGTCGCGGGGTGCGACCACCGTCGGGCTTGTTCTTCATCAGGGGACGGACCAAAGAGCTGAGCGAAGCGATGAACGCGGCGAACTCGTCGTCGGTGAGGTTGAGCACCGCCTCGGTGACGCCCACCCCGTCGGCCTCCAGATCGATGGAGTCGCGCTTGAGGTAGCGGTCGAACTGGGCGATCAGGCCCGTGGCGAAGATCGAGAAGTAGCGGAGGTGATCATCGCGGCTGGCCCCGGCGAGGTCATCCCCGCTCAGCACGGCGGCCCCCTGCACGAGGGCGTAGCTGCGCTCGACGACGCCGCGGACGGGTCGCTCGGCCGCGACCTCGATCACCCCGGCATCGAGCAGGGTGGTGAGGTGTCGGTACAGGGTCGCCTGGGCGATGTCGGGCACGAGCATGGCCAGCTGTTTGGTTGTCAGCACACCGGCGGCGAGAGCACGGATGAGGCGCAGACGCTGCGGATGCAGGATCACTTCGCTCTTGTGGGCTTGCGATGTTCCCATACTCGAGAACATTACTGTATGTGAGAATATTCAGCAAGCGGAGGTCATCACTCCTGCCAGCCAGCCAACGCCATCGCCCCACTGTGCAGCGTGAGCGGATATCGAACCGGCCACCGGCGCGAGATCGCCAGAGTCACTCCGAGTGTCGCCATCCTTGTTCTCACCATGTTCGATGACGACGACAACGTGTATAACGCGATGCGTGCCGGCGCCCGGGGGTAGATCGTCAAACCGCCCAGCGGTCTCACCCCGCGCGAGCTGGAGATCCTCGGGATGGTGGCAGTGGGTCGCTCGAGCAAGCAGGTGGCCCAAGAGCTGGTCATCAGCGAGAAGACCGTCCGTAACCACCTTGAGCACATCTACGCGAAAGCGGGTGTGACCAACCGGGTCAGCGCCAGCATCTTCGCCCCGCAGCACGGGATCGTCCGGGCCGGGCAGGTCGGCCGAGTCCACTCCTGACCAGCCGCTGCCGACCTCCGTGCCTGAAGCGGCCGGTCAGCCGTCTTCCTTAGCCGCCTGGGCGTCACTCAGCGCGTCGATGTCCGACATTGCCCGGGCGCGCATGCCTTATCCCAGCTTCCTCGCGTTCAACGCCGCCGGAACAGACTCGTGGGCGCGGGCCGTTCGACTCACGAAGTCATTGGGACCGCGAGGCCCAAACCTGCCAAGACTGAGATGCGCAGCCGAGCGATCCCTGAAACTAATTCCGGTAGGAGGGCTTCGGCAAGTCGCCGCCCGGTCTCGTCCTGGGCCCGCCCGCCGCACCCACGGCTCGCCGCCATCACCCTGGACGGCATCCCTGAGAACCTGGCCCTCGGGGTCGCGCTCATCGGGGCCGGACCACTCCAGGTGGCCTCGTTGTCCGGCTCGATCTTCCTCTCCAACCTCCCCGAGGCCGCCGAGGGCGCCCAAGAGATGGCCAACGGGCGCTCGAAGCTCAAGGTCCTCGGCCAATAGACCACTCCACGCCGCGTCGTTCTCCGCCGCGTCGTTCTCCGCCGCGGCGCTGGCCGTAAATCTGCTGTTCGCGGGCGTTCCCGACGCGGTGCTCGGATTAATCGAGCCACCCGAGAATGAGCCAGAGCGGCAGGTTGGCCAGGTCTAGCCTGGATCAGCCGGGGACGCCTTAGTGTCGCCCAAGTCGATCACGACCTTCACGTCGTCCTCCTGTGCGGTGAAGGCGTCCGAGAAGTCCGTCAGCGGGACGCGACGCGAGACGAGGCTCTCCAACCACCGCACGTCGGCCTGGGCCAGGGACGCTGCGGCGTCGCGGTAGTGGCCGAGGTTGGCGTTGACCGAACCTATGATCGCGTCGTTCTCGAGCACCATCTCCCGGTTGATGCTCCCGGCCTCGACGCTCAGGCTGCGCCCCTTGGGTGACACGCCAGTCAGGCACACGACGCCGTATGACGCGGTCGCCCGCATCGCACCGAACACGAGCCCACCCACCCCGGTCGCCTCGATCAGGACATCGGGACCCACCGCTGTCGCCGCCGCCTCGATCCCGTCGTGGTGGTAGGTCGCGCCGAGGTCGGTGACCAGGTCGGGCTTGGGTCCGCTGGTGACCTGGTCGAGCACGTGCACATCGAGGCCGCGCTGGACCCCGAGCATCGCGGCCAGCAGCCCGATCGGACCGGCACCGGTGATCAGCACGCTCTTGGGTTCGAACCAAGACCGCTCTCCGACCTTCTCCACCTGTTCCCAGGCCTTGGTGACCACGGTGGTGGGCTCCATGAGCACCCCGACCCGGTAGAGGGCCGCGTCGAGCTTCACGGCGTACTCGGGCTCGACCCGCCACAGCTCACTCGCATACCCGTGGATCTCCTTGATCCCTCGCTCGGTGTAGCGACCGTTGCGACACATGTCGAACTGGCCGCGAGCGCAGGCCCCGCACGGCACCGGATCGGGACGACGGACGACCCCGACGATCAGGTCACCCGCGGCGAAGCCGGACGAAGCCGGCGCCTCGCGGACCTTCCCGAGGGACTCGTGGCCGATGATCAGGCGCTCCTCGCCCTCAGGAGCCCAGCCGTAGTCACCAGCGACGATCTCTCGATCGGTGCCGCACACCCCCACAGCCAGTCCTTCGGCGAGGATCGTCCCCCGACCCGGGTCCGGCTCGTCGACCCTGTCGAGGGAGAGGGAGTCCTTGCGACCGGGGGCAACCGTGAGTGCTCTCATGACCTCATCTTGTCCGCACTGTGTTGCCCGGTCACCCATCAGGCCTGGACGACGCGGTGTCCGCGATCCCGGGTTGCGGGCAGGTATCCACCGTCAGCGGAGCGCAAGCCAGAGCGGCCCGGCCGCCAGCCCCATCACGATGGTGGCACCCGCGGCAATGAAAGCGGCTGTTCGGGCGCCGAGGCCGACCTTGTCGGGCTCGGCGACCTCGCGAAGCTCAGCCACCGGACGTAGGGTCGCCCGGATCCAGCGCAAGTAGTAGAAGAGGCTGACCACCGTGTTGACGGCCACCGCGAGCGCCAGCCAGGCCAGGCCCGCGTCCCAGGTCGCCCCCAAGGTCGTGAGCTTGCCGATGAAAACAGCCGTTGGCGGTGTCCCGACCAGCCCGAGCAGGGCCACGACGAGGGCTGCGGTGAGGCCAGGGCGAGCGCGGGCGAAGCCTGCCCACTGCTCGAGGGCACGGCGATGGGGCTCCGCGGCGGCGACGGCGAAGGCCGTCAGGTTCGTGAGGGCGTAACCGGCCAGGAAGAACAGCAGCGCGGGCTGGCCCAGGTCGCTGAGTCCGGTCACGGCTGCGGCGGCGAGGAGGTAGCCCACCTGGCTGACGGTCGACCAGCCC
>JBBQUB010000056.1:0-13769 GCA_038212865.1 Actinomycetales bacterium
CCACCCACCCTTCCCCGACCAGCCCCTCATCCCCCACGTCGGCGGGCCGGCGGATCGATATCACCGTCACGGGCAAGCAGGTCTCCCCGAAGCCGGCGACGGTCAACATCGCCGTCGGCGAGACATTGACCATCGCCGTCACCAGCGACCACGACGACGAGCTGCACGCGCACGCGTTCGACATCGAAATGAACGTCAAGGCCGGCCAGCGGCTGGAGGTCACGATCAAGGGCGCCCAGCCCGGCGTCTACGAGGTCGAGCTCCACGAGCCTGAGCTGCGGTTGTTCCAAGTGGCTGTTCGCTGAGCCGTGGCCAACTCCGTGCTTGCCGCCGCGCTCGTGTCGCTGCCTGCCCACGGCGTCGGCTCACGCCAGGACCTGCCGCTGCCGTTCACGGCCGTCCTCATTGGCGCGGCGGCGGCTCTGCTCGTGTCCTTCGTGGCCCTCGGCGCGCTCTGGCCGGAGCCCCGACTGCGCGTCGACGCCGGGCTCCCACTCCCCTCTCCTGTGGCACGAACGCTGAACTCCCCTGTCTTCAAAGGCATCTGGGTGACACTGTCGCTGCTGCTCACCGCGTGGACAGTGATGGCCTTGGTCTTCGGGGTGGACGACGCAAACAACCCCGCGCCGTATGTCGTGTACGCCTGGCTGTGGGTGGGGCTGGCCGGGCTGTCGCTGATATTCGGCCCGATCTGGGCCTGGCTCAACCCGATTCGCTGGCTGCACAAGGGGCTCACCCGGCTCGCGCGCCTTGATCCGGACGCCTCGATGACCACCTGGTCGCCCGGCTACTGGCCGGCCGCGCTCGGGCTCTTCGCCTTCACCTGGCTCGAGCTGATCGCCCCGGACCGCACGACCTTGCTCGTCCTGAGGGTGGCGATCGGCGGGTTCGTCCTGATCGACCTGCTGGGCGCCCTGGTCTTCGGGCGTGGCTGGTTCAGCCGATCTGACCCCTTCGAGGTCTGGTCGCGCCTCTTCGGCGCCCTGAGCCCACTGGGCCGACGACCCGATCGTGCCTGGGTCCTGCGCTCCCCCCTGCATGGCGCCAACGCGATCGCGGTGGATCGGGGCCTCCTGGCGACCGCGTCCGTGATGCTGGGCAGCACGGCATACGACGGGTTCTCCTCCGAACCGGTGTGGTTCACCTTCGTGCAGTCCTCCGACCTGCCTTCCGAGCTGCTGATGACCGCTGGTCTGCTTGGCATGTGTCTAGTGGTGGCGCTCTCGCTGCATCTGGCGGCGGCCGTGAGCGCCCGCCTGGCCCGGATGCCGGTCCGCGGGCTCGCGGCCCAGTTCGCTCCTTCGCTGCTGCCCATCGCCGCCGGCTATGTCGTGGCCCACTACTGGTCGTTGTTGATCTTCGAAGGCCAGAACACGTTGATCAGGCTGTCCGATCCCCTTGGTATCGGGGCGAACTGGCTCGGAACAGGCGACCTGACCGCTAGCCCCGCGCTCCTGGCGCCGACCCTGGTGGCCATGATCCAGGTGACCGCCATCGTGACCGGCCACGTCCTGGGCGTGGTCCTGGCCCATGAGCGCGCGGTCACGTTGTTCGAGCGACGCGTCGCCGTCATCGGCCAGGTGCCCTTGCTGGTGCTCATGGTGGGCTACACGTGCGGTGGGCTGCTGCTGCTCTTCAGCAGCTGAGGAGACGGGTTTCACCGGGTGGTACCTGGGTATCACCCATGGCACCTTCGACCGTGCCACCGGCGATACTGCGGTGCCATCCGGCGGGTCCCGACCAGGTCACTGCCGCTGATGGATCCAGCCGGCGCCGGGGAACAAAGCCTCGAGCTCGCCAGCCGTCTCGTCGAAGCTCCGGTGCACGATGCCGGCAAGACCGGCCCGCGCTGCAGCGGCAATGTTGTGCGGCATGTCGTCGATGAAGACGCATTCGCTGGCGGGCAGGCCGATGCGGTCAAGGGCCAGCTCGTAGATCTCAGGCTCGGGTTTGCGCATGCCGACCTCACCGGAGATGACGACCGTGTCAAACATCTCCAGCCAGTCGCTGCGGTCATAACCGTTACCCCACGAGTTCGACAACAGCGCGGTGCGAATCCCCGCCGCACGCGCACGGGTCACGAGCGAGGTCATCGAGTCGTCGTAGATCTCCAGGTCGGCGAACATGGTCCTGATCAGCCCCTGCGCCTCGACCCTGGAGCCTTCGTGTGTCAGGGCTTCGGAGAGCATCCGCTCGAACTCCTCGAGGGCGATCTCCCCCCGCTCCAGCTGATGGATCGGGGAGAGCTCGCCGGGCAAGGGCTCGACCCAACGGCCAAGGACCGCGCCGTAGTGATCACGGTCGACACCAGTTGCCTTGAGCCAGCCACCGATCGCCGTGTGGATCGGCATGGTGAGGACCCCGCCCCAGTCCACGATCAGTCCTTGCATCATGCGCCCTTACGTCGACGGCCGGTGAGTGGTGCAGGCACCCCGCAGATCTGGGCCGCGAGCGCCGTCAAAGTCTTGCGCACGTCGGAGTCGGGCGCAGCCTCGGCCAGCGTCTGCCCGGCCAACAGTGCGCGATCCAGGCTGGCGGGGTCGTCGGGGATGAAGCGTGGGTCGTCGATCCCGGCGAAGCGGCTGAGGGCATCACGAATGCGCGACTCCGGTCGCGGGCCCACAGCTGAGGACCGCACTCTGTTGATGACAACGGTGGGCGATGGGCTAGCCACGGTGCCCAGCTCCTGCAACCCGCGAACGAGTCGTTGCAACCCGATCGGGTCGCCGGCTCCAACGGCCAGGACCTGGTCGGCGACGGCCAGAGAGGTGAGCGTGGCCGCGTTACGCCGGGGGGCAAGCGTGTCGTAGCTCAGCTCCTCGTCATCCTCGAGGCTGAACCCGCAGTCGATGACGACGAAGCGCGCAAGGCGTCGGCTGAGGGTGAGGACATGTTCGAGGGCAGCCGCCCTCAGCTCTGGCCACCTCTCGGCCTTGGGGATGCCGGTGAGCACCCGCAACCCGGGCGAGACCTCGGGCGCCAGGCGCGCCAGTGCGGGGAGGTCGAGGCTGCCCTGGTCCGCCGCCCGGGTTGCCGCAGCCAGACCGGGTGCTTCGTCGAGCAGCGAGAGCGCCTGCGCGATGCAGCCACCGTAGGTGTCGGCGTCGACCAGCACCGTGGGCTGGCCCAGCCGGGCGAGCTCGCTGGCCAGGTTCAGTGCGATCGTGGTTCGTCCGGGAGCACCCGCGGGACCCCACACCGCGATGATCGTGCCCAGCACGCTGTCGGCGTCTGCGCCAGCTCGATCAGGAGCAGCAGGCCGCGAGCCACTGGCGTCAACCGCGCCGCCGGGCACTCCTTCACGTCCGCCCACGCGATCGGAGCCCGGCAGTCCATCGGAGCCCGGCAGCCCATCGGAGCCGGGCAGCCCATCGGGTCCGCCCGGGCCCGACCGCTCCAGCCCGTGCGAGGACCAGGTCGATTCCAGCCCCGACTGCGCGGATGGGGCGTCCAGTCCGTCCAGCGCCTCCTGGATCACCTCGGCACTGGCGTCTGCCGAGATGATCGTGTCGATCCCCAGCTGACGCAGATGCCGTTGCGCCTGCTCGTCACCGGGTGGGTAGACCCCGACCACGGTCACGGCGCACTCCCGCAGATGGTCCAGCGCGGTGCGATCCAGCGAACGCAGATCTGCCGAGATCAGCGCGACGTCGGCCAGGCCCGATCCGGCCACTGCCAACAGGTCAGCCAGGTCCGGGCAGCGTCGGGCGATCTGGGCGTCGGTGCCTCGCTCCAAGGTGGTGACCAGGGCGCCCTCCCAGCGGTCGCTGACCGCCGTGACGACCGACCGGCTCACGCGCCGGCCTTGGTGGGTGACCCCGGCACCGGGACCAAGGTGATCCTCGCGCCCTGGTCGATGGCCGCGATGAGCGCCTGGACGCCCGCCTCCGGGACCATGATCTGCACGGCGGTCGTGCCCGAGGCTCCACCCAGCCCGCCGCCGGTGGTGTCGGGTGTGCTGGCCACAGGCGCCGCCTCGAGGGTCTTGACCGGCTTACCGTACTTCTCGGTAGCCGATGCCGGGTCCTTCGCGTTGACCCAGACATCGACGATCGAGCCCGCGGCCAGCTCCGCTGCGGCGCCGCTGTCAACCGGGACGGACACAGGTTTGAGGTTGATGTCGACACTGCTGCCCAACGCCGACGTCGGCAGCAGCTCGCCGGGACGAATGTCGCGCAACGCGAACGTGCCCGGCGCGATGTCGTGGTCAGCGGCGACGTATCGGCTTCGGCTGGCACCGAGCTGGACATCGACGCGTTTGACGTCGCTCTGGGTCACGGGCTGGCCGGGCACCAAGCTGACCGCCGCGGCATACATCGGGATCGTGTCATCTGCTGCGGCGACGACCCTGGCCCCGATGGCCATCGACAGCAGGACCAGCACCACGCCGACCACCAGCCGCGGGTCACGCCAGGACGGTCTGCCCAGGCGCGCGGCAGTCGGCTTGGGCAGCTCGGCCATTTCATCCCTCGATCTCGTGGGTGCGTCACGAGCGCCGGCTGGCGCCTGGCGCACCAAGGTCGGTGAGTCTTTGGGGACCATCATCGCCCATGCGTGCCTGGCACCCGCCAGCTCATCCACAGCCATAGGCCTAGAATGACTTGACCGTCTTGACGGACCTTATACGCTGTTCTTGAGCGACACGGACATGGAGGCGAACCGGGATGGTGTTGAAGACCGGAGCGGACAGGCCCATGTCAGTTGCGGAGTACGAGCGCAGCGTGCTCGAGGAAGTAGCCTCTGGCTTGCATGTACGGGTGAAGGCGATCGAGGCCGCAGGGGTGGCCGCTCTGGCTCCGCGTGACCTGGCGACGCGGATGCTGTCGCTGGTGCCCAGCCCGATTCGGAATCCGATGGCTGACCTGGTCGGCCCCTTCTACGACACCCCACGTGTCCAAGCCCTGCTTGACGTTTCCAAACAGGCCGTCAGCGACCGGCGCAAGCATGGCAGTGTCATGGCGATGCGAACCGGTGACGGCCTGTGGGTATATCCGGTGTTCCAGTTCGAAGGCCGTCGGATCAAGCCCGCACTAACCGGCGTGCTTCGGCTGTTCCGGGGGTATGACGGTTGGACGGCTTGCGTATGGCTAACCACCACCCATGACGAACTGGGCGGCCGCAGCCCGTTGACGTGGCTGACCCAGGGATTGGATGAGGGCGTGGTGCTGCGCCTGGCTGCTCACGCTGCGCACCAGTGGGCGGCATAGGTGGCTGAACGCCGACGTACGGCTCAGCAAGCCCCGGGCGAAGGTGCTGACTACGCCGGCTTCCCGTCACAGAACCTGCCCTCTGGCGGCGAGTGGTTTCGGGCCCATCGAGACCGTGCTCAGTCGCCGGATCGGGGAGCCTGGCACTTCTCATCATCTCCTGCGAAGGTTCCCGCTCCGGGGTCGGGGCGGTTTGATCTTCCAGCCCCTTTCGGCACCTGCTACCTGGCGTCGACGGCCGAAGCTGCGGTTCGCGAGCTCACGCACCCGTTCTACGTCAACAACGGATGGGTTCCCGGGACACTGATCATGGGGCGCGTGGTGAGTGCACTCCGCCTTCGGCAGGCGTGCCTCGCCGCAGACGTCTCCATCGACGAAGCCGCGTCCTTTCGGGTGTCTTCAGAGCTCACGACGATGACCAACTACCAGGTCACCCAGGCGTGGGCGCGGATGTTCCACAGCGTCGGGTTTGGGGCCGTGCTCGGTGCTCTTCGGTTTAGCCCTGGGCAAGATCGCGGTCTGGCGTTGTTCGGTGACGCCGGTGGCCCGGACCCAGGTCGGTCGGCCGCCACCGCGCCGATCCCCCTCTCGGACGTCGCCCTGGCCTTGGACATACCGGTGGTCGATGTCCCTGATCGTGAGGTGATCGAGTTCGTGGAGCCAGATCTCTCCTGACTCGAAGTAGTACCATATTTCGTACCAACGCAAGGGGATCCAGCCGATGGCAATCACCGCGTCCGAAGCCCGCAAGAACCTTTTCGGGCTTATCGAACAAGTCAACGATGACCGCAACCCGGTGGAGATCACATCCCGCCGCGGCGACGCGGTCCTGATCTCCCGAATGGACTACGAGGCGCTGGAGGAGACGGCACACCTGTTGCGCTCGCCGGCCAACGCGCGTCGACTTCTCGAGAGCCTTGCCCAGGCGCAGAGTGCCGACCGCCAGGAGCACCCGCTCTCGCGATGAGGCTGGTCTTCACTCCCAACGGCTGGGAGGACTACGCATATTGGCTCTCTGCAGATCCCGCGTCCCTCAAACGCCTCAACCGGCTGATCGACGACATCCTCCGAGATCCCTTTGAGGGCATCGGAAAACCTGAACCGCTGCGCCACGCCTTGGCCGGCCTCTGGTCTCGACGCATCGGGGAGGAACACCGGCTCGTCTATCTCGTGGATGGCGATGACATCGTGGCCCTGCAAGCCCGCTACCACTACGGCTGAAGGCACGGCGTCAGGAGGCGCGAAGCATGGATATGCAAACTCATGCACTTCAAAGCAAGTGATAAGTTCAGCCCACTTGCGACGGCAGCCACATGGAGTCGCACCTTTGTGGTAGACCTTTGGCTCAAGGAACCCCGGCGGCAAGGAGGAGCCCGCATGGCACAGCGCTTCATCCAGCTCGCGGACGTCGCCGAGACCCTCGATATCTCCTCGGCGCAGGCCTACGCACTCGTTCGCTCCGGCGAGCTCAACGCGATCAAGGTCGGTGGGCGTGGACAGTGGCGGGTCGAGGCCACCGAGCTCGAGAGCTACATCCAGCGGATGTACTCCGAGACCAAGACCTTCGTCGCTGCGCACCCGTTCGGCCAGGCCGGAGACTAGTCCCGAGCTTGCGCAGCCTCACCCATGACGGACCACAACGATCGCCGTGAACGGGATCACCCGCCGCGCAACGATGTTAACGGCCCGCCGCGCCATATCGGCCGGGTGCTCGCTGAGGTCCAGGGCGTCGGCACCCACCGCGTCGATCGTGCCCGTCGTCACCGAGCCCCCGATGTCGGTCAGTGACACCACGGATCGGTCGCGGCTGAGCCCGCGCAAGGCATAGCCCAGACCGAATCTCTTCGCGGTCGCCACGCCCGGGCCTGTGGCCGCACGGACCCCGAGAGCCGTGATCGACACGATCGCCCCGAACGGGACCAGGATCCCCCGGTCGTGGGCGTCGTCAAGCAGCAGCCAGTCCGAGCCGGCGTCCGCGACGGTTCCTGATGCCAGAACTCCTGCTGCCAAACGCAATTCGACGCCCAGACCTCGATGGGCGATGAATCGTTCGTGCAGTCCCACCTGGGCGCGCTCGCGCCGGGTACGGTCCGAGACCTCCAGATCGAGCTCCCGCTGCCCGTCCGAATCCAGCTGTGCCTGCAGGTCATCGAAAAGCCGATCCCAACGCATCGCGCCTCCTTGTCGTGACCGGTGTCGAACGGGCCGTGTCGATCAGGCCCAGTCGACCAGACCCAGTCGACCAGACCCAGTCGACCACACCCAGCCGACCACACCCAGTCGACCAGGCCCAGTCGACCACACCCAGCCGATCAGGCCCAGCCGACCGCACCCAGCCGACCAGACCCGTCGATCCACACCCCTCCAAGGCCGCCGCTTGTCCACCACGGCGAGATCCAGATCGACGCACCTGTTGGCAAACAGACGCAAACTGCACTACCCTGCAGCGAACACCACTTAAATCAAGGAGCAGGCATGCCGCTTCGTCACCGTCCCGCGGGTCCGCAGCCCGTCGCCGCAGTCGCCCTGGCCGGTGCGAGCCTCGTGGCCGCCGCGGCAGTCGGATCGATCTTCCTGAACTCCGCACGTGAGGCCTGGACCGCGATTGTGGCCGCAGGCCCGGCGAGCCCCGCGGACGGCATACTCCTGGTGGTTGCCTGGATCGGGGCACTGCTCTCGCTATGGCTCGGTCTGGGTATGGCGCTCTCGGCCCTCGCTGCCCTGCCCGGCGCGATGGGCCAGGCCTCTCGCGTACTGGCCGACCGGCTCGCCCCATCCGCGGCGCGCAAGATCGTCGCGCTCATTCTTGGGACCACACTCACGGCGGCGCTGATGCCCGCGAGCGCAATTGCCCGCGCCGGAAATGCCACCCCACGCCAGGGGTCACTGGTCGCCGCCCAGGTCGCTCTCCGTGGCCTCACCGACGGCGCACCCAACCCGTCCTTCCGCGTTGTCAGCGACGCCGGGCCGGCCGCGGACCCGGCGCCACCTCCCTCGTGGTCGCCGGAGAAGCCGGCGCTGTCGGCGAGGAACGCCTCCGGTGCCTTGAGTGTGGTCGTGCATCGCGGCGACACCTTGTGGTCCATCGCGGCACGTCACCTTGGCCCGGCGGCCACCTTCCCCGAGATTGACGCCGAGTGGCACCGATGGTTTGCCGTCAACCGTCAGCTGATCGGCACTGACCCCGACGCGATCCTGCCCGGTCAGCTGCTCAGCCCGCCGCCGGCTCCACAGGGGCGGTCATGACCCTGCGGATCCGGCCTATCCCTGACCTCTCACCAGCGATCATCGACTCGCGCACCGTCATGTTCCAGGACCCGAGCCCCTTCATCCAGGGAACGCTGGCGATCGACTTCAGGGTTGACTACAACCCCGCCCAGGACCCCGAGGACGGTGCGTATTTCGGACCGCAGCCCTCGCTCTCCCGTGACCTGCCCGAGCCGATGGCCTGGGTGACGCACATCGCCCAAGCCTTGGTCGAGGTGATGTCCGGGGCGCGTCCGGCACCTCAGGTGATTCGCTGGACCACCCCCGAGGTGTATTCCGTGGTCGCCCGCCGCAATGCTGCCTCGGGCCGTCGGGTGGTGGTGGCCCGCCGCAATGCCGCCTCGGGCGTTCGGGTGATCGTCGCTCGCCGGGCTCTCGTGCGGCGGGTCAGAATCTGCGAACCGGTCGACGGGGTGGTCGAGGCGTGCGCGGTGGTCATGGACAACGGCCGGGTCCGAGCCCTCGCCATGCGCCTGATCGGCGTCGACCACCGGTGGGTGGTCAGCGCGCTCCAGGTCGGCTGAGCGCGAGTGGCCGGCCCGGCCGCGTCTGTGAGGTGGCGACCGGACCCTGCCTATCCCGTCTTGAGCGCGTGTCGGCCCCGGCGCGGCCCGGCCGTTGTGGTGAGAGGCCACAAATCGACCAAAGACCCCGCGGTTTCGGTCGATTTGTGACCTCTCACGGGCGGAGCTGCGTCAGCGGCGTTTGGCCTTGTTCTTCTTGCTGCCACCGCGTGGGTCCGAGACCTTGCGCGAGACCGGCACGGCGTCCTGGACCTCGACCCGTTCCTGCACCGAGCCGTCGTCGCTGGGCGCCGAGTAATGCAGCTGAGCCGGAGCCTTGGGCGTCTCCAGACCCTTAGCCCGAATAGCTTTGGCCGCCTCGAAACCGTCGGCCGGTGCCTCCTCGGCCGTGTCCTGGGGGGCGTTGACCTCGACCTCGACGTTGAACAGGTAGCCGATCGACTCCTCCTTGATCGCCTCGTTCATCGCCTCGAAGAGCAGGAAGCCCTCACGCTGGTACTCAACCAGCGGGTCGCGCTGAGCCATGGCCCGCAGTCCGATGCCCTCCTGCAGATAGTCCATCTCGTAGAGGTGCTCGCGCCACTTGCGGTCCAGCACCGACAGCACGACTCGCCGCTCGACCTCGCGGGCGACCTCTTCACCCAACGCCAGCTCGCGCGCGTCATAGGCGTGGTGGATGTCCGAGGTGAGCTCCTGACGCAGCATCTCGGCGCTGATGTTGCCGTGGCCGCCAGCTGCCTCCTCGACTTCCTCGATGGTGATCGAGACGGGATAGAGGGTCTTGAGCGCGGTCCAGAGCTGATCGAGGTCCCAGTCGTCGACATAGCCCCCGGCCGTGGCCGAAGCGACATAGCTCTCGAGCACGTCGTTGATGAAGTGCCGGATCTGCTCGTTCAGGTCCTCACCCTGGAGCACCCGGCGACGCTCGGCATAGATGACCTCCCGCTGGCGGTTGAGCACGTCGTCGTACTTCAGGACGTTCTTGCGGATCTCGAAGTTGCGCGCCTCGACCTGGGTCTGAGCGCTGCGGATCGAGCGGGAGACCATCTTGGACTCGATCGGGACGTCGTCCTCGATCTTGGCCGTGGTCATGAACCGGTCGACCATCGCGGCGTTGAACAGCCTCATCAGATCGTCCTGCAGCGAGAGATAGAAACGGCTCTCGCCCGGGTCGCCCTGACGACCGGACCGGCCGCGCAACTGGTTGTCGATCCGGCGCGACTCGTGGCGCTCGGTGCCCAGCACATAAAGACCACCGAGCGCGGTGACCTCGTCGTGCTCGGCCGCCACGGCCTTCTCGGCGGCCACGAAGGCTCCCGCCCAGGCGGCTTCATACTCCGCGGGGGTCTCGACCGGGTCCAGTCCCTGCTGCTTGAGGGACGCGACCGCGCTGAACTCGGGGTTGCCACCGAGCATGATGTCCGTACCGCGACCGGCCATGTTCGTCGCGACGGTCACCGCGGACTTGCGGCCGGCCTGGGCGACGATGGTCGCCTCACGCTCATGCTGCTTGGCGTTGAGGACCTCGTGCGGGACCCCGTGTCGACGCAGCAGGTCGGAGAGGTGCTCACTCTTCTCGACACTGACGGTGCCGACCAGGACCGGCTGGCCGTTCTTGTAACGCTCGGCGATGTCACCGACCACCGAGTTGAACTTGGCCTCCTCGGTCCGATAGACGAGGTCGGCCTCGTCGGCGCGGATCATCGGCTGGTTCGTGGGGATCGCCACCACGCCGAGCTTGTAGGTGCTGAAGAGCTCGGCGGCCTCGGTCTGGGCCGTGCCCGTCATACCGGAGAGCTTGGAATAGAGGCGGAAGTAGTTCTGGAGGGTGATGGTGGCCAGGGTCTGGTTCTCGTTCATGATCTGGACCCCCTCCTTGGCCTCGATCGCCTGGTGCATGCCCTCGTTGTAGCGGCGCCCGGCCAGCATCCGGCCCGTGTGCTCGTCGACGATGAGGATCTCGCCGTTGAGGTTGACGTAGTCCTTGTCCCGCTTGAACAGCTCCTTGGCCTTGATGGCGTTGTTGAGGTAGCCGATCAGCGGGGTGTTGACCGACTCGTAGAGGTTCTCGATGCCCAGGTAGTCCTCGACCTTGGCGATTCCGGCCTCCAGGACGCCGACGGTCCGCTTCTTCTCGTCGACCTCGTAGTCGCCCTCGCCGTCCTCGCCACGGGTGAGCCGCTTGACCAGGCTTGCGAACTCGACGTACCACTTGGTCGCCTGGTCGGCCGGACCGCTGATGATCAGCGGCGTGCGGGCCTCGTCGATCAGGATGGAGTCAACCTCGTCGACGATGCAGAAGCCGTGGCCGCGTTGGACCAGCTCCTCGGTGGACCACGCCATGTTGTCGCGCAGGTAGTCGAAACCGAACTCGTTGTTGGTGCCGTAGGTGATGTCCTTGCCGTACTCGACGCGGCGCTGGGCCGGCGTCATGTGCGCCAGGATGCAGCCGGTCTCCAGACCGAGCGCGCGGTGGACCCGGCCCATCAGGTCGGACTGGTACTCGGCCAGGTAGTCGTTGACCGTGATGACGTGGACGCCTTTGCCCTCAAGGGCATTGAGGTATGACGGGAGGGTCGCCACCAGCGTCTTGCCCTCACCGGTCTTCATCTCGGCGACGTTGCCCAGGTGCAGCGCCCCGCCACCCATGATCTGGACGTCGAAATGGCGTTTGCCCAGCGTCCGCTTGCTGGCCTCACGCACGGCGGCGAAGGCCTCGGGAA
The DNA here is from genome assembly GCA_038212865.1 of Actinomycetales bacterium. GTDB lineage: Bacteria > Actinomycetota > Actinomycetes > Actinomycetales > Dermatophilaceae > UBA4719. The sequence continues at coordinate 11,722 of JBBQUB010000056.1, forward strand.
GGATGTCGTCGAGGGTCTCGCCGTCGGCCAGGCGCTTGCGGAAGACCTCGGTCTCACCGCGCAGCTCCTCGTCGGTGAGCTTCTCGAAGTCCTCCTCGATCGCGTTGACCTGCTTGGAGATGCCCTGCAGCTTCTTGAGCACACGGCCTTCGCCGACACGCAGCAGCTTGTCAATGATCGGAATGGGCACGCGATACTCCAGGTGAAATCAACCGTGGCGGATGTGGTGAACCGGTATGTACGAATCGGATGTACTGAGTCGAATCTAGGTTAGTCGGTCCCGAGATACAGCAGGTCTTGGTAGTCCGGATGCTGCTGGATGAAGTCCTCGACGAAGGGGCAGAGCGGCCGGACCGTGCGGCTGGCTTGGGCACGAACGTCGTCCAGGGCTGAGCGGATCAAGGTGGTGGCCACGCCCTTGCCCTCGAAGGCGTCCGCGACCTGGGTGTGGGTGAAGGTGATGAGCTCGAGCTCGAGCGTGTACTGCGCGAAGCCGGCCAGGATCTCGCCCAGCCAGGCCTCGTATCGGTGCCCTGCCGCGTTGTTGACGACCGTGGTCTGTGTCTTGGGGCTGTCTTCTGTCATGGGCCAAGCCAAGCATGTGACACCGCCCTATTGTTTCCGATGGCCGAACTCGGGTTGGGTAGGGCCATGGCTGACCTCGCGGAGTATGACGACAGCTCGCCCCGTCCCGTTGACCCGCCACCGGTATTCGAGACGTCCCGGCTGCGGCTGAGGCCCTGGCGCCACACCGACTCCCCCGGGCCTGGCCAGGGACCAGATGGCGACAGCCTGCGCTTCATGCCTGCTGGCGCCGAGCCTGGGCCCGACGACTTCTCGGCCTGGCTGGCCCGGCGCCGGCGGGAGATGGATACCGGAGCCGGCGTGCACTGGTGCATCGCGGACCTGGACACCGACGAGATGCTCGGCAACGTCCAGGTCTTCGGGATGGAACCTGCCGAGGTCCGGTTCCAGGCCGAGGTCGGCTACTGGCTGCGGCCGGGAGCCAGGGGGCGCGGTGTCGTCGGCGAGGCGCTTCCTCCGGTCCTGGCGCACGCGGTGAGGCCGTCCAACGAGGGTGGGCTCGGGCTCATCCGGCTCCACGCGGCCACGAACAGCGACAACTACTCCTCGCAGTCGATCCTGCGGGCTGCCGGGTTCACCCAGTGGGGCGCCGGCCACCAGGCGTGGCGGCGCGCCGACGGATCGTTGTCAGATGGGGTGTATTTCGAGCTGCTCGCTGCCGAGCTCATCGCCGGCACCGATCGACTCACGGCTCGCGCCGGGGCGCTCGAGACAGTCACTGTGGAAGGCAATCCCCCGCAAGAGGGAGGTGCCCCCAGGATCCGACTTCGGCAGTGGCGGCGTACGGATGCGGCGCGGATCCTGGAGGCGTGCTCGCATCAGCGCACTCGACACTGGCTAGCCGGCAGCCTGCCGTCGCCGTACACGCTGGAACACGCGCACTCCTACGTCGCGGGATGTCTGGACGATGCTCGCGCCGGGAAGGCGCTGTGTTGGTGCGTGGCCGACTCCGGGAGCGACCTGTGCCTGGGCTCGGTTGCGGTCATGAACCTGGGTGACGCCCTCGGCACGGCGGGCGAGATCGGCTACTGGACCCATCCCGAGGCGCGTGGTCGCGGCGTGATGTCCGAGGCTGTGCGTCTGGCCGTGCGCCACGCGTTCATCTCGCGCGAGGACGGTGGTTTGGGCCGAAAGCGGTTGCGGCTCAACGCTGCTGACGGCAACTCGGCGTCACTTCAGATTGCTCGCGCAAACCGTTTCGTGGAGGTCGGCCGGGACCGACAGGCCGAGCCGCTGGGTGATGGGACGTTCGCCGACCTGCTGCGGTTCGACCTGCTCGTCGATGAGTGGGAGCAGTCGCTCTCGTTCCAGCTCTAGCCGAGTCCTAGCCGACTCCCTAGCCGAGTCCTAGCCGGGCGTGGGGGGTGACCAAAAATCCACCACACCCCGGGGTTGGGGGGGGTTTTTGGCGAGAAACGGCGCGGGGGCCGCCGCGGCCCGGGGGGTGAAGCGGCCGGGGGGGG
>JBBQUB010000057.1:0-13689 GCA_038212865.1 Actinomycetales bacterium
ACCTTGGCCAGCGGCATACCGAGCTTGGCGGCGACTGCGGCGCGGACGCCCGTGGAGGTCTGGGTAGAGGTGTAGAGCCGGATGCTCTGCTCGTCGCTGTCCCAGCGGGCATAGACGCCCTTGCCCTCCATCGGCATCGACGCGCTGCGCTCGATCTGCAGGGACAGCGCCAGCCGGTGAGGCGCGGCGGCAATGGCCGCAGAGGTGTCGCCGACCTCCTGGACCATGTGCGCCGCGACGTTTCCCGGCGCCTCCGCATGCACCAGACTCTCGGCGGCTCGTGACTTCTCCAGACCGACGACGACGGCGAGCTGGTCGTAGTCGACCGTGATGCGCTCACAGGCGTCCTCGGCCACGTAGCGGTCGGTCGCAACCACCATGACCACTGCCTCGCCGACGTGTTTGACCACCTCACGGGCCAGGCAGTACCCGGTCATCGGGTTGGACAGGCTGGGGTGCGGGATCAGCAGCGGCAGTCGCTCCGCGGTCTTGCCGTCAAGGTCCTCGTGCGTGTAGATCGCGATGACTCCCGGGACCTCGATCGCGGCCGACACGTCGATGTCCAGGATCCGCGCATGCGCGTAGGGGCTGCGAACGAAGGCCGCAGCCAGCGCACCCTGCCCGAGGTCGTCCAGATAGCGACCGTTGCCGCTCACCAGACGCGGGTCCTCCTTGCGCTGGACCGGGGCGCCGAACAGGCTGGTCGTCACGCGCCGACCCCCCGCTCCTTGGTGATCTCCGCGGCGCGGAGCACCGACTTGACGATGTTCTGGTAGCCGGTGCATCGACAGAGGTTGCCCGAGATCGCTTCTCGCGCTTGCGTTTCCGTGGGTTCTGGATTCTCCCGCAGGTATGCCGTGATGGTCGTCAGGAAGCCCGGCGTGCAGAACCCGCACTGCAGCCCGTGGCACTCGATGAAGGCCTGCTGCACCGGGCTCATCATGGCCGAGCCGGTGCCGCTGCCGCTGACGTCGTGGTCGCCGGCCAGCCCTTCGACCGTGGTGATCTCGTGGTCCTGGGCGGTGACGGCGAACATCAGGCAGGAGCGCATCGGCGCCCCGTCGACCAGTACGGTGCAGGAACCGCAGACACCATGCTCGCAGCCGACGTGTGTGCCGGTGAGGCGCAGCTCATGGCGCAGGAAGTCCGACAGCAGCCTCCGGGTCGGGGCGGCAGCCGTGTGCAGGACCCCGTTGACCTGCAACGTGATCTCCACCAGAGGCTCGACATCGGTCCGTGTCATCTCGCTCAAGGCTCAGGCTCCCTCTGCGGTGGCGGTGGCGGTAGTGGTGGGACCGGCGTCAGCGGTGCGGTTGGAGGTGGCGTCGGCGAGGACGCGCGCGCTCAGAACACCGACGAGCATGCGGCGATAGTCCGCGCTGGCGTTGATGTCGGCGTCGGGGTCGACGTGCTCGCGGGCCAGCTCGGCGGCCTTGGCCCAGTCCGCGTCCTCGGGGGCGATGCCGGCGAACACCTCACTGAGGTCCAGGACGTCGGGCGTGGGCGTTACCGACACGAAGGACGCGCGAGCCGAGGTGATCACGCCGTCGCGCACGGTGACGGCAGCAGCGACCCCGGCCTGGGCATAGTCACCGTGGCGACGGGCGGACTCGGCGAACGCCATACCGGTGCCCGTGGGGAAGCAACGAAAGGACGCGCGCGTGGCGATCTCGTCCTCCGCCAGGGCGGACTCCATCGGGCCGAGGAAGAAGTCAGCGGCCGCCACGGTGCGGGTCCCCCGCGAGCTGGCCACCTCGACATACCCGTTGGTGAGCGCGAGCACGGCCGGCATCTCACCGGAGGGGTCGGCATGGGCGAGCGAGCCGACCGTCGTCCCTCTGTTGCGGATCACTGGGTGCGCGACGTTGACCAGGGCCTGACGCAGCAGCGGCAGGCGGGCGAAGGCCCCGACGTGGCGTTCGAGCTGCGAGTGGCGCACGAGAGCACCGATGTGGACCGCGCCGGCTGTGACCTCGACGGTGTCGAGCCCGGCGATCCGGTTGATATCGACCAGATGGCCGGGCGCGGCGAGGCGCATGTTGAGGATGGGGATCAGGCTCTGCCCACCGGCGAGCACCTTGCCGTCATGGCCGAACTCGGCAAGCAGCGCGAGCGCTTCGTCAAGGCTGCGCGGCGCGTGATAGACAAAAGCGGAGGGCTTCACCGTGTCGATCCTGCCTGTCCGAAGGGATCGTGACTAGGGCCGGCCGGTCCGGGCGGGTACCCGGTGTGTTGCCTCAATCCCACTCTCTCGAGCGGCAACGGTGAAACAAACCGGGCAGGGATGCCCGTCAGTGCAGGCTGTCCTCGTCGTCCTCCTTCTGGGTGCCCTTCTTGCCCACCACGAGGATCGCGCCGCCAGCGCTGTTCCGCAGGTGCTCGGGGGCAAGCGCTCGGGCCATGTGGTAGGCCGCGATAGCCACGATGGTGCCGAAGGCGATACCGCTGAGGCTGAACGTGTCGCTGAACACCAGGCTGGTGTTGCCGATGCCGATGACAATGCCCGCGGCGACCGGGACCAGGTTGACGGGGTTGGCAAAGTCGACCTCGTTCTCTTTCCAGATCTTCGCGCCGAGCAGTCCGATCATGCCGTAGAGGATCACGGTGATGCCGCCCAGAACGCCGCCGGGGGTCGCGGCGACCAGCGCCCCGAACTTGGGTGAGAGCCCGAAGACGATGGCGACCGCAGCGGCAACGTAGTACGCCGCGGTGGAGTAAACGCGGGTCGCCGCCATGACCCCGATGTTCTCGGCGTAGGTCGTCGTCGGCGAGCCACCCACCGAACTGGCCAGGACAGTGCCGAAGCCGTCTGCCGCGATGGCCCGGCCCATGACGCCGTCGAGGTCAGCCCCGGTCATCTCGGCGACGGCCTTGACGTGACCGGTGTTCTCGGCGATCAGCGCGATCACCGCTGGAAGGACGAGCAGGACCGCCGCCGTGGAGAACGACGGCGCGTGCCAGCCGACGATCTCCTTGCCCGCGACGATGGAGGTATGTGGCGGGAAGCCAATCCACGACGCGCTGGTGACCCCGTCCCAGTTGACGCGGAAGTGCTCTGTGACCTTGCCGGCGCCGGGCTCGAAGGAGGAGATCATGCCGAAGACACGGTCGAACACCCAGGACAACACGGTACCGAAGATGAGTGCGAGGAAGATCGAGATCCGGCCGAAGAACCCCCGTAGCCCCACCGCGCAGGCAATGGCAAACACCATCACGAACAGCGCAACCCACTGGTCCTGGGGCCAGTAGACGTTCGCCACCACCGACGCCAGGTTGAAACCGATCAGCATGACGACCGCGCCGGTGACGACCGGAGGCAGCACCTTGTGGATGATCCCGGAACCCAGGAAGTGGATCGCGACGCCGACCAGGACCAAGACCAGGCCGGACACCAGGATCGCGCCCGTCACGGTCGAGGAGTCACCGCCTTGAGCACGGATGGCCGCGACCACGCCGACGAACGACGCGCTGGTCCCGAGGTAGCTCGGGACCAGGCCCTTGACGATGAGCAGGAAGCAGATGGTCGCGACACCGCTCATCATGATCGCCAGCTGAGCGTTGAGCCCCATGAGCAGCGGGAACACGAACGTGGCACCGAACATCGCCACCACGTGCTGGGCACCCAGACCCGCGGTCTTGGGCCATGACAGCCGCTCGTCCGGAGCCACGACGTCATGGGGGCCCAGCGTCCCTTCGTGCAGTTTCCAACCGATCGACATCTTTCCTCCAGGTGTCGCGATGTGTGGGTGACGGCGGCCACGCCGTGTCGCGTTGAACGCAACCTACGGCAAATCACGTGGTCATCACGCGGGAGAGCTGGCCGATCCGAGTGTGTCCCGACAACACGCTCTGGCAGGTCGTGGCCAGCAGAGAGAGAATCCTCTGGAAAGCGACCAATCGCAGCCAAGGACAGGACCGCAACGTGACCCCTCCGGCTCCAGTGCGCGAGGTTCTTGGCGCCGGTTCGCCCCTGACCCGCGCGGTCTTCACCGAACCACCTCGGCCCGGACTGGTTCTTGCCAGCTTCCCCACAGCGCTCTACCTCTCCGTCGGCGAGCATCACGAGGTCCTGCCCGTCCTGGCCTCAGATGCCTTGATGCTGCCCACCGGAACCCGTCTGTCCGCGCCCGGTCGGGAGGTGGTCTGGGGCGTCGAGCCCGGCGACACAGTCACCGTCGGACGATCCGGGATACACCTTCCCCACTGGCAGCTTCGAGTGGTCCGCGAGTGGCGACCGGCGAGGATCCACGCCGTCTCGACGCTCCCCGAGCCCGGGTTGCTGTCCGAGACGGCCGAACTGCTTTCCTGCCAAGCACATTCGCCGGAGCTGGTGGACCAGGCGGCCGCTGTATGCCGTGCTGCCCGCTGCGGGGACGACGTCACGCTACGCGGTGGCGTGCGACTCCTGCTCGGTGCTGGCCCGGGGCTGACGCCGAGCGGCGATGACGTCCTGTGCGCCGTCCTCCTAGTCTTGGTCGGGGTCGGGGATCCAGCGCCGATCGCCTTACTGGGCAGAGCCGTTCAGAATCGGTGGTCTGCCACGACGAGCCTGTCCGCGTCACTTCTCGACGCGGCGCGCGGCGGGTTTGCGGTGCCCGAGGTCGCCGCTTTGGTTCGGTGTTCCCTGCGCGGTGACCTCGTTGGTTCCCGCGACGCGCTCACCGCAACGCTGGCCATCGGACACTGGTCGGGGCCTGACCTGGTCTCCGGTCTGATCGGCTGCCTGCGCGTACTCGCGGAACTTCCCCCTCGAGTTCGGTTGCCCTCCCTAGCCTTCCGACCTGAACGCAGACTCCAGACCGCTGAAAGGGAAAGCCCGTGACCGATCTTGTCGAGGTGCGCCGAGGCGCCTACTACGACTCCGTCAGCCTCATGCAGGTCTCGAAGGCGGTGCGCGGAGCGCCGGGCGTCGGTGCTGCACTCGTGGTCATAGCCACCGACCTCAACACCGACCTGCTTGCCGGGATGGGCTTTACCGTAGACGAGGCCGTGGGGCCCAACGACATGATCGTGGCCATCCGTGGTCAAGACAAGGCTGCCGTCGCGGCGGGGCGCACCGCCCTGGATGACGCGCTGGCCGGGCTCAGGGCAGCCGGCGCCTCGGCGGGCGGCTTTGGCGATGCACCACCCCCGCGGACCCTGCGTTCTGCCGCAGCCAGGCGTGGAGCCAACCTCGCGATGGTCTCGGTGCCAGGCCCCAGCGCCTTCGTCGAGGCGATGGATGCGGTGGCCTCCGGTGCCTCGGTCGTGGTGTTCTCCGACAACGTCAGCGTCGAGCAGGAGATCGCGCTCAAAGATGCTGCCGCAGCGGCAGGGGTTTTGGTGATGGGCCCCGACTGCGGCACCGCCGTGGTTGCCGGGGTCGCCCTCGGCTTCGCCAACCTCGTGCGCGCCGGCTCGGTGGGACTGGTGGCCGCGTCGGGCACGGGAGCACAGCAGGTCATGTGCCTGCTCGACGCCGCCGGGGTCGGGATGAGTCACTGCCTCGGTGTCGGTGGGCGGGACCTGTCCTCCGCCGTCGGGGGTCGGTCCACCCGCCAGGCACTGGCCGCCCTCGCCGCCGACCCGTCGACCACGTCGATCATCATCGTGTCCAAACCGCCGGCTGCCGAGGTACTCGCCGCGATCCAGGAGTATGCCGCGACGTTGGGCAAGCCGGTCCACTGGGCAACGCTGGGACGCGATCGTCCTGACCTCACCGCCGCGGTGGAGGCCGCGCTCGCGACGACCGGGGACGCCATACCCGTCTGGCCACAGTGGCTGGCATCGGCGCCGTCCGAGGCGGCTGGCGAGGCGGCTGGCGAGGCGGCTGGCGAGGCAGTATCGATCGACCCGGAAGCCCATCGCACCAACGGTTTCCTGCGAGGACTCTTCTGCGGAGGCACCCTGGCCGACGAGGCGATGATCATCGCCGGCGAGGCGCTCGGCCCGATCCGGTCCAACATCGCGCTCTCCCCCGAGCTCGCGCTCGGGCCCGACCTGCGAAGCCCCTCGCACCTGGTCATCGACTTCGGCGACGACACCCTGACCCAGGGTCGGCCGCACCCGATGATCGACCCGACGCTGCGGCTCGAGCGGATCGCCGTCGAGGGCGGCGACCCGACCTGCGCCGTCCTGCTGCTGGACCTGATCCTGGGGTTCGGGTCGCATGCCGACCCGGCCGATGAGCTCGCCGCCGCCATCGCCTCCGCGCGCACCGCGGCCGGCTCCGGTGGGCGCGAGCTGGCAGTCGTCGTCTCGCTGATCGGAGTGGAGAGCGACCCCCAGGGTTTGAGTGCCTGCGCAGAGACCCTGCTGGCCAGCGGTGCCTCAGTATTCGTCTCGAACGCCCAGGCCACCCGGCACGCACTGTCCCTGCTCGCCAGCGTTTCGGAAGAGGAGAAACCGTCATGACTGAGACCTCCCCACCCGTGGCGACGTCACCCCCGGCACTGCTGCGCGGGCTGCTGAGCCGCGAACCCTCCATCGTCACGGCCGGAGTCGGCCTGTTCGCCGATGCCCTGCGCGCCCAGGCCGCTCAGGTCACCGAGGTGGACTGGCGTCCCCCGATGACGGGCACCGAGGCCGACCTGGCCACGGTGATGGGCGACCCACGCCGCGAGGCGGCGAACGCCTTGGCGGTGTCCCGGCTGATGAGCGCGGGCGCCGAGCTGGTCGACGTTCGCCCTGCCCGCGAGTGCCTGGGCATGGAGAAAGGAACGTTCTTCCACGCCGGCCCGCCGATGGACTGGGAGCAGGCGTCGGGTCCGATGCGCGGCGCCCTGATCGGAGCCATGCTCTACGAAGGTCTGGCCGAGACCCCAGAGCAGGCCGAGCGCGCCCTGGCCACCATGCGCCACACAGCCGGCATCACGCTTGAACCGTGCCATCACCACAAGACGGTCGGGCCGATGGCCGGCGTCGTCTCGCCCTCGATGTGGATGTTCGAGCTGTCGGACCCCGTGCACGGCGGGAGGGCCTACTGCTCCCTGAACGAAGGACTAGGCAAGGTCCTGCGCTACGGCGCATACGGCCCCGAAGTCATCGAGCGCCTGCACTGGATGTCGCGGGTCCTCGGGCCGTTGCTGCAAAAGGCCCTCCGGGCGCACGGGCCCGTCGACGTGAAGGCGATCATCGCGGCGATGCTGCAGATGGGCGACGAGGGGCACAACCGCAACCGGGCCGGGTCGCTGATGGCCCTGCGCGACCTGTTGCCTTCCCTGATCACGGTCGATGCTCCCGCCTCCGATATCGCCGAGGCCGTGCGGTTCGCCGGCGCCAACGAGCACTTCTTCCTCAACCTCGGGATGCCCGCGTGCAAGCTGGCCACCGATGCCGCCCGCGATGTGCCTGGGGCCACCATGGTGGTGGCGATGGCCCGCAACGGCACCGACTTCGGCATCCAGACCTCCGGCACCGGCGACCAGTGGTTCACTGGACCCGCCAACACCCCCGAAGGTCTGTTCCTCGGGGACTTCGGACCCGAGGATGCCAACCCGGACATCGGCGACTCGGCGATCACCGAGACGGCGGGCATCGGCGGCTTCGCCATGGCGGCCGCCCCGGCGATCGTGCGGTTCGTCGGCGGGAACGTCCCGATGGCCTTGCGGACAACCCGAAGGATGTACGAGATCACCCTCGGGGAGCACCCGGCATACCAGGTCCCAATCCTTGAGTTCCGAGGCACACCAACGGGAATCGACGTCACCCGAGTGGTTCGCACGGGCATACTGCCCCAGATCAACACCGGTATGGCGGGAGCCGTTGCCGGCACCGGACAGGTCGGTGCCGGCCTGGTCAACCCGCCCGAACAGTGTTTTCCGGCCGCGCTGTCGGCCCTGGCGAAGGCAGTGCCCCGGAGCTAGAGCCGGTCTCCCACCACGGCGAGCTCATCGGCATCGTCGTCGGGTGCGAGGGTCCATCCGCCCCTCAGTGGAACGAGCTGGTGAAGGCGGTCAGGGCCGCCATGTAGTTCGCCCGTTCGAAAGCGGACGGGTCCGCGACGTGACGCTGGCTGACGCTGCCCCTGAGCTGCTGCACCGACTGGAAGCCTGACTCCGCGGCCCACTCGACAAGCTCGCGCTCGACCGCCTCGACATGCTCCGGGCCGTGTTCGAGCAGCGCCGAGGTCATCATCGCCACGTCTGCGCCGGCAAGCAGGCAGCGTGCGGCGTCGGCGCCGGTGTGGACCCCGGTGGTCACAGCGAGCGACGCCTCGATCCGCCCGGAGAGGATGGCCGTCCAGCGCAGCGGCAGTCGCAGCTCGGCCGACGACGACAGCACCAGCGTCGATGAGACTTCTCGGGTTCGGGGGTCGATGTCGGGCTGGTAGAAGCGGTTGAACAGGACGAGACCTGCTGCCCCCGCATCCACGAAGCGCGCGGCCTGGTGCGCCAATGCGCTGTAGTAAGGGCCGATCTTGACCGCGAGAGGGATCGAGAGGGACGCGTGGATCAGGGCGACGAGCTCCACCTGGTCGTCCTCGACCTCGCGCCCGGTCACGTCAAGGTCGGCAGCGACGCCATAGAGGTTGAGCTCGAGCGCATCAGCACCGGCGCGCTCCAGCAGTCGCGCGTAGCGAACCCAACCGCCAGGAGTCACACCGTTCAAGCTGGCGACGACGGGGATCGAGAGGGCCTTCTTCGCCTCCTCGACGTGGCGGACGTAGCGGTCGGCGATGGACTCGTAGTCCGCCATGTCAGGAAAGTAGCTGGTGGCCTCCGGATTGCTGTTAGCGCCGAGCTCGTCCAGGCGGTCAGCCTGCGCGTCCTCGTGCTCGACCTGCTCCTCGAACAACGAGGGCAGCACGACGGCGGCGATGCCGGACTGCTCGAGGGCGCGCAGCGAGTCGATCCGGGCGGTGAGCGGCCCGGACGAGGCGACCAGCGGGCTGCGAAGCCGAAGCCCCAGGTAGGTGGTGGACAGGTCGACGCCAGAGACGTTCGATCCGGCGGTCACGTCGGTACCTCCTCGGTTGCGACGCCCTCCGGGTCGACGACCGACCCGGGCTCGTGCGGCACGCTGCGTTCGACTCCGGCGAGCTGCTCGTAGTAGTGCCAGCGCTCGTCGACATCTGCCTGGGCCAGCGCCATGAGGTGGTGTGCCCGCTCTGGGTCGGAGCGTTCCAGCATCGCGAATCGGGCCTCCTCGCGGGCGAAGTCCTTCAGCGCCAGCGCCGGCTTGCGGGAGTCCAGACGGAACGGCTTTGTGTGCTCCTCGGGTCCGGGGGCGAAGCGGTAGAGGGGCCAGTGGCCGCTCTTGACCGCGTTGCGCTGATGAGTCATCGAGAACTTCATGTCGATACCGTGCGCGATGCAGGTGGAGTAGGCCAGCACCAGCGACGGGCCGGGCCAGGCGGCGGCTTCGGACAAGGCCCTCACCGTCTGGACCTCGTTTGCCCCGAGGGCGATCTGGGCGACATACACGTTGCCGTACTGCATCGCCAGCGCGCCCAGGTCCTTCTTCGGCGTCTCCTTGCCGGACGTGGCGAACTTGGCCACCGCGCCCCTCGGGGTGGCCTTGGACGCCTGTCCCCCGGTGTTGGAGTAGACCTCGGTGTCGAGCACCAGGACGTTGACGTTCTCCCCGGAGGCGAGCACATGGTCGAGCCCGCCATAGCCGATGTCGTATGCCCACCCGTCACCACCGATGATCCACACATCGCTGCGCACCAGGTCGTCTGCCAGGCTCAGCAGGTGGCGCGCGGCGGGGTCCGGCGCGAGCGCGTCCAGCTGAATCCGAAGGAGCAGAACCCGCTCCCGCTGAGCGGCGACGCCAGGCTCGGTGGACTGGTCGGCGTCGAGGATCTGGCGGGCCAGGTCGGGGCCGATCGAGCCGGCGAGGGTGCCCACCAGTGCCCGTGCCGTGGCGGTGCCCTGTTCCTTGCCCAGCCGCATGCCCAGGCCGAACTCCGCGTTGTCCTCGAACAGGCTGTTGGACCATGCCGGGCCGCGACCCTGCGCGTTACGGCTCCAAGGCGTGGTCGGCAGGTTGCCACCGTAGATCGAGGAGCAGCCGGTGGCGTTGGCCACGATCATCCGGTCGCCGAAGAGCTGGGTGAGCAGACGCAGGTATGGCGTCTCGCCGCACCCCTCGCAGGCGCTCGAGAACTCGAACAGCGGCTGGAGCACCTGCGAGCCCTTGACGGTGTCGTGCGGCAGCAGCCCGCGATCCAGCAGCGGGATGGTGTCGAAGAACGAGTAGTTGACACGCTCCCGGTCCCGGTGCTCGGCGACCGGTTCCATGTTGATGGCCTTGTGCCCGACCATGGTCTTGCTGACCGCTGGGCACTGCTCGACGCACACCCCGCATCCGGTGCAGTCGTCCGGTGAAACCTGGATGCTGAGCAGGTGCGGGGTCGCCAGCTCCCGCGCGTTGAACGACTTGGTCGCGAAGGTGTCCGGCGCGCCGTCCAGGCCCTCCGGGGGAAGCACCTTCATCCCCATCGCGTTGTGGGGACACACGATCGCGCACTTTCCGCAGTCGATGCAGATGTCAGCGTCCCAGATCGGAATCTCCTGGGCGAGCGCCCTCTTCTCGTACTTCGTCGTGCCGGTCGGGAAGGTTCCGTCCACCGGCAAAGCGCTGACCGGAAGCAGGTCTCCCTCGCCGGCGAGTATGCGCGCGGTCACCCTGGTCACGAAGTCCGGCGCGCCGGCCGGGACCACCTCGCGCCAGGGTGTGGTCGAGGTGACCACGGCTGGCACGGTGAGCTCGTGCAGCTCGGCCAGGGACGCGTCGACGGCAGCAAGGTTGCGCTCGACGACCTTTGGCCCGCGGCGGCCGTAGGACTTCTCCACCGAGCGTTTGACCGCGTCGATGGCCTGCTCCTGGGGGAGGATCCCCGAGAGTGCGAAGAAGCACGGCTGCATGACGGTGTTGATCCGTCCACGAAGGCCGAGGTCGCCGGCCACCCGGTGCGCGTCGATGACGTGCACCGTGAGGGACTTGTCGATGATGGCTCGCTGAACCCGTTCTGGCAGAACGTCCCACACCTCGTCGGCGGGGTACGGCGCGTTCAGCAGCACCGTCGCGCCCGGCTTCGCGACCGCCAGGACGTCCTGGGTGAACAGCAGCCCGAACTGGTGACAGGCCACGAGATCGGCCTGGTCGATGAGGTACGTGGACCGGATCTGGTGGCGGGAGAAGCGCAGGTGCGAGACGGTGATCGCCCCGGCCTTCTTCGAGTCGTAGACGAAGTAGCCCTGGGCGTGCAGATCGCTGTGCTCGCTCACGATCTTGACGGTGTTCTTGTTGGCACCGACGGTGCCGTCGGAGCCAAGCCCGTAGAACACCGCGCGGAAGTCCCCCTCGGCCGTAGGCAGCTCGAAGTCCCGGTCGGCGCTCACCGACAGGTGGGTCACGTCGTCGACGATGCCGACCGTGAACCGGGGCCGGGGCGCCTCGGACTCCAGCTCGTCAAAGACGCCCTTGACCATGGCTGGGGTGAACTCCTTCGACGAGAGCCCGTAGCGACCTCCCGTGACCCGCGGCAGGGCGCCCGGGTTGCGGAGCCCGCTGGTAGCGGCTTCGGCCAGGGTGGCCACGACGTCGAGGAAGAGCGGCTCGCCATAGGCACCAGGCTCTTTGGTCCTGTCGAGCACGGCGACCCGGGTCACAGACAGGGGCAGAGCGGCAACCAGCTCGGCCGCGGGGAACGGCCGGTACAGCCGCACTGTCACCACCCCAACGCGCTCGCCACGACGGTTGAGCTCCTCGACAGTCTCCTGGACCGCGCCCGCCCCAGAACCCATGATCACGATGACCCGATCGGCCTGCGGGTGCCCGAAATAGTCCACCAGGTGGTGCGCCCGGCCGGTGCGCTCGGCCAGCAGGTCCATCGCGTCCTGCACCGCCGCCGGCACCGCGTCATAGAAGGGGTTGGCTGCCTCGCGGGACTGGAAGAACACGTCCGGGTTCTGCGCCGAGCCGCGCAGAACCGGGTGTTGGGCGCTCAGCCCCCGTTCGCGGTGGGCCACCACGCCGGTGTCGTCGACGAGCGCGCGCAGGTCTTCCCGCTCGAGCATGTCGACCCGGTTCATCTCGTGTGAGGTGCGGAACCCGTCGAAGAAGTGCAGGAACGGCACCCGGGTCTGCAACGAGGCGAGGTGGGCTACGACGGCAAGGTCCTGCGCCTCCTGAACCGAGCTGGAGGCCAGCATGGCGAAGCCGGTGGTTCGCGCAGCCATCACGTCGGAGTGGTCGCCAAAGATCGACAACGCGTGCGTGGCGAGCGCGCGGGCAGCGACGTGGATGACGGCCGGGGTCAGCTCACCGGCGATCTTGAACATGTTGGGCAGCATGAGCAGCAACCCCTGCGATGAGGTGAAGGTCGTGGCCAGCGACCCGGTCTGCAATGCGCCGTGCAGTGCGCCAGCGGCCCCGCCTTCGCTCTGCATCTCGACCACCCGAGGCACCGTGCCCCACAGGTTGGTCCGGCCGGTCGCGGCCCAGGCATCGGCATGCTCCCCCATCGGTGACGAAGGGGTGATCGGATAAAGGGTCACCAGCTCGCTCAGGGCATAGGCGACCGCTGCCGCCGCCTCGTTACCGTCCACGCATTCATGCCGCATGTCGTCTCTCCTTGCAGTCTGGTGGCGCCCGACGCAGACACGGTATCCCCGTGGCGCGGACGGTCGGAAGCGGATCCGGCGTCCCGTGACCTTTTTGGCCTGACAGGGGGACTTTGGTCCCTGACGATCGGTGTGCTGTCCGCGGGAGGATCGCGGCGGAGGCGCTCATGGTCGACACCAAGGAAGTGGTCCTGCAGATACCCGGACTGCAGTCGCTGATCGACCTGCTCCGCGAGCGCGGGTGGGAAGTCATCGGGCCGACAGTCAGAGACGGCGCGGTCGTCCACGCCGAGATCAGGTCCGTCGATCAGCTTCCGCGTGGGGTGGGAGATCTCCAGGCCGCTGGCAGCTATCGGTTGCGTCAGCGTGATGACGAGGCACTGTTCGGCTACGTCGCCGGTCCTCAGTCGTGGAAGTCGCTGCTGTTCCCCTCTCGTGAGCTGCTGTGGAGCGGACGGCGGGTCGGCGCCGAGGTAGACGTCGAGCCCGCTGTGGTGGACGCGCGGCGCCTCGCGTTGTTCGGCGTCCGGTCCTGCGACCTGCATGCGATCGCGATCCACGACCGGGTCCTCGCGGAGCGGACGGTGGCCGACGCGGTATACGTCGCGCGGCGCGAGGCCAACTTCATCGTCGCACTGGCCTGTTCCGATCCTGCGGGTACCTGCTTCTGCGTCTCGATGGGCACCGGACCAGTCCCTGACCAGGGTTATGACCTGGCGCTGACCGAGCTGCTCGACCAGGACGGCCACCGCTTCCTGGTCGTCCCGGGCAGCGACCGCGGCCAGGAGCTCCTCGAGGAGCTCGCGGCTCGTGCGGGGGGTGACGAGGTCAGGTCTGCCCGTGAGCAGGACCATCTCGGCGCGCAAGAGGTCGGCGCTTCAGCGGCGCAGCGAATGGGACGGTCGCTGGACACCGACGGAATTCGTGACCTGCTTTATGCGAATACCGAGCACCCGCAGTGGGACGACGTGGCGAGTCGCTGCCTGTCCTGCACGAACTGCACGCTGGTATGTCCCACGTGCTTCTGCACCTCCGTCGACGACGTCAGCGACCTCACCGGAAGTATGACGCAGCGGTGGCGGGTGTGGGACTCCTGCTTCACCACCGACTTCTCCTACCTGCACGGCGGCAGCGTCCG
>JBBQUB010000058.1:0-13637 GCA_038212865.1 Actinomycetales bacterium
GTTGCGTATCTTGTCCCAGGAGCAGGTGGTGGCGGTCGCGGCGGCATAGGCGCGCAGCCACGCCCGCAGCGTGCCGGGTCGGCGCACCTTCAGGCCGGCCTCCTCCATGTCGGCGTCCACGATCCTGGTCAGGTAGCCGTCGAGCTGCGCGCCCAGGGGGCGGCCGGACAGGTGCTGCAACCCCGGGAGGCCCGAGGCCAGGATCAGGTCGGTGTAGTCGGCCAGACGAAGCGCGCAGTCGCCGGACACACCCGTGCGCGTGCCGCCCAGCAGGTCGGCCAAGGACACGCTCGGCGTCGTGACACCCCGCTCCGGCAGCGTCAGAGGGCGCATCCGTAGCGCTGTGAGGCGTCCCGCGCCTGAGTGCGTGCATCTGGCCGGCGATGAGCCTGTCAGCAGGTACTGCCCGCCGGCAGAGTCCGCATCCACCGCAGTCTTCACCGCATCCCAGAGGGCAGGGACGCGTTGCCACTCGTCAAGCAGAACCGGTGACGGACCAGCCAGTAGTACGTCTGCATCAGCCTCGGCGATGGCGCGTACCTCTGGGCGGTTGAGTCGATGTACGGTCTTCGCGCGTTGCAGCGCAGTTTCGGTCTTACCGACAGCTCTTGGGCCGTCCAGATGGATGGCCGGCAGGGCGGCAAGCAGGACGTCGAGGTCCTCGTCCACGACGCGCCGCACGTAGCCTGATCTGAAGTTTGCTCGCTCATCCATGACGCCCACGATCGGACCCTCCCCGAGCTCTACAGTACTGACCCCGCACCCACTACGATACGATCCACGCAACTACTACGATACAATCCCCGCAGCGATTACGTCGCACCCGTCATACGGCAGGGGAGTGGCATCCGGTTTTTCTGAGGATCAGGCCAGATTCAGCCAGCCCACCACGTCGGCCGCAAGGCGTCGCGGAAGGTGCGCGTCGACGCCGATACGCACGGTTGAGCCCGGGCACAGTACCCTTGCCGACAGCGACCAGCACCGGATCGCTGGGCGAGGGAAAGATAATTCTGTGGAGCTGAAGGACTACATCCGCATCATCCGGAAACGGTGGCGGGTCATCGTGGCGGCGACGCTCGTCGTCCTGGCGGGTGCTGCGTTGGCGACCGCGCTGAGCCCCAAGGTCTACGAGGCCAGCACCCAGCTTTTCGTCTCGACCTCCGGTGGCAATGACAGCAGTGCCTTGCTGCAGGGCAGCAGCTTCACCCAGCAACGCGTCAAGTCCTACGCCGACGTGATCACCACCCCCAAGGTCCTGGACCCGGTGATCGAGGACCTCAGGCTTGACACCACCGCGGCCAAGCTCGCGGCCAACATCACCGCCACGGTCCCGCTGGACACGGTCCTGATCGAGGTGGCCGTGACCGACAAGTCGCCGCGGCGGGCCGCCGAGGTCGCCGACGCCGTGGGCAAGCAGTTCACCTCTACGGTGGCCGAGCTCGAGGCGGTCTCGGCGAACAAGCCCAGCCCGGTCAAGATCAGCATCGTCACGACTCCGACCGTGCCAACCGCCCCGATCAGCCCCAAGCCGGCGCGCAACCTGGCCCTGGGTGTGGTGCTCGGCCTGCTGCTCGGCCTCGGCCTGGCGCTGCTGCGTGACCTGCTCGACACGACCATCAAGGGTGAGAAGGACTGCGCCGAGGTCACCGACGCGACGGTCATCGGCAGCATCAGCTTTGACCCCGACGCTCCCAAGCGGCCGTTGATCGTGCAGGCCGACCCCCACGGCCCCCGCGCTGAGGCGTTCCGGACGCTGCGCACGAACCTGCAGTTCGTCGACGCCGCCAACCACCCGCGCTCCATCGTCTTCACCTCTTCCGTTCCCGGTGAGGGCAAGTCGACGACGGCGGCGAACCTCGCAATCACCATGGCTGCCAGCGGCGCTCGCGTCTGCGTCGTCGAGGGAGACCTGCGCCGGCCACGGCTGCTGGAGTACATGGGCCTGGACGGATCCGTCGGCCTGACCAATGTGCTGATCGGCCAGGCCAACCTCAGCGACGCGCTGCAGAAGTTCGCCGATGCCGGCCTCTATGTCCTGGGCGCCGGTCCGATTCCGCCGAACCCCAGCGAGCTGCTCGGCTCTGCCGCCATGGAAAAGACCCTGCGCGACCTGGAGTCGCGCTTCGACGTCGTGATCATCGACGCCCCTCCGCTGCTGCCCGTGACCGACGCTGCCGTCCTGAGCACCATCGCAGGCGGGACCGTCGTGGTGGTCGGCGTTGGACTGGTCGACCGCGACAACCTGACCCGGTCGCTGCAGTCCCTGGAAGCGGTCAAGGGCCGGGTCCTCGGGCTGGTCGTCAACAGGGTGCCGACCAAGGGCCCCGACGCTTATTACTACTACAGCGGCTACGCCCCGGACTCCCCGCGCAAGCGCGCCAAGGAACGTGACCAGGCCACTTCCTGACGCGCAGCCTCGGGCGCACGGCGAGACCCGAGGCAGTGCGGGCGGTCGGCATCTGGGCTGGTTGATATTCACACTACGAGAAGTTATATTCATAATGTGAGTGAACGACGCCCTGCCCTGCTGCCTCTACTGCGAAGTGAGAACCAACTGCGCCTGCTGGCTGCCCTTCTACTCGCGCCCGAACGTGCTTGGACCATCACCGAGCTCTCCCTCGCGACGGGCGTTCCACAGCCCTCGGCATCGAGGGAAGTGGCGCGCCTGAGTGAGGCCGGGATCCTGCGAGTGGGAGGGTCTCGCAACAACCGGCAGGTGTCGGCCGATGTCGACTCCGCAATCTTTCCTGAGTTGCAGAGCCTTCTGCTCAAGTCTGTGGGGCCAAAGCCAGTCCTCGAGTCGGGCCTTGGCGTTGTCTTGGGGATCGAGTCCGCATTCATCTACGGGTCCTGGGCACGCCGTTACGCGGGAGAAGCGGGTGCGCCACCGGGGGACATCGACCTTCTTGTGGTCGGGACGCCGCAGGTCGACGCGGTCTACGACGTGGCAGAGAAGGCTTCGGCCCGGCTAGGTCGTGAGGTTAACCCGACCATCCTTTCCCAGCGCGAGTGGGAAGCATCCAGCGAAGGGTTCATTGAACAGCTACGCCGGAGCCCGCTCGTCAGGCTGGACATGGGTCCTCGCACCAAGTCGACGCAACGTCAGGAGATCTGATGGCTCTTTCGGTCGAGGCCTTACTGGCCTTCGGTCGCCTCGAACGCGTTGCGCCCGATCGGAGTTCCGCATTGTTGCGGATTGCCAAAGCCGAGCAGCACCTTGCCACCGCACAGATGCTGCTCGGGAAAGACAACGAAGTGGCATACACGGCCCTGTATGACGCGGCCAGAAAGGCCGCCTCGGCGCACATGCTAGCCGGCGGGATTCGCGCATCAACGAACAAACCGGGCGCTCACGAAGCCGTCGGAATCTATCTGGCCGAGAGCGTGCCGGACCCCACCGGAAGTGTCGGAAAGTTCCAACGAATGAGGTCCAAGCGCAACGCCACGGAGTACCGCGACCTCATTGTCGGGGAACAGGAGCTCGCCAGCGACCTCGTCAACGCGACCAACATCGTCGCCGCGGTGCGAGCCGATCTTGGTATTGATTCTTGAGGGTTGAACCCCCGAGTGGGACCTCCGTGAGGTGAATCGCCGGCCTGGCACCCGGCATACAGCGGGGGAATTGCGCTTGCGGGCGACGCTTGCGTCAGGAAGTGGTCCAGGTGGCCAGCTTGTCGGTCGAACGCATCGTGGCGTCGCCGACGCTCAGCCAGCCGCCGCCGTCGACCAGCGACAGCGCAATCTGGCCGGGGTCCTTGGGGGCTGGCGTCGAGACGCACGAGGTCGGCGTGCTCTGGCCGACCTGCCGGACCTGGACACCGGCGCAGCCCGGGGCGTCCAGGAGTGCGACATAAGTCTGCGCGGGGCTGGCCGAGCGCACGGCCAGGGCCACAGCACCGCTGACCCTGCCCGAGTCGGTCCATGACGCACCGGTGTCCGTCGTTGAGCGGACCAGGCCGTCGGCGCACAGCGCCCGGGCGGACTCTACCGAGAGGACGGCCAGGTCCAGGACTTCGCGCCGACCGCAGGGCTCCGAGGTGGCCGGGCCGGGGGCCCTGACGGCCACGGGGTCAGTGGGGTCGCGGAACCATGCGCTACCGACCGCGCTGTCTGAACCCCAAGTCGCACCAGCGTCGCTCGTAGTTTTGAGCTCGGCCGCACAGCTCGTGTCGGCGCCGACGACGAACGCCGTCTGGCCATCTGTGGGTCGCACCCGGACGATCGTCTGCAGGGGCGTCTTGGCATCGGCCCAGGTCGCGCCGCCATCGGCGGTCGTCTCAATCTTCGCGCCGCCGGAGGCGCAGGAGCCGACGGCGATGCGCCAGGCCCGCCGGTTATCCAGAGCGACCAGGATGGTCTGCAGCGGGGCCGCTGGGGCCGTGGCGGTGGGGGTGCCGGTCGCTGTCGCTGTTGTTGATGGCCTGGGCGACGGCGTGGGCGAAGGCGTCGACGAACGGCCCGCGGTCGCGGCTGCGGAGGCTGTTGGGGCCGATGGCGAGCCAATCGGGTTGGCGTCGTTGGACTTCAGCGCCCAGCCGACCAGGACGACGGTGAGGACCATCAGTCCGACGAGGCCAGCCGTGGCGCCGCGTCCGGAGCCGTTGAAGACGCCCATGTCAGCCGGCCAGAGCGCGCACGATGGCAGGCATCGACGCGACGACCTGTTGTGCCATGGTGGCGAACACCTCGTCCTCTCGTCCGAACGGGTCGACGATATCGGCCTGCGCAGGCTCGAGCGGGGGTTTGAGGCCGCGACTCGCGGCGGCTTTCTCGGTCACCTGAGCGACCCACACGCGCGGATCCGCGTTGGTGACACGGGCGGTGAGCCCGTCGATCCCTGCCACACGATCGGCGAAGTCGCGGAAGGTGACCACCTGGCGCAACGCCTTGGGATACATCGTGGCCACCTTGCCGCGGTGCGCGCGGGTGGCGGTCAGAACCAGATCGGACCCGGCGATGAGCTCGGGGGTAAGTTCTCGCGCCGTGAACCCGGCCGGATTGCCGCCGTGGGCGACCAGCTGCTGGGCGGCCCGCTCGTCCATGGCCCAACCGGTGAGCGCCCTCGTGCCGGCGCTGCTGACGCGAATTGACCTTGGCCCTGGCCGGTTCTCGTCCGACGACCCCGATCCCGGCCGGCGCTCGTCCAGCAGGTGTTGCAGGAGTCTCTCGATGAACGGTGACCGGCAGATGTTGCCGGTGCACACGATCAGGATCCGCGCGTCGTCGCCGATGACCGAGATCTCGTCAGTCCATGGGCGTGAGCTGGGCGAAGTACGAGGCTGGCACGGGGTCGATCGTAGCCGTTGCCCCGGCCCCGCCTGCCACGCGCCGGACCTGCGCGGCGGGCCGTCCATACTCATTCTCAATGCCCGCATCGGCCAGCGGGCGGGCCGATGGTCGGGCACGGCATACAGGACAAGGATCGGGCCCGGCATACAGGACAAGGATCGGGCCCGGCATACTCCCCGCGGGATCCGGTAGACTTGGGCGCACTGCCGGCGTGGGTGATGACCCACGAAGCGCCCAGATGGGCTACGCCGGGTCAGCTAACCCATGACTCAAGGAGTTTTCCGCTATGCCTTTTGACTACAAGGTTCGCGACCTGGCCCTCGCCGAGGCCGGCCGTCACCAGCTGCGGCTGGCCGAGCACGAGATGCCCGGTCTGATGGCCCTGCGCGCTGAGTTTGCCGCCAGTCAGCCCCTCAAGGGCGCCAGGATCGCCGGCTCACTGCACATGACCGTGCAGACCGCCGTGCTCATCGAGACCCTCACCGCGCTCGGCGCGCAGGTCCGCTGGGCGTCGTGCAACATCTACTCGACCCAGGACGAGGCCGCCGCGGCCGCCGTCGTGGGCCCTCATGGCAGCCCCGAGGACCTGCAGGGTGTGCCGGTCTTCGCCTGGAAGGACGAGACGCTGCCGGAGTACTGGTGGTGCACCGAGCAGATCCTGACCTGGCCGGCCGACGCAGACGGCAGCACCGGCCCGAACATGATCCTGGACGACGGCGGCGACGCCACGCTGCTGATCCACAACGGCACGAAGTGGGAGGGCGCCGGCGTCGTTCCCACGGCGCAGGAGGGCGACCCCGAGGACTTCCAGGTCGTCTTGGAGCTCGTCCGCAACTCGATGGCTGCGGACCCCACGAAGTGGACCACCACCGCCGCCGGGATCAGGGGCGTCACCGAGGAGACCACGACCGGGGTCCACCGTCTCTATGAGATGCAGCGGGCCGGCGGGCTGCTCTTCCCGGCGATCAACGTCAACGACTCGGTCACCAAGTCCAAGTTCGACAACAAGTACGGCGTCCGCCACTCGCTGATCGACGGCCTCAACCGCGCCACCGACGTCCTGATCGGCGGCAAGGTCGCCGTCGTGGCCGGCTATGGCGACGTGGGCAAGGGCTGCGCCGAGTCGCTGCGCGGCCAGGGCGCTCGCGTCATCGTCACCGAGATCGACCCGATCTGCGCGCTGCAGGCCGCGATGGACGGATACCAGGTCGCCACGATGGACGACGTCATCGCCACTGCCGACATCTTCGTGACCGCGACCGGCTGCTTCAACGTCCTGACCGCCGAGCAGATTGCCCGGATGAAGGACAAAGCCATCGTCGGCAACATCGGCCACTTCGACAACGAGATCGACATGGCCGGGCTGGCCAAGATCCCCGGCATCACCAAGACCGAGATCAAGGGCCAGGTCCACGAGTGGACGTTCAATGATGATGGCGCGACCAGCTCACACTCGGTCATCGTGCTGTCCGAGGGGCGTCTGCTCAACCTCGGCAACGCGACCGGCCACCCGAGCTTCGTGATGTCGAACTCGTTCACCAACCAGACGATGGCCCAGATCGAGCTGTGGACCAAGCCGGGAGACTACAAGAACGAGGTCTATGTGCTGCCCAAGTACCTGGACGAGAAGGTCGCCCGGCTGCACCTGGACGCCTTGGGCGTGCGCCTCACCGAGCTGACCAAGATCCAGGCCGAGTACCTCGGTGTCGACGTGGCCGGGCCCTACAAGGCGGATGCCTACCGCTACTGAGCCCCGCCCGCGTCTTGACATAAACAGCACCAGCAAATGGCGGTATGCCGTCCGCTCACCGTGAGCGGGCGGCATACTGCTTGGCCCAGCTGGACGTGCTCGCGGTGTCAGCGGGGCCGGTAGGCGTCTGAGCGGTGTTCGATGCCAACGATCTCGACGCGATGCCTTCCGGAGTCGATGCGGTAGATGATGCGGTAGTCGCCCCGCCGCGCGCAGTGCAGTCCTTCGAGCTCGAACCTCAGGGGTTTGCCCAACCTCGCCGGGTTTTCGGCCAGTGGCCCGTAGCAGAGTTCGACGACCGCGGTGCCCACCTTCTCCGGGAGCCGGGCCAGTGCCCGACGGGACGTTGCTGTCCAGGCGATATCGAACGGCTCGCCGGTCACGAGTGCTGGATGAGAGCCAGCGCCTCTTCCTTGGACAGCGTCTTGGCGCCCTCGCCACCCAGCTCGTCAAGACTCTCCCGGATCTGCTTGATGAGCGCGGGCCGGGACAAGATGTCCAGGGTCTGCTCCAGCGACTCGAGGTCGTCGGGGGAAATCAGGACTGCGGCCGGCTCTCCATTGCGGGTGATGACGACGCGCTCGTGGGTGTCGTGGACCGATCCAACGATCGCAGAAAGGTGTGCTTTGACGTTCGCGAGCGAAGTAGTCGTGGTCATGACCCGAATTATAGTCACGGTTCCGGGCTTTGGTAGTCCCTCTCCGAGCTTGGCGAACGATCCCTATCTGGCCGAAGCTCCGTGTTCGAGTCCGAGGATCAGGGCCAGGGCAGTTTCGACCTGCTCCATGTTTGCCGGGGTGACGCGTCCGACCCGGCTGACGAGCCGCGAGCGGACAACGGCTCTGACCGCCCTGCAGATGGCGCGGCTCGGACGCTCGATGCCGGCCGAGGCCTCGATCTCGATCTCGATACGGAGCGCCGACGGAGCCTGCGAGCTGGACAAGGGAATGACGACGATCATTTCTCCCGGCGCGCCGGTGCTCAGTTCGTCCACGGAGATCACGATCGCCGGCCGAGTCTTGCCCGGCTCGCCGGCACGACCCGCGCCCAGTGCCACCAGCCAGACGTCCCCGCGGCGTGGCGCGCTAGTCGAGTCCATCCTCGAGGGTGCCTTCCCACTCGCGGAGCTCGGCTTGGGTGTCTGGACTTTGCTCATCGATGCGGTTGGCCTCGTGCTCCGAGCGCCAGATAGCGTCGCGGCGGCGCTCTTCGGCAATCTCGGCGAGCAGCGCCGCGACCGACAGCCCACGCTCGCGCGCCTGCCCAGCGAGGAGATCGCGCGTCTTGCGGGTCACCCGGATCGTACTCGTCTCGATCGCCATATCGCCAAAGTGTAGCGCTTCGACATGGCGCCGCGATCGGATGCGGTTCGAAGCGTCCTCGTCCAGGTCTCGAATCATCAACGTGGCCATCCGCTCCTCCTCATTCGCTCTGCTTGCAATGCTTTCACTGTTTGATCGGGGAACGCCTAAGAATCACACCAGCAAGCGCAAGCGGTATGCAGCCCACTCGTCTTGGCATATACACCTGGGTTTACTCCATTGTAAACTTCGGCTATGAGTGCACTGGTGCGCATCCCGGACGAAGCAAAGGCCAAACTCGACCAACTGGCAGAACAGACGCACCAGACCAGGGCGGCTCTGATCGTTGACGCACTCTCGGCTCTCGAGGAGCGGTGGTTCTGGAAGGCGTTCCACGCCGCATACGAGAATATTGACCAGGATCCTCGGCGCCGAGAAGCGCTGACGTTGGATCGGGAAAACCAAGAAGGAGTGCTCAAGGACGGCCTGGAGTGATCCCGGCCACCCCCCGACGCGGCGACCTTTGGCTCGTTGACTTCGGTGAACCGGTCGGACATGAACAAGGTCGGAAACGGCCGGCCGTGGTCATGTCCTCCGACCACCTCAATGACTCGGCAGCCTCCTTGGTCATCGTGGTCCCGGTGACGAGCACCCGGTGGGGCTTGCCGTCTCACGTGGAGATCGAGACCGGCCAGAGCGGTTTGGCTCACACCTCATACGCCAAGGCGGAGGACGTCAAGTCTGTTTCACAGGGGCGGATGGTCATCCGATACGGGTCGGCCGATGTTCGGGTGGTGCACCAGCTGGAGGTAGTCCTCCGAATGCTCCTCGAGCTCTGACCGGCGCTGAATTGCCCCCCGCGTCGTCGGACGCGACCATGCTGGCCGAGTTTCACGGCGATGGTGAGCAGCCGGCATACCCTCGCTCGGGAGGTTCTGACTCGGACCCGTTGGGCCGATAACCACGATGTGACCCCCGCGGAACTGAGTGCGCTGACGCCAGCCCTGTACGTGTTCGTTGGAGTCCTCGGTTTGCTGATCGGTTCTTTCGTGAACGTGGTCATCTGGCGGGTACCCCAAGGTCTGTCCGTGATCCGTCCAGGTTCGGCATGCCCCGCGTGCGGTCATGAGATCAGCGCACTGGAGAACGTCCCCGTCCTGTCCTGGTTGGCGCTGCGCGGTAAGTGCTCGGGCTGCCGTTCCCGAATCTCCGTCCGGTACCCGATCGTGGAAGCCGCCGTGGGCGCCCTGTTCGTCCTGATGGCATGGAGGGTCGGGTTCACCTTCGTCCTGCCCCTCTGGCTTTACCTGGCCGCGGCGGGCACCGCGCTGTTCCTCATCGACATCGACCACAAACGCCTGCCCGACGCGATCGTCCTGCCGTCCTGGGGGGTCACCGTGCTCGGCCTCGGGTTGGCTGCCTTGTTCTCCGACGGAGCCGTTGGCCATCTGGCCGGCGCCGGGTGGGGTGCGCTGGTCTTCGGCGGCCTCTATGCGGCGATCTTCTACGCGACCCTGGGACGCGGCATGGGATTCGGTGACGTCAAGCTGGCCCCGGTCCTGGGCGCAGCTCTTGGATGGTTCGGGTGGGGTGCCACCCTGGTCGGGCTGATGGGTGGGTTCGTGATCGGCGGGGTGATCGGCGCCGGGCTGCTGCTGTCCGGGTCCCATGGCCGCAGGGCCAAGATCCCGCACGGCCCGTTCATGCTGCTCGGGGCCATGTCCGGGCTGCTTTTCGGCTCTCAGCTGTGGGACTGGTACCTGAGCTTCACTGGCCTGAGCTGAACCTCGAGGACGTCCCCGGGTTGGCATCCGAGCGCATCGCAGATGGCCGTGAGAGTCGTGAACCTGATGGCTCTTGCGTGGTCGTTCTTCAGCACTGAGAGGTTGGCGACTGTGATTCCGGTCAGGGTCGCGAGCTGGACGAGTGTCATCTGGCGAGATTCGAGCAGGTCCGCGAGGTGGCTGACCACTCGGTGCGTGCCGTTGTCGTCGCGCTGGTTCACACGAGGCCTTTGGTGTCCGTGGCCAGCCGTGCGCCGCTGCGAGTCGCGATGGCCAAGATCCCCAGCAGGGCGGCGATGAGCAGAGGCCACCAGGTGATGCGCGGGTCGTAGGTCAACCAGCCGTGGGGCATCGGAAAGCCGTCGCGTCCGCCGTAGATCGTCATCTCTTCCGTGAGCCCGATGAACGAGGAGGCCGCCAGCGCCGGGCCTGCGCTCGCCAGGATCCAGGCTGCCACAACGGTCCCGGCCGTGATAGCCAGGCGCCGAGCGTTTGCCCTTTCGAACAGCCGGCCCGAGGCGGTGCTCCTGACAACCGGCAAGAGGAGGAGCACGACGAGGCCGCCCCCGACCAATCCGGTCCATCTCGGCGCCAACGCCAGGACCGAGGCCACCGGGCCGGCCTCGAAGACGAAAGTAACCAGTCCACCGGAGTGGCCCACGGGAAGAGCCGCTCCGCCTTGCCATTGCGCGGCTGGGGCGGCTGGTTCACACCCGCTGATGCCGTCAATCGACCACCCCTTAACGCAGGGCAGCACGACATCCGAAGACGCCGGAGCCGCCTCGCTGAGACGGACGGGAACCTGACCGGCACCGGAGACGGCGACGACCAAGCCCGCGCCGATCGCGAGCCACGCGCCGACGATCGCCACGCCAACGATGACTGCTTTTCCCCAGCCGGCGGCCTTGCTCTGAGGTTCCAAAACCATCACCATGACACAACCCCCATCTCGACTATCGATGCGTACCCACTTCGCATCGACAATCGATATGGCGGACTTGAGGCCTTGAGGACAACAAGTTTTACGCCGCCGGCCAGGTCGTCGCCCAAGCCGATCAAGGATCGGCTCGGGAACGCACGCAACGGTCAGAGGCGCGCCTGCATGTGGGCCTTCAGGTTGGCGTTTGCCCGGCCGTGAAGCTGGCAGGCTCGGCTCTCGGTCACGCCCAGCACCCGTCCGATCTCGGACAGCGTCAGGCCCTCGAAGTAGTAAAGGGTGATGACGATCCGGTCCTTCTCAGGCAGCTCGCGGACGGCCTTGCGCAGCTCGCGCTTGAGCTCGGCGTCTTCGACCTGGTCGCTGGGGCCTGACGGCTCACCGACTTCGAGCATCTCGCCCAGAGTCGACGTGCTGCCGGGATAGCCGATGTGCTCGTCCAGGGACAGGACCGACGTGCTGGACGCTCGTTTGTAGACGCCTCGGAGCTCGCGCATGGTCAGCCCGGACTGCTCGGCGACCTCATTGTCGGTCGGGTTCCGCTGCAGTTGGGCTTCCAGGACCTGATGAGCCCGGTCAACTGCCTTCATCTTGGTGCGGACCGAACGGGGGACCCAGTCGAGGGTTCTGAGCCGGTCGTAGATCGCGCCCTTGACCCGCTGAATTGCGTACGTCTCGAATTTGTTGGCCCGATGCGGGTCGAACCTCTCGATGGCGTCGAACAGGCCGAACATCCCGTCGCTGATCAGGTCGCCCTGGTCGATGCTGCTGGGCAGTCCGGACCTGACGCGTCCGGCTACGAACTTGACCAGGGGGGCGTAGTGCAGGATCAGTCGTTCTCGAGCGTAGGGGTCGGCGGTGGCCTTGTAGTAAGACCAGAGGTCCTTGACGTCGTGGCAGTCCGCGAGCGTGTCAGGGATGAGCCGCTCGTCCGTCTGAATGTCGGGGGACCTGGTGCAGACCTGGCGAACCGGTCGTGTGGCTCTGCCGGTCCGAACCGGTCTTGTGACTTTGCCGGTCTCTGCCGGTGCCGTCTTCCCTGGCGCAATTGTGGCCGCCATGATGTGACCCTCCTTTGAGTCCGTCCGTCACCAGCAGCGTATGGGTCGCTGTCCGGCCAAGTCCTTGTTTCGGGACAATTGGGTGTCAGTCATTCCAGGGGGATCGGGAAGCTGTCGGCACCCTTGACGTACAGGCGAAGTCGACGCGTCCAGTCCTGGCGTTCCGCGAGCGAATGATCCCCGGCCAGCTGGTCACTGATGGCGTCCACGCAGTCCAGCAGGACCAGGGACACCCACTTCTGGCACGCGTCCGGACCACCGGTGATCCCCGCCGGGAACGACCACGATCTGGACCTGCCGGGTGCCGCCGCACTGTGGGTCATGGCCGAGGAGAGCACTTCGCGGTGGGCGGGGGTGACCTCGGAGAGCAGGGCCGCGAACGCGTCCGCCATCTGCCGGGTGGCCGACCTGTTGCCATGGGGTCGGGCGGCAAGGGTGATCAGCTTCTCAAAGTTGCGGGTGCCGACCGATGTCACATCGGGGCGAAGCGGGTGAGGCGCCATTGCGGTGAGCTCCTTTTTCCGGGGGGGCAAGCAGGTCTATCGGCTGATGAGTGCCGAGCAGGATCAACCAAACAGGTGGAAAGCGCCCCGGCGGAGCGGTATCGGCGGGTTGCCTTCGGCACGTGGCCAACAACGGGCCAAAAAGGGCGCTATCTGACTCTCAGTATTTGGTGACCGAGGCCGATGGGGATGTGAAGGCAAGCTTCGTCACCTTGGAAGGACTCTGATGACCAGCCAGGCCAGCCCCAGCATCGCGGGTCTCCCAGCGGGTCGGTTCTGCGTGCCCGACACGGGGCACGCCCTTCCCGAAAGCGGCGACACCGGATCGGATTTCTGGATGTACCTGCAGCTTCGGGCCACTCCCGGAACCGTCAACACGTGCCTGACCCGCCTGGACCGGCACATCCGGTCTCATCCTGGCGCTGCCGTGGAGATCGTGGGCATCGGATCTGACCCGCGTACCGTCCGGATCATCATCGGGGTGAACCTCGGAGACTCCTTCAAGATCAAGGCACGCCCAGAGAACGTCCTGGCCGCATACGAGTTCGTGCGGTCCTTGTCGACCAACCTGGCCAACTTCTGGCCGCAGTACCTCAGCGGCACCCCCACTGACGAAGAACGTGACCTCCTGGCGTCAGTTATCGCGGCCGGGTCAGCCGAGTCAACCGAGTCAGCCGGGTCAGCCGAGTCAGCCGGGTCAACCGGGTCAGCCGGGTCAGCCGGGTCAGTCCCAGCTCGTCCGGCCGTTGGAGCCCACACTGCCTGGACCGTCCCTCAGGCCGAGCCCGCGCACTCATGCTGACTGTTGTGGACGACCCCAAAGTCTCCGACCTTGTTCTGGAACAGCCCGCTGCGGCTCAGCCCGCCCGGGACCGGGCTCGCCGACCGGTGATCTTCGGTGGCGTTCCCGAAGCCGACGGTTGGGCGAAGGCACCGTTGAGAACCTTCGACCTGGTCCACTTCCGGCTCAACGCCCCCCTGCCCTTGCGGGAGCTTCGCGAGTACCTGACCA